>JBBQIZ010000076.1:0-19344 GCA_038325425.1 Chthoniobacterales bacterium
GTTCTCCGTGCCCGCCACGCGCCTCGCACATCGCGCAGGTCGCAGCGGATTCCGGGAACACGCGCAATCTGAAGCCGTTGTTCTTGCGGCGCAAGATAGGACGCGGGTTTAAGGAGAAAAAGTTTTGCCGCGAGTCCCGCAAGCGCATGGCAAAAAAAATGAACCATAAGCCGAGGCCGCATTTTCACCGCATTCCCGGACGGTACGAATTGGCGCACCGGCGTCCCAACTTTCACGAAAAGGCCGCCAGGATGGCGCGGTCGATAAATGGGGCAGCGGTGTGTCGGGCGGTTCGGGCGAGAGGTCTTCCTTGCACGCGTGCGCGAAAACTCTTCCCTTTGGCACGTCCGAAAATCGTTCCAGCCAAGCGCTCCGAGAACCTCGCTCAAGACGGATTTTCCCAGTGTCGGAAGCGCGGCTGATTTTGGATGTGCGTGGGCGCGATTCATCGGATGCAATCCCATGACGAACGACCGGAACCGATCAGGACAACCGCGAGAAAAAATATCGTCCTCCGGGCAGCTTCCAGAATGCGCCGAACCAAAACCTTCCGGCCTTTCCGATTTCCTGCTTCTCTCTGGATTTCGCCCCTTTCCAGACCGTCCCATGCTCCGTCCCCGCAAAAAATACACCGTCCACGACCTTCAGCAGCTCAAAGGAAAACGCGTCCTCACCCACATTCACGTCAAATCACCGGAGGAAGCCGCGGCCGCGGAAGAGGCCGGCATTGATCTCATGAGCTGCAGCTTCGACAGTCCCGAAGCGCAGGCGCGCCTGCCGCATCTGGTCGCCGCCGCGCCGAAGAGCTTCCTCTCCTGCGCCACGCCGCACGGCCTCGCTTCGCCGGAAGAAGCGATTCGCGTCGCCTTCCGCGCGCTCGAACTCGGTGCCAGCAGCGTCTATTGCTCAGCCAGCCCGTTCATCATCGAAGCCATGGCGCGCGAACGCATCCCCGTCGTCGGCCACCTCGGTTTGGTCCCGCGGCACGTCACCTGGACCGGCTACCGCGCCATCGGCCGCACCGTCGAGGAAGCGACGGAGCTTTATCACCGCATGAAGGAACTGGAAAACGCCGGCGCCTATGCCGCGGAACTCGAAGTCGTCCCGCACAACCTCGCGCGCTTCCTTTCCTCGCAGACGAAGATGCTTCTCATGTCCCTCGGCTCCGGCCCCGGGTGCGACACGCAGTTCCTCTTCTCCGACGACATCCTCGGTGACTACGACGAACGCCCGCCACGCCACGCCAAGGCCTACCGCAACTTCGGCGCCGAACACCGCCGCCTGCAGCAGGAACGCCTCGCCGCCTTCCGCGAATACATCGCCGACGTAAATGAAGGCCGCTTCCCGGAGCGCAGCCATCTGGTGGAAATGGAAGGGCCGCTGCTCGACGATCTGATGAACTCGGTCGGCACCCCTCCCCCGCAAGCCGCGGGTTGACGACTACGGTCGCGCTCGATTTCGAGAAGTTCCTGGAGATCGTCAATCGCCTCGCCCGGAGCCCGACTGAGAGTCTGGGCGGCGCGCTAGGTGACGAGGCTTTTGCCCGTCATCTCCGGCGGTTGCGGGACGCCGAGAAGATGGAGCAGCGTCGGCGAGACATCGGCCAGGATGCCGCTTTCCAGCTTGGTCCCCGGCGATTGCTCGGCGACGTAGAGAAAGTGGACAAGGTTGGTGGTGTGCGCGGTGTTCGGGCTGCCGTCGGGGTTGCGCATGAGTTCGCAATTGCCGTGATCGGCGGTGATCAGGAGTTGCCCGCCGAGCGAGAGGGTTTTCTCGACGACCTGCCGCACGCAGTCGTCGATCGTCTCGACGGCTTTGATGCCGGCTTCGACGACGCCGGTGTGGCCGACCATATCGGGGTTGGCGAAATTCAGGATGACGAGATTGAAGTCGGGCAGCGCGGCGACGATTTTGGCCGTGACTTCCGGCGCGCTCATCTGCGGTTTGAAGTCGTAGGTCGGAACGTCTTTCGGCGAGGGGACGATGATGCGCTCTTCGCCGGGGAAGGGCTCCTCGACGCCGCCATTAAAGAAGAAGGTGACGTGCGGATATTTCTCGGTCTCGGCGATGCGGAGCTGGTTGAGTCCAGCGGCGCTGACGACTTCGCCGAGGATGTTGACGAACGACTGCGGGCGAAAGGCGACCGGACAGCCGTAGGTTTTGTCGTAGTCGGTGAGCGTGACGTAATGCACGGCGGGTGTGACTTCGCGGGCAAAATTGACGAACTCTTTCCGCAGAAAAGCGATCGAAAGCTGGCGGGCGCGGTCGGCGCGGAAGTTGAACCAGAGCACGACGTCGCCATCGCGCACGCGCTGTTCATGGGCGTGGGAAAAGACGATCGGCTGGAGGAATTCGTCGCCGCGCGATTCGACGGTGTAGGCGGCACGCACTGCGGTGCTCGGGGTTTCCCCCGAAATAGCGCCGCGCCCCAGCACGATCGCATCCCACGCGAGTTTATTCCGATCCCAGCGCTGATCGCGGTCCATCGCAAAATAACGCCCGATGACCGTCGCGATCTTCGCCCCGCTCGGGCGCAGGCCGGCTTCGACATATTCCAGGTAATCCGCGCCGCCGGTCGGCGAAGTATCGCGGCCGTCGGTGATCGCATGGACCATGATGTCTTCCACGCCCGCGTCGTGCGCGGCCGCAGCGAGCGCGATGAGATGTTCCTGGTGCGAATGCACGCCACCGTCGCTGACGAGGCCGAGCAGATGCAGCCGCGACCCTTTCGCTTTGGCGAAGGCTTCGGCGAGCACCGGGTTCGTGGAGAATTCGCCGTCCATGATCGCTTTATTGATCCGCGTCAGGTCCTGATAAACGATCCGCCCGGCGCCCAGATTCAGGTGACCGACTTCGCTGTTGCCCATCTGCCCGACCGGCAGCCCGACATCCATGCCGCTCGCGCTCAGCGTGGCCTGTGGATAGGTGGCGTAGAGGTGATCGTGAAAGGGAGTCTTCGCGAGGAGCGTGGCGTCGCCGTTGGCAACGGCTTGCTCGCGCCCGCCGGGGTTGATCCCCCAGCCATCGCGAATGATCAGAACAACAGGTTTCTTCGGCATGGACGCGCATCCAAGCATCCCCGCGCGCGCCCTCCAAGTCTCGAATCCGGCGGACTCGGACTTCTCCGTCGTCCGCAGCTACGGACTCTCCAGCGGCTCGTCGTCGTCTTCCACTTCCTCCTCGATCTCCTGCTTCAATTTCCGCGAGAGGAAGGGGCGCAGAAAGCCGTAGAGCAGATACGAGATGAAGA
Source organism: Chthoniobacterales bacterium (assembly GCA_038325425.1). Taxonomy (GTDB): domain Bacteria; phylum Verrucomicrobiota; class Verrucomicrobiia; order Chthoniobacterales; family Chthoniobacteraceae; genus Chthoniobacter. The sequence continues at coordinate 3,251 of JBBQIZ010000076.1, forward strand.
TGACCGCGGGCATCCACTGGTAATTCATCACCGTGAAAATCAGGACGATGACGATGGCGATGAACTTCGGCAGCGAGCGGGTGGTGCGCCAGTTGAGCGACTTGAAGCTCGGGTATTTGAAGCCGCTGAACATCATCCACGAGAGGAAGAGCATGAGCGGCGGGAGAATGTATTTGCCGTGACCGATGTCGCGCCCGCGCTCGTCGAACCAGAGCATGCAGAGTGTGAGCGAGGCGATGACTCCGGCGGCGGCGGGAATCGGGAACCCGCGGAACTCCTTGTTCGCAGCCTCCGCGTTGACCGCAGCAAGGCAATTGAAACGCGCGAGGCGGAGCGCGCCGCAGATGAGATACACGGACGCGATGATCCACCCGGCATTCGGGAACTCGTGGAGCACGATGCGATAGACCATCAGCGCCGGAGCGACGCCGAAGGAGACGATATCGGCGAGCGAATCGAACTCGCGACCAAACGGACTTTCGTTTCCGCCGAGCCGGGCGAGCCGGCCGTCGAGCGCATCGAAGACGCACGAGGCGAGAATGTACCAAATCGCGAAGTGGAACTTCTGCGCCGCCGCCGCTTCGACCGCTTCGGCCAGCGGCATGGTCGCCGCCGCCTGAATCAGCGCGCCTTCGAGAATATTGAGCGTCGCGGCAAACCCGCAGAAGAGATTGCCCGCCGTCATCAGGTTGGGCAGGAGGTAGATCTTCGGCGTGCCGTCGTCAGTCATGGGTTATTTCAGTTTGGCGATCACGGTTTGTGCGCCCTTGACCCGGTCGCCGACTTTCACGGCGATCTCGGCATCCAGCGGCAAATACACTTCCGTGCGTGAGCCGAAGCGGATCATGCCGAAGCGGAAACCTTTCGGGATAGTGTCGCCAACCTTCGACCACGGCACGATGCGGCGGGCGATCGCGCCCGTGAGCAGGCGGACGACGAGCGTCGCTTTTGCACCTTCGAAGGCCCAGGTCAGCGCTTCATTTTTCTCCGAGCACGCCGGATCGCGCGCATCGAGGAAGAGACCGGGATGATGCTGGATGTATGAGACCTTGCCGGCGATCGGTGCCTTGTTCACATGCACGTCGAACACCGAAAGAAAGATGCCGACCCGGCGGCAGCGCGTCTTCAGGACTTCGGTCTCTTCGATCTCGATGATCTCGCTGACCACGCCGTCGGCCGCGGCCACGACGACGTCATCGCCCGGCGGAATCGGCCGCTCGGGATCGCGAAAGAAATTGAGGCAGAAAAGGAAAAGCAGGAAGGCCAGGATGACGAGCCAGTGCTGCCCGAAATAGAGGCCGATCCACCCCAACACGGCCACGGCAAAGAAAATCCAACGGCCTTCGATGAGTGTCTGAAATCGCATGAGAGGGCGGGACGGTAGCCGCCGTCCCGAGGCGGGTAAAGTGCGCGTTTGTCAGCCGCGCCGGACGCCGCTAGCTTCCGGGTATGTCCACGACCACGACGCTCGATCCACAGATGACGATGCGCGAACTGCTGCAGCACTATCCCGGCGCGCAGCGAGCGCTTTTCCGCCGCTATCATATTGGCGGCTGTTCGAGCTGTGGGTTTCAACCGGAGGAAACACTGGCCGGCGTGTGCGCGCGGAACAACGCGCTGCCGGTCGGCGAAGTCGTCGAGCACATCGTCACGAGCCACGAGGCGGACTTGCAGATGCAGCTCTCGCCAGCCGAGTTGGCCGCGGCGCTGAAGAACGATTCCGAAGCCAAGCTCGTGGACATCCGGACGCGCGAGGAGTTCGACGCGGTGCATATCGAAGGCGCGATTTTTTTTACCCAGGAACTGATGCAGGCCATCCTGATGCGCTGGGACCGGCGCGCGCTGATCGCGATTATCGATCATCAAGGTTCGCGCAGCATGGACGCCGCGGCTTACTTTGCCGGGCACGGATTTGAAAACGTGCGCGCCGTGCGCGGCGGCATCGACGCTTGGAGTCAGGAAGTCGATCAAAACCTCGCCCGCTACGACCTCGAATAGCCTTTCCTCTTACTCTTACTCGTGATCTTCCGCCCGCCGCGACACCCAGGCACAGCGATTAAGAATAAGAGTAGGAGCAGGAGTAAGAACCTCTGCCTTTCCCAATGAATGACGACCTCCAAAAACGCATCCACGACGCCATCGCCAATCCGAAGAATCTCGGCGAAATGGAAGACGCCGATTCCGTCGGCACGGTCGGCAGCGCCGATTGCGGCGACATGCTGCGGATGTGGGTGAAATTCAAGGATCAGGACGGGAAGAAGGTCATCGACCGCGCCACGTTCCAGACCTTCGGGTGCGAGACGGCCATCGCCGTGGCCAGCGTGGCCACGGAACTGATCGCCGGCAAAACCGTGGACGAAGCACTCTCGATGTCCGGCGCCGACTTGTCCGCACCGCTCGGCGCGCTGCCGCCGATGAAAATCCATTGCGCGCAACTCGTCGAAGGCGCGCTCCGTTCCGCCCTCGCTCCTCAGTCGGCGCCCGCCGCTCCCGCACCAAAACCCACCGCGCCCGCAACCACACTTTTCGACCAACTCAACTCCGCGACCAACTCCGAGCGGAAGGTGAAAGTCGTTTTGAAAACTCCGAATTCCTGACCATGCACGAAAACACTGAAAAAACTCTCGTCCGCGATTGCCCGGCGACCCGCATCCCGAGCGGCGAAGCCATCACGCTCGAAAAGGGCACCAACGTCTTCATCACCCAGGCGCTCGGCGGCAGCTACACCGTCGCCACGGATCAAGGCCTGGCCCGCATCGCCGACGAAGACGCGGACGCCCTCGGCCTCGAACGCATGATCGCCAAAGCCGCGCCGGTCACCGTCACCGACGGCCCGGTGGACGAGAAAGCCGTCTGGGACCAACTCCGCACCTGCTACGACCCGGAGATCCCGGTCAACATCGTCGATCTTGGACTCGTCTATGATTGCGTGATCACGCCACGCGAAGCAGCCGGCGCGAAGGTGGACGTGAAGATGACGCTGACCGCGCCCGGTTGCGGCATGGGGCCAACCATTGCCGCCGAGGCGAAGTCGAAAGTCCTCGGCGTGTCGGGCGTCGGCGACGCCGAAGTGGAACTCGTCTGGGATCCGCCATGGAACCAGGCGATGATCAGCGAAGCGGGCAAGATGAAGCTCGGGCTGATCTAGCCGCCGCGTTCATTCCGACAGGCCCACCAGCGCACCGGCATAGCCGGTGAGTTCCATGTAGCCGTGCCCGCGCATCTTTGCCCCGGCCCGCGCGCCCTCGACCTCGATCAATCCTTCCCAATAGACCACGGGCTGGAGCACGAGTTCCTGCTGTGCGAGCGGGGTGCTGATGCGCGCCTGCAAATTCAGCTTGGGCACATCGAGTTGCCACGCGACGGGATATTTCCCGCCGGTTTCCTTGCTCGTCCACGTCTTGAGCGGCGTGAGTTGATAGTCGTCGCGCCGCAGGTGCTGGGTCGTCCCATCGCGCGCCACGAACGTGCCGCTGGAGTTCGGATCGCGCCCGCCGCCGCGGGTGCGCATCTGATAAAGCATCAGCTCCGTGCCGTCGTCGAACTGGATGCTGAACCAATCCCAACCGATCTGTTCGGGCGTGAGTTGATTGCTCGCCCACTCCCGATCCAGCCAGCTTTCCCCGCTCACCGCGCGCGTTTTACCATCGAGCGTCAGCGTCCCTTTCGCCGCCAGACGCGTGGCGGAATAGTAATGCGAAGCGCGGCCCGCGCCGTCGGCTTTCTGGCTCACGCCATCCTCGCCGTGAAACACCCACGGCTTGGCGCTGCTCAATTTCAATTCAAGCAGCGCCGCCCCATTTTTCGCGCGCAGCGCAAAACCGCCATCGGCCAGCAACTCGAGCGACCAGTCGTCAATCCACGCCAACCGCTCGGCCGCGAAACCCGCTTCCCCAAAAGCGCCGCGGGCGATCTTTTGCTGAAAATGAAAGCGCTGACCGTCGATATCGCTGACCGCGAAATGCGCGAACTTCAAGTCATCGACGACGAAGCGGGAAGTCGCACCACCGCGGCTAGCGGGAGGTCGCAAGCCCTGGCGGAAGAAGGTCAGTTGGTAACCAAAGATAGCACCCTTTTCATCCGTGAGCCGGCCGGTGAAATACCACCATTCGGTTTTGAAATCCGGATGGCTGCGATGATCACGCGGGAATTCATACTGCCAACCGGGCAATGCCGCGCGCCACTCGGCGGCGCTTAGGTTCACCGCGAAAGCCAGAAAGAGCACGCCGATCCAACATGCCCAGATTCTTCCGCACGTCGGTGATTTCATGGGTTTCATCATTCTTCGCGGACGGCAGTTGCGATGGATTGCTGGCTGGCCCGCCACGCCGGAAACCAAGCGGCCACGAGCGCGGCGGGGATGATCCAAAGCGGCGTCGCCAGCACGCTGCCCCACGGGATTTGCAAGGCGATCGTCCAGCCGAAGAAAGCGGGATTGACGACCCAGATCAGCGCCAGCGCCAAAACCAGGCCCGAAGTCACCCCGAGCAGCGTGGACACCGCGCCGATCATGCCGGCCTCGGTCATCAGCAAACGCTGCACCTGCCCGCGCGACGCTCCAATGGAACGCAGCACGCCGATCTCGCGCTGGCGTTCCGCGACCAGCGTCGTGACCGACAGGAAAATCCCGGCTATGGCCACGAGGATCGCGACGGTGCGCAGGATGTAAGTCACCGCGAACGTTTGATCGAAGATCGTGAGGATGCGCGAGCGCAGCGCGGCGTTGGAGTAAATGACGAACTCCCCTTCCCCGCTGAACTGTGCGCGGAAGCCCTCAGCGAGCGGTTCCCACGGCGTGCCAGGACGCAGATAGACGGCGAGCGATTGCACCGTCGGATCGCTCCACCAAACGTCGAAGTTTCGCCGCGCCATGAGGATCACCCCCTGGTCGCGGGTGTAATCCGAATAGACGCCCGCGATCTCGAATACCGCCGGACCGCGCGGCGTGGTTAAGGTCACGCGGTCGCCGTCGCGGACCTTGAACTTGCGGGCAAACGGTTCAGTGACGGCCACGCAGTTTTCGGCCAATACCCGCGCCATCTTTCGTTCCGCATCGCCGCCGACGAACGTGAGGTTTTGGCGATATTCGCCTTCGACCACGGCGAGTCGGGCAATATGCGGACCGGTCTTTAGCGGCGGCGTGAGGGTGAACGAGGTCTCCAGTTCGCGAAAGGTATCCACCCCGCCAACCTCGGGTCGCGCTTTCAGCCAGGCCAGTGCCCCCGGCGAAACCGCGGCTTCGAGACCGATCGTTTCATTCGAGGCCGGGGCGATGAAAAGGTCAGCGACGATCCCCCGGTCGATCCAAGCATCCACGCTGTCGCGGAAAGAAAAGATCATGACCATCAGTCCGATCATCATCGCGATGGCCGCCGCCAGCGCGGCCACGGTCACGGCATTACGATGGATCGACTGGCGCAGATGATCCGCCGCCAGCCGCCAGATCCGGCCGGGGCCTTGCATCCGGCTCGCGACCCAGCCGAATTGCCACGCGACCGCCGGCGAAAAAAGCGCGAAGCCCGCGAGGATGAAAAAAGCGGCCACGAAACTCCAGACCGGCGGTCCGAAACGCAAGGCCACGAGCGCGCTCAGCGCCGCCAGAGCGAGTGCGCCCATTCCTGCCCAACCCCAGCGCGGCGCTTGCGCGACGGCCCGCTCGGCATGCGCGCCGAGACTCAGCGCACCCACGGGATCAATGCGCGACGCTTCATCCGCCGGTCGCCACGCTCCGATCAGGACCACCCCAAAACCAAAAACCGCCGCGGTCAGAAACTGCCACGGCGACAGCCAACTCCGGTCGATGCTGAGCAGCACGTAGAGTGACGAAACCGTCTTCGCCACTGCGCCGGTCAGGACTTGCGCCAGCGCCACCCCTCCGACCGCACCGAGCCCGATCCCGAATATCCCGAGCACCGCCGCTTCGCCGAGAAAAAGGCTGCGCACTTCCCAGCGCGTCGCGCCCATCGAACGCAAAATTCCAATCTCGACCCGCCGCCGCGCGACCGATGCGGAGATGGTGTTATAAATCAGGAACACCCCGACGAGCAGCGAGACCATGCTCAGCGCCGTGAGATTGAGTTGGAACGCGGAAAGCATGTTCTGGATCTGGAAACTGCGCTGACGCGGCGGCTCCGCGTGCAGGCCGGGCGGAAGGATCGCGTCGAGTTGTGGAGCGACAGCGGCGGCGCGCCGCGGTTCCTCGAGGAGCAGTTGAAGGGAGGACAAGCGCCCTTGTTTGCCGAAAAGCTCCTGCGCCCAGCCGATGTCCATGACCGCAAAACGCGGCTGCGCGGCGCCGGGCGAATCCCGGCTGTCGAGCAAAGCCGCGACGGTCACCGTGCGGACCTCGCTATTCACCGACACGCGCATTTCATCGCCGACCTGCAGCCCTCGCTGGCGCGCAAACTCCACCGTCAGCGCGAGCGCGCCGCCTTCGCCCATCCACTTTTCCAACGGTGGACTTTTCCCCTGATCGCCGATCTCGAAAGTCCGGAAAGGCTCGCCGCTGAATAGATCCACGCCGATGACGCGCAGGTATTCGCCCGGCCACTCGGGAAAGGTGATCACGCCTTCGACGATTCCGGTGACGGCGCGCACGCCGGGCTGTTGCGCGAGTTGCGGCCAGAGCTTTTCGTCCACGTCGCCGCGCACCTCGAGATGCGTTTTCCCAGCGACAAGATCGATCCCGGCGGCGAAGGAGCGATTGGCGCTGTGGTTGGCGATTTGGATCGCGAGATAGACTGCGATCCCGAGCGCGACGCTGAGCACGTTGAGCAGGGCAAGCAGCGGATGCCGCCGGAGGTGGCGCACGACGTGCCACAGAAAAATGCGGGGGAATTGCGGCGTCATCGTTGGACCAAAGTCCAAACTGTTACGTCGGGGGCAGCGCTTGCGATGCCGCTTGCAGCGCCTTTTGCAGCCGCGCGATGGCGGTGGCGCTGCGCAGCTTCTTGCCCTCCGGGTCGGTCACGTAAAAGGCATCGATCGCCGCTCCCTTCTCCGTCGAGATGCGGGACAGCGCGATTTGCACGCCCGCCTCGGCGATCGCGTGGAGCATCTTGTAGAGCAGGCCGAGGCGGTCCGGGGTCTGAATATCGACCAGCGTGTAAACCGGATGCGCGTCGTTATCGATGACGATACGCGTTGGGAAATCGAGTTCCTGCGAAAGTTGAAACCCGCGCTTTTTCAAGGCCTTCGCGAGCAGCGGATCGAAGTCGAAATCTTCCGCTTCAAGTGACTGACGCAGGCGCTTCTCGACGAGCGCCATGTCCTTCTCATCCGTCACCGCTTCGAACTTCGTGCTACAGACCCGGAAGATATCCAGCACGAGGTTGTCCGTCCGGGTAAAGACGTCGGCCCCGAGAATGTTCAACTGCGCGACGGAGAGGCAGCCGGCGATGCGGGCGAGCAACTCCTTGCGATCCCAGCCGCAGAAGAGGAATTCGCTGTGGCCGCGATTCGGATGCCCAATCCATTTCACCACGGGCGCGAGCGGCGGCCAGTCGTCCTTGTGCTGCGCTTCGAGGAAGGTCCGGAAGAGGCGGATGTGCTCGCAGATGTCGGCCACGCCGTAGGTCTGGAAGTACCGTTCGGGCATGTGCTCGAAATGCGCGTCGATTTCCTCGCGATATTCGGCGGCCAGTTTTTTCCGCACGAGATCACGCAAGCCTTCGCGTTCGATGGTGCGCTGGCGGTAGAAAGCTTCGCCGTCGGCAAGGTACAGACCGGTGCTGCGGAAAAGCTGCCAGACGAGTCCTTCTTTCCAATCGGACCAGTTCTGATCGCCGGTCCCCTGACCGTCAGCGAGCGTGAGCAGCATCAGCGCATCGAGGTTGGCCTGGCTTTTGATCAGGCTGGCGAATTCTGCGATGGTCGCCGGATCCTCGATATTCCGGCGCTGGGCGGTCATCGAAAGGACGATGTGATTGTCCACGAGCAGCACCAGCGCCTTGCGCTGTTCGGCGTTGAGCTGCAGGCGGCGGGAGACTTTTTGCGCAAAGAGGGCGCTCGCCTCGGCGTGGACCTTGGCGTTGGCCGCCTTGCCGGTGTCGTGCAGCAGCATGGCCAGATAGAGCACGCACGGGTCTTCGAGTTTTTGAAAGAGCCGCTTGTATTCGGCGAATTTCGGGTCGGGCGTATCGACCAGCATGTCGAGTTTCTCCACGCAGACGAGCGTGTGCTCATCGGCGGTGTAGCGATGAAAAAACTCGTGCTGCACGAGGCAGGTGAGTTGACCAAATTCCGGGATGTAGCGGCCGAGAAAATCGACCTCGTGCATCGCCCGGAAAATCCGCCCGACCTGCCCTTTGCGCGAGCAGATGGCGAGGAAAGTTTCGCGCGTGGCGCGCGCATACTGAAAGGTGCGATCGACGAGATGCAGGCGACGGCGGACGAGTTGCGCCAGTTCCGGACTGAGGTCCAATTCCCGCTGCTGCATGTGCTGGAAAAGCCGCATCATCCGCGCCGGCTCCTGATTGAAGACGTTCGACGACTCGGCGTAGATGCGACCTTCGAGACTGTAGAAGCCGTCGAATTCCTCGGTCCTGGCCGGCTTCGCCTTGCGCAGAAACCCAAGCAAGCCGCCGGATTTCTCGCTCCCCGAAGGACTGAGACAGAGCCGCTCGGAGAGCAGTTCGGTGATCGAATAAATGGTCCGCGCGTGCTGATAATAGTCGCGCATGAACGCCTCGCTGCGGCGCAGGATGTTCTTCTGCGGATAGTTCAGTTTGTTCGCGATCTGGAGCTGCTGGCTCATGATGATCACGTCGGTCGAACGTTTGTTCAGGTAGTGCAGTTCGGTGCGGATGCGCAGCAGAAAATCGTAGGCGCGGTCGAGCTGCCGCCGCTCGGCTTCGTTGAGCAGTTTTTTCTCCACGAGGCCGGCCGTGGTTTGCACGCGCTCCTTGAAAAAGCTGATCCAGAGCAAGTTCTGGTAATCGCGCAGCCCGCCGCAGCCGTTCTTGATGTTCGGCTCCTGCAAATAAATGGTCTGCCCGAACTTTTCATGGCGATCCGCCTGATTGCTGACCCGTTGGGCGATGTATTCGTCCACGGAGGGCTCGACGCAGTTCTTCACGAAGGCGGTGCGAAACTTGGTGAAGAGTTCTTCGTCGCCCGCGATGAGCCGCGACTCTAGGAGGGCGGTTTTGGAGAGCATGTCTTCATTGGCCTGCTTGACCGCGCCGGAGATGGAACGCGTGGAATGCCCGACTTTGAAGCCGACATCCCAGAGCATGTAGAGGATCTGCTGGACGATGTCGTTGAGCCGCGGATCGAGCGTCTTTGTCGAGTCGTCATGCAGGAACATGATGTCCACGTCGCTGAACGGGTTGAGTTCGCCGCGTCCGTAGCCGCCGATGGCCACGAGCGCGAGTTTGGGCAGCTTTTTCCCATTGGCGCTGGACTCGACCGCCGCGTCGAGCAAGTGGCGCAGGACGATATCGACCAGACTGGCGCGCTGGGCGCAGATCTCGCGTCCGCCACCGCCGCTGTGATGCTTCAGCCGGATGCGGTGGTTCTCGATCTTGAGGAACTTTTTGTAGAGCGAAAGCAGTTCCGCCGAATTCAGCTGCCCCTGGGAACGGAGCTGCTGTTCGGCATGGGCGAGAACTTTTTCACGGTGGCGAAGCATGACTAGAGGAAATGGAACCGGGCAAACTGCCGGATTCCACGAAATACGCGACGGGAAACGACGACCATTCTCACAAGGCGATGCCGAAGCGCTTCATCTTGCTGTAGAGCGTGGGCCGATGAATGCCGAGAATGCTCGCGGCTTTCTTTTTGTTGCCGTGCGCCTGGGCGAGCGCCTGCAGGATGGAGTTCTTTTCCTGCTCTTCGAGATTCAGCGTGGCGGCCGCGGGCGCCGCTTTGGCGGCCTGCAGGGCGGCCGGAAGCTGCACCTCCCGCGGAAGCTGTTTCGGCGTGATGAGGGCGTGATCGGCGAGGACAACACCGTATTCGACGGCATTCTGCAGTTCGCGAATATTGCCCGGCCAGCCGTAGGTGAGCAGCAAGTCAAAGGCTTCCGGGGTGATCGTCGGCTCCGGTTTGCCGAGTTGCGCGGCGAAACGCTGGGCAAAAGTCGAGACGAGTGCCGGGATGTCCTCGCGCCGCTCGCGCAACGGCGGAATCTCAATCTGGAAGGTGTTCAGGCGGTAATAGAGATCCTGCCGGAGCGCGCCGGTGCGCACGGCCTCGGCCGCGGCCTGATTGGTCGCCGCGACGAGACGGAAATTGGCCGGGATGATTTTTGTGCTGCCGAGCGGGCGATATTCCCGCTCCTGCAATACCCGGAGAAAACGCGTCTGCAACTCGGCCGGCATCTCGGCGATCTCATCCAGAAAAAGCGTGCCGTCCTGCGCCTCGGCAATCATGCCGGGAAAATCCGCGACCGCGCCGGTGAACGCGCCTTTGACGTAACCGAACAGTTCCCCCTCGATCATGTTCGCGGGAAATGCCGCGCAGTTCAGCTTCACCAGCGGTTTGCCGGCGCGCTTGCTCAGGCCGTGGATTTGGTTGGCCATGACTTCCTTGCCGACGCCGCTCTCGCCGAGCAGGAGCACATTCGCATCGGTCGGGGCCACGCGTTCAACGAGTTCCTGCACGTCGCGCATGGAGCGGCTCTTGATCACCGGGGCGAGCTGTCGCTCGGCTTTTTCCAGCCGCTTCGAGAGCTGCTGTTTTTCCTGATGGAGAGTTTCCGTCTCGCGTTCGAGCCGCCGCTGCTGAATGGCACGCGCGATCAGATTGAGCAGTTCCTCGACCGCGTACGGTTTGCTGATGAAATGGAACGCGCCGAGTTTGATCGAGTCGATGGCGTTGCTCAGCGAATCATTGGCCGTGAGAATGATCACCGGCATGTCGGGGAATTCCGTCTCCAGTTCGCGCAGGACATCGAGCCCATCGGCATCGGGCAGACCGAGATCGAGCAGCACGAGATCGGGCCTGACCTTGCGCACGAGGGCGAGGCCGGCCGCCCCGGTGTGCGCGAGTTGCGGCTCATAGTTGTGGCGGCTGAGCAGCGACTCCAACGTGAGGAGGATCGAGCGCTCATCGTCCACGACGACGATCTTGTGACGCGATGTGGCGGCCATCTTCAGCCCTCGGCAAGGGGGAGCGAAATCCGCGTGGTCAGCACCGCCGCCGCGGGATCATAGGCGTATTCGACGGCCCCTTGATGCACCGCCAGGATCCGGCGCGCATGAAAGAGGCCCATGCCGAAACCACCGCGCCGCGTGGAAACCAGCGGCTCACGTCCCCACGTTTCCGGCGCCACCGGCGGCGTGGACTTTGCTTCCCGCAGCTCGAGAACGAAGCGCCCGCCTTCCGCGAAAATCCGCACCGAAATTTCCGCGTCTTTTTCGCGAAAATGAAAGGCGTTTTTAAAGAACTCGCTGAAGGCGCGGAAAATCAGCTCGATGTCCACGGCGATGGCTTCCTCCCCGAGTTCCTCCGACCAAACGATCTGCGACGCCTGATCGGGCAGGAGAGTCGCCAATCGCCCGTGGAAATCCTCGGCGAACATTTTCGCCGAATACGTCACCGGATGCGGCTCGCCCAGCGCGAAGGAAGCGGAAAACGATTGCAGCATCTTCGCCGTGCTCCCGATCATCGCCCGGATGCGCTTCACCTCGGGCAGCGCTTCGGGATCGCTGACGAGCTCCTGCAAAAACGCCGACTGCAGATCGAGCGTGTTCAGGCCATTGCGCACATCGTGCGTGAGCTGGCGGACGAGACCGGCGACACGCTCGAAAGGCACCACGATTTCCTGCGTCGAGCCAGGGCTGCTGGGGGAAATCTTCGACATCAGACGAGGCCGAACGTATCGGCTGCAGCGGTCGCACCCGCCGTCGCGGTGACCCGCGCATCATTGGCTGCGAGATGCTGGAGCGCGTGGAAGACCGCTTCCGGATCCTCGCCCAGCGCAGTCGCAATCTCTACCGCGGCTCGCGGATTCGCGGAGAGAGAGCCCCGCACGCGGCCCAGGGTCTGGAGCACGCTGGCCGCCGCTTTCTTGCCCGCTTCAACTCCGGGTTGATGGTAGGCGTTGATATTCACCAGCGAGGCGTAGAAGCCGACCGCGCGCTCATACAGCGCGATCAGCGCGCCGACGGAATAAGGGGTGACTTGCGGGATGCTCACGGTCAGGGAATCGCGCCCGCCCTCGTAAAGGGCCGTGCGAGTTCCGCGCAAAAATCCCTGGAGAAAATCTCCCGTCTGGGCGCCCGGTTCGACTTCGATCGATTCGCCCGCGCGTCCCCGTCGCACCTCGATGAACGTCACGAAGAAATTGTGCACCCCGTCGCGCAACTGCTGCACATAGGCGTGTTGATCGGTCGAACCCTTGTTCCCATAAACGGCGATCCCCTGGTTCACTTTGTTCCCGGAGAGATCGAGTTCCTTGCCGAGCGATTCCATGACGAGTTGCTGCAAATACTTCGAGAAAAGGACCAAGCGATCCTTGTACGGCAACACGACCATGTCCTTTTCCCCGCGCCCGTTCCCCGCGTAGTGCCACATCAGCGCAAGCAGCATCGCCGGATTTTTCAGCGTCGCCGGCGTCCGCGTCCAGACATCCATCGCCGCCGCGCCATCGAGCAGGGACTGCATGTCGAGGCCCTGCAGCCACAACGGCACCAGGCCCACCGCACTCATCACCGAGGTGCGTCCGCCGACCCAGTCCCACATCGGGAAACGCGCCAGCCAGCCATTTTTCTCCGCGATTTTGTCCAGAGCCGAGCCGACGCCGGTCACCGCGACCGCGTTCTGCGCAAAATTCAGTCCGGCTTTCTGATACGCCGCCTCCGCTTCGAGCATACCGTTGCGGGTTTCGGCCGTACCGCCGGATTTGGAAATGACCACGACGAGCGTGTGCTCGAGCCGGTGCTGCAGGCTGATCAGCACGCGATCCATGCCTTCCGGATCGGTATTGTCAAAAAAGTGCAGGCGCAGCCGGTCGTCATCCGTGCCGAGCGCATCGCTGATGAATTGCGGCCCCAGCGCCGAGCCGCCGATCCCGATCAGCAACACGTCAGTGAAACGTCCGCTGGCGTGAATCTGCCCGACGAAATTCTGGATCATCGCGTTGCATTGCTCGATCTCCGCCATCAGCTCCGGCTGCGGTGCGAGCTGCGGGGCGCGCAGCCAATAGTGGCCGACCATCCGCTGTTCATCCGGATTAACGATCTCCCCCGCCTCCAGCGCCCGCATGTCCGCAAAGGCCTTCTGGGCGAGCGACTCGAATTTGCCGAAAAATTCATCACCAAAGCGCATCCGACTGATGTCGAGCGAGAAGCCAAGCGCGTCGTGGCGCAGAAGATATTGCTGATAGCGGTCCCAAAAAAAACTCATGGACCGGATGCGAACAAATCGCGGGGAGAGTGTCGAGTGACGAGTGCCCGAGTCGGCCACTTATCCGCGCGCCGCCCCGCTACGGTCCCAGCCGCAGCCCCCGTCAACCACGCCCGCGACGTCTTCCAAACCCGCCACGGCGCATGCCCCACCTGATATTCCACCGTCCCTCCGTCGCGCTGGCGCGTGTAACCCCAGTAATGCTCGAAGATGAATTCCTCCGCACTGCCCGGCGCGAGCGGCGCCGCCTCCCCTAGCGTCTCGCCCCCCAATGCGCACCAATTTCCCTGAACACGCTAATCAAATTCAAACCGCCCGCCCGCCCCGGAGCCGGCACGCGATGCCGCATCGGCCGCGCGAGATAGGGTTCGTGGTAAACCACGCGCGCCACCAGCGCGATCGCCTGCTTCCGCACGATCTCGCGGATGAAGACCACGCCCCGCTACGACCCTTCCGCCCGTCGGCGACGCACATAAAAACGCCGGTTCACCTCCTCAAAATCCTGATGAAATGGGACCGACCAGCCCAGCACCCGCGTCCGGAGAAAGCGGAACCCGACCATGCTGATCAGCGCCCCACCCTCCAGGAGGTCGAGTTCCGGCCCGCGCGGCACATACGGCGCGAAGGTTCCGGAGTGACCGCATCGTTGACCATGACCAGAGATCGCTATTCCGCGGTGAAAAACGGCCGGCGGCGGCGGGTTCAAGGGTTCGGCGGATAGCATGCGCCCGCCTTACTTCGGAGGGCATCTGGCGGGCGCAAAAATCCCGGAAAAAATGGTTGCCGCCCTTCCGCGAGCGCCCTAACGTCCCGCCCTCCTTTCAAGGAGCCTTAGCTCAATTGGTTAGAGCGCCGCCCTGTCACGGCGGAGGTTGCGGGTTCGAGCCCCGTAGGCTCCGCCACTCTTTTACTCCGGAAAGAGTGGCCAAAATCCAAATTTTGGTGGTTTGCATGGCACTGTCATACCGCTGAGTCGTGCTTCAGCGAAATCGGCAGATTTGAAAACGCGCGGGGTGATCGAAATCTCCAGTGAGGAGCTTGGCGATGCCCCCGAGGAGGAACGCGATGTAGCTCTGGGCGATGCCCATGATGGCCTTGCCCATGCCAATCCAGAAATCGGCCGTGGTCACGATCTGGAAAAGCGTGATGGCGTCCTTCACCGCCTCGACGAGCGCCTGCCAAAGCGCCTGAGCCACGGCCATAAGTGTGCCCGCGGGAAAATTCAGCGCGTTGGCGAATGAGATTTTCGCCGTGGTGAAAAGAATGTCGCCGACCTTCCCTTCCGCGAATGCCTGAACGATGAACGCCACGGCTTCACCCGCCTGCTGGTCCCATGCGGGAGCCGGACTCGAACCGACGACCTCCAGCGCAGGAGGCTGGCGAGCTGCCGCTGCTCGATCCCGCGCCCAGCGCCCTGAATCGCACGCCGATGCGCTCGCGTTTTACCAGCGGCTCCGCGTTGCGAACCGTGCGCTCGGCGGCGATTTCTTCGAGGGCGTGGTGATGAAGCGGGCGGCCTCGCCGTATCCGGTCCAGCTCCGCTGTGCGACCGAGGAATTCCGAGGCGGGGTGAAGCATCGCGTCCTCACGTAAGCGAACTCCACGACATGGTCGGTGCCGCGCGGACACAGACCTCGCTCCTGCGCCCCGGCGCGTCCCGTTTGTGCAGGCGTCGTATGGCAATCCGCACCTGACCAGCCTCAAGCAGAACGCAGCATTTGCCAGGCGGGAAGATGAGTTGATGCGCGGCCGCCGGGCTGGAGGGAGTGGAGATCCCTGCGCCGCTGCAATTGCGCAGGAATCAGGCATTTTTCCGCAAGCCGGCGTAGTCGAACCCGGCGAGGGCCGGGCAGTGGGTGCGTGCGCGGCGGAGCGCGTGGAGGTCATCCACGTCCTCCACGGGGGCGAAACAGTGGCAGTCGTAGCCGCGCGCTTGGATGCGCTGCCGAGTTTGTTCAAAGACCTGCGGTGTGCTCCACGCGATGTCGTCGAAGATGAAGAAGCGCGGGGCGGCAAGGCCGATGAGGACGTAGCCGCCATCGGTCGCGGGGATGATGACGAAGGGTGTCGTTTGCAGCACGCGGGCGGCGGTGCTGAGTTTCTCGGCGGTCAGTTCCGGGCAGTCGCCGCCTGCGAATAGAATCTCATTGGCGCCGCGGGAAGCGGCACCGGCCAGGGCGGCGCGCAGGCGTGCGCCGAGGTCGCCATCGGGCTGCGCAAAAAAGGTTGTCTCGGTCGGGAGGAGCGGTTGGAGCCAGGCGCGCATTTCCGTATCGGCATCGGCCGGGGTGAAGTGAACCTCGACGCGCCACTCGCGCGGCACTTGCGCGGCCTGATGTTCGACGAGGCGGCGATACACCTGAGCCGCGCTTTCGTCGCCGAGGTCCGCGGCGAGCCGGGTCTTGACGAAACCGGGCCGGGGCGCTTTCAGCACCAGGCAGAGCGTGGGTGGCAGGTTCATGTTCCGGGTGCGGCGATGGGCGATGCGAAGGCGGTGCGAGTCTCGGTTTGCGCACGCGCCGGGCGGCCTAGCCGACTCCACAGGAAACCGGCGACGAAGGGCAGCCAGATGAACGCGCGTTCCCACC
Organism: Chthoniobacterales bacterium; assembly: GCA_038325425.1. Lineage (GTDB taxonomy): Bacteria > Verrucomicrobiota > Verrucomicrobiia > Chthoniobacterales > Chthoniobacteraceae > Chthoniobacter. Next base: position 19,189 of record JBBQIZ010000076.1, read on the forward strand.
AGCAGAGCGTCCAGACTTCGCCCATCGCGATGCGGTGGCACATGATGAAGTAGAGCGCGCCGGTGATGTTCAGCATGATGGCGCCGCGATTGCGCGTGAGCACGGCGAAGGGCAGCAGCCACGCGAAATACCACGCGTGCAGCATCGGCGAGAGGA
>JBBQIZ010000077.1:0-19247 GCA_038325425.1 Chthoniobacterales bacterium
GCTGGGGACGATGTTTTTGAAACGCGAAAGTTTTGTGAAGCTGCACACGCCCGCGGAGGGACAGGATTATGCGGCGGGATGGATCGTCACGCCGCGCGGCTGGGCGGGCGGCAACGCGCTGACGCACGCCGGATCGAACACGATGTTCTACGTCGTGATCTGGATCGCACCGGCCCGCGATGCGGTCTTCGTCGCGGCGACCAATTGCGCGGGGGAAGCGGCGCGGAAAGCGGCGGACGAAGCGGTGTCCGCGCTGGTCAGCAAGCTGCTGAAATGAGTCATACCATCTCCCAGAATCAATCGGACCCTCTGCGGCCCTCTGCGTTCTTTGCGCCTCTGCGGTAAAACTCAGCCTACCCTCTACCGCAGAGGCGCGGAGCACGCAAAGGGCCGCAGAGGACATGACGGCGGCCCGGTGCTCACTGTCAGGTTCTTTGCGAGAGATGGTATAAGCGGTCCAAAACGGGGGTAGCAGGCGGTGGAATGGAGTCGATTCCATCCAACAGCGACAGTGATTTATGACAGTTCTCGACACGCTTCGGGACGCTCCCTATAACGCCGCCCCGATGTCGCCCAGTCTTCCGAAACTCGTCCACGCTCAAATCCGCGCCGCCCGCGCGCAACTCGCCGCCAGCAAGATCCTTGTCGGTTTCGATGGCTTCGTGGATACCATCCTGCACGTCGTCGCGCGGCGGGAGTCGGCGACAAAATACGCGCGCATGGGCAAGATGCGGGACTTCGCGAGCAAGATCGACGCGGCGGCGGGACTGAGCGCGAATTTCGAATTCGTGACCCAGATGGTGAAGCTCGGCGGCAACGGGCCGATCATGGCGAACGCGCTCGGCAGCTACGGGACGCCGGTCACTTATATCGGGAATCTCGGCGCGCCGAATATCCATCCGGTCTTCGCGGATTTGCAGACGCGGGCGACGGTGCATTCCATCGCTGAGCCGGGTTACACCGACGCGATCGAATTTGAGGACGGCAAGCTGATGTGCGGCAAACACCAGAGCCTGAAGGACGTCAATTGGGCGAATTTGATCGCGCATGTCCCGGAGAAACAGCTCCTCGAAATCTTTGGCGCATCGTCGCTCATCGCGCTCGTGAACTGGACGATGCTGCCGCACCTGACGGCGATCTGGCAGAAGATCGCGACGCGCATCGCGCCAAAACTTACCGGGCCGAAGCGCTGGCTTTTCATCGACCTCGCCGACCCGGCGAAACGCTCGCCTGAGGACATCGCGGTCGCGCTCAAGCAGGTCACGAAATTTGAAAAACACTTCCGCGTCATCCTCGGCCTGAATTTGCAGGAGAGTCGGCAGATCGGCGAAGTGCTCGGGTTCAAGGCGCCGGACGAAACGTATGGCACGGTCACACATCACGCTTCGCAGATTCAGCGCGCCTTGAAGATCGACACCGTGGTCATTCACCCGACGCAGTTCGCGGCGGCGGCGGATGCGACGGGCGCGAAGCATGTGATCGGGCCGTTTACCGGCAAGCCGAAGATTACGACGGGCGCGGGAGATCATTTCAATGCGGGCTTCTGCGTCGGGCGCCTGCTCGGTCTGGATCTCGCGGCGAGCCTGCAGATCGGCGTCGCGACTTCGGGCTATTACGTGCGCAACGCGAAGAGTCCGAAATTGACCGATCTACAGAAATTTTTGCTCACGCTGCAGGACGAGGTCTGACCCACGCCACGTGCTGGTCGAGCGGTGATTTCTGCTACGGCGCGGTCACCCAACGGCCGTCGGGCAATTGCAGTTCCGCCTGCCAGGTGATCGGCTGCTTCAGGTCCTCGGTTCGCACCGAAAACTCCCAGGGGAATTGCGTCGCCTCCACGATCTTTTCCGGCTCTTCCCCCACGCGGTAGCGCAGCCTCGCGGCGCGGGCGTCATCGAGTCCGGCAGTGATCGAGACGTAAAAGTCCCGCCACGTAAACGGAGGCACTTCGAGCACGGTCCCGACCGCTTCGAACCCGGTGCCCGGAAAAGGGCTCCGGCGCAAGGCTGGCGTGGTGGGAAGACTGAATGTGGCCGGCGGCGCGACGCGATGCGTCGGCACATCCACGCGCACGCCATCCATGCTCAGCGCGGCGATGCTGAGCGCGGGCAGCATCAATTCGACGGCGCCGTCCTTCACGGTCAGCGGCGCGGCCGGTTGATTGTCGAGGTGGACGCGGATGGCGGCACCGTTTACGTCGCGACCGAGCACTTTCTCATCGAAGGAAACGCGCACGCGCTGCGGTTCGCGGACTTGATTGAGCAGGACGACGTGGAACCTGCCGTCCCCGTGGGCGAGCAGGCGATCGACGTTGATCGTATCGACCGTCGCTGCCGTGCGATGCAGCCAAGGCCAGGCCGACTGGCCATAGACGTGGCCCGGCGCGTGGCCGAAGAGACGGCTGTCGAACCACACGTAGCCGCACTCGCGGACCCAGGGAAAGGCGATGGCGCCGCCGGAGCGCGTTTCCACATCGGAGAAAAGATAGTCGATCACCGATGCGGTGAAGGGCGGCACGTGATGGACGTAGAGCGACGTCACGTCCGGTCCGGTGAGCGGATAACTGGGGCGGAAATATTCGTCGGTGGCGCCGTCGAGATAGTAGCCGGGGTAGTTGGTGAAACGGCCGATGGTGGCGTTGCGCGCGGCGGTGCGAAAGGCGGGGTCTTTCGCCGGACCGGCAAGACGGAGCAGGGCCGGCGCCCAGGTGTTCATCAGGATGTTCGCGTGTGGGCCGTTGCGCGTGTAGGTCGAGGGCTGCTCGAGGCCGAGGCCGACGCGGCTGACCTGCCAGGCCGGCACGCGCCGTTCGGGCAGCGGGGTCGGCGGAAGGAGCACGTTCTCCCCGGTGTAAGGCGCCTGGTAGAGACCGCGCCGATAGATTTCGTCGCCGAACCACCAGAGGTGGCGGCCGGCATCATAGACCCCACCGGGGTGGATCGTCGTATCTCCCTTCGGGATGCTGGGCTGGGTCCAAAACGAAGTGACCAGCCAGCGCGCACCTTCCCTCGCGGCGGCGAGGAAACGGGCTTCGCCGGTCGCTTCGTAAAGATGCAGCAATCCCTCCCAATCCGGCACGAACGAGTTGTTGATGAACGGCATCTCGCCGAGGTCGCGCGTCGGCAGATTGGTGAGATTCGCCGCGATGTAATTGTCGGCGCCGACGATCGCCTGCTCGAGCCAGTGCTTGTCACCCGTCAGGCGAAACAGCGCGAGCTGATCTTCGAACAGCTGCACATGCCCGCTCCCGCGGGTGGGCCGCACAGCGCCCTTTTCGTCGAGACAAAGGCCGCCGAAGGCCGGGGAACGGCCATGCGTCATCGCGTAGGCGGAGGCGAAGGTGTTCGCCCCGAAGAAGCGCGCGGGGCCGCGCATCGGCTGATGCTGGTAGTAGTTATCCCAGATCTCGCGTTCCGCGGCGAAGTGCGGACTGGGCCGCGAGAGCAGGTACTCGAGCGAGGGGCGCGCGAAGCGATGGTAGAAATCCTCGTCGCCGGTGAGCAGGTAAATGCTGAGATAAGTGAGCGGGGAGGTGTGGGTGACGGTGTTGCGGCTCTCGATATTCCACGGGCCTTTGGCGCGGGCATCCCAGCCGGCGGCGGCCTCGTTGCGCATCAGATCGACGAGGTTCAGCGCCGCGTCCGAGAGCGAAGCGACGACCGGGCGGCGGTAGTCTTTGAGCGCGAAAGTTTCGTCCGCGATCCGGCGGTAGGCGGCGTACCAATCGCCCCGCGCCAGCCAGAGCTGAAACCGGCTGCGCAGCGGCGCGCCGTCGGAGATACTGCCCGGCTGGCCGAACACGGGACTGTAGATCATCGGCTGCGCCTGCCCGTTCTCGTTGCGCAGGGCGAAGAGGTAGCGGGAGTTGGTTGCACCCGGCCATTCAGGAGCGAGGTCGCCGGGTTCCGCGACGACCGCGGATGAGACGCCGCCGCGATTGACCAGCGCCAACGGCGTCGGCGTGAGCGCGCTGAGCAGCGTCTCCGTGCGGGCCGGAAAGCGGCGTCCTTGAAACATGAAAGGAAGCAGGAGAAAATCGAGGGCGTCCGGCGCAGCGGCGAGCGGGGCGTGGTAGCCGAGCGAAAAATGTCCCGGCTTGCTTGGCGTAAAATGCATCTCCACCCGCGCCATCGACTGCCCCTCGGCCAGGCGCCACGTTGCGCGCAGTTGGCCCGTCGCGATCGCCGGGAAGGTGAGCTCGACCGTCCGCGCGTCCACCTGCCGCGCGCCGGTGGGGCGCAGCGGAAAAGTCTGGCCCGACGCCCACGGCGCGGTGGCCACGCCGAGCCGCGTGCTGGCGGTCGCTCCGCCGGCTTCGGCTTCGATTTTCGGACTCCAGGCGACATCCCAAGTCGGATGCACACGGCGGGTCATGCGCGGGTCGCTTTCCGGCGGACGAAAAAGGACACGGTAACTTTCCGGCGAGATGTCTTCGGTCGCGTGCACCCACCTGCCCCCGTCATTGGTCGCCGGGCGCATGGCGATGACCGCGCCGCTCGCGGTAGTCGCGCGATGGAAGTTCAAGCGCACGGACTCATTTTGGAGGGTCGCGACAGTCGCGTCTTCGATCTGCGTCAACGGCGCGGGCTGGTAGCTGAGTTTCGAAGCCTCGCTGATTTTCAAAGGCGCGGTCTTCGCGAGTTCCTTGTGCAAAAGCCACGGCGGCCCGGCGGGCCGATAGCTCATATTGTCCGTGACCACCAAGGCGTCGCAGCGTGCGGAATGAGCGGCCTGATCACCGATCGCGACCAGCGTCGAGCCCGCGGGCAATTCCAGCACGCCGCCATCTTCCCAAGCCCAGCCGTCGAACTCCGCCTGGCCGTGTTTTCCGAATTCCACCGCCGCCTTTTGTTGCCCGAGCCGGACAGTAAACTTCCGCGTGCCCGGCCGGTCCGCCGGGAAATCCTTGCTCCGCACCCACAACCTCCAGCGTCCGGCATGCGGCAACTCGATGGCACCGACCGCGGGTGCCGAACGCGCATGATTGCCCGCGATCAAAAACTGCCGGATGTCCTGACTTTTCAGAACGCTGCCTTGCTCCCACGCGCCGGGGATTTCCAAGTCCTCCGCCTCGATCAGGAAAGTCACCGCTGCGCATGGCGAGATCCCCGCGCCGAGCACCAGCAAAAAGCTGGCGATGAGCCTGAACAAGGGCTGTCGGAGCGACCGGTGGGCAGCGGAGGGAAAGGGCATGGCCGTTACATCGCGGACATCTTTGGCAAATGCCAGCGCCACTCTTTTGCCGCGCGATGGGCCTTTACCAACCGAGCAGCCAGGAGGTCTGCTCCTGTCCGCGGACCTGCGAAGCGGGATAGCGGGCGTCGCCGGCGATGACTGCCTCGACGACTTCGCGCTTGGCCGCGTCGGGCACGAGGAAGAGCACCTGCCGAGCCGAGTTGATCAGCGGAAAAGTCATGCTGACGCGCTGGGGCGGCGGCTTCGGACCGATGACCGGCAGGACGAGGCGCTCCGTTTCCTGGAGCGCGGGCGAACCGGGAAAGAGCGAGGCGATGTGGCCGTCTTCGCCGAGGCCGAGCAGCAGCAGGTCGTGGACGTAACGCGCTTCGCCGAGGCGCGCCGCGACGGCGGCGAGCTTCGCGGCGTATTCCTCGGCGGCGAGGTCCGGATCGATCTCGCCGCGCATCCGAAAGACGTTTCCGTCGGGCACATTTGCGGGGTCGAAGAGTGACTCGCGCGAGACGCGATAGTTGGAATCTTCGTGGTCGGGCGGCACGCAACGTTCGTCGCCAAAAGTGAACTGCACCTTGCCCCAAGGCAGATCGCCGGCCTGAGCGACGAGGGCGTCATTGATCGCGCGCGGAGAACGTCCGCCGGTGAGTCCGAGACGGAAAAGCTGGCGGGCGGCGATGGCGGCGCGGGCGCGTTCGAGGATGAAGCGCGCGGCGTCGTTCGGAAAATCGGAGGCGTGGAGAATTTGAGAGATCACAAAAATTTGCAGGGCAGGGAAAACTGGAGCGACGACGCGCCCGCGCGGAAGACGGCGATCTCGATCAAGGTGAGCGAGGCTTTGCGAATGTGGATCGCCTGGTTCGTCGGCAGGCCGAGCAGATGCGCGGCCAATTGCGAAAAGTCAGGCTCGTGGCCGACAAGCATCACGCTGCTCTCGGAGCGGCAGGCGCGCAATTCCTCGAGCGCGGTGTGCGGGTGCATGCCGCTGGCCAGCCACGGCGCGATGGTCAGCTCGACCTCGAGCGCTTCGGCCACGGGCTTCGCGGTCTGCTGCGCGCGGTGCAGCGGGCTGCTCAGCAGGCGCGAAAGTTTGACACCCTGCGTCCGGCAAAATTCCGCGACCTTGCGGGCCTGGGCGTGGCCTTTCTCCGACAGGACACGGTCGTCGTCGGCGGGCGCGGGAGTTTCCGCGTCCGCGTGGCGGAGAAGGTAGAGGAGCATGGAGAAAAGTTGAGAGCTGATGGTTGAGAGTTGAGAGTCGACCGCCGTGAATTGGAGAGGTGCCTTGGAAAAGACGCGGCTCTCAGCGCTCAACCATCATCTCTCGACTGCTTCGGCTACATCACCATGCCGCCATCGACCGTCAGCACTTGACCGGTGATGTATTTCGCCTCGGCGCTGGCGAGGAAGGCGACGGCGGCGGCGATGTCCGCCGGTTCCCCGAAAACGCCCAGCGGGATGTGGCCCATGACGCTCGTTTTCAGCGCTTCCGGGAGCACCTCGGTCATGTCCGTGCCGATGTAGCCCGGGGCGACGGCGTTGCTCGTGATGCCGCGGCTGGCCAGTTCGCGGGCGATGACTTTGGTCAGCCCGATCAGGCCGGCTTTGCTCGCGGCGTAATTGGCCTGCCCGGCGTTGCCCATGATCCCGGCGACGCTGGCAATATTGATGATCCGTCCGCTGCGCTGCTTGATCATCGGGCGCTCCACGGCCTGGATGAAATTGAAGGCGCCTTTGAGATTCGTATCGACGACCACGTCCCAATCCGCCTCGCTCATGCGCATGGAAAGTCCGTCGCGGGTGAGGCCGGCATTGTTCACGAGGATGTCCACGCGGGAGAAGTCGGTGAGGATTTGCTCGGCGAGTTTTTTGACCGCGGCGTGATCGGCGACATCGACCGCGTAAGCCTTGGCCAGCCCGGCGTAGGTGGCGTTGATTTCTTCGGTGGTGCGCGTGGCGTTGAGTTCGGTGCGGCTCACGACCGCGACGCGCGCGCCTTCGCTGGCGAGGCGCAAAGCGATGGCATGCCCGATGCCGCGTCCGGCTCCGGTAACGATGGCGACTTGATTTCCGAATCTCATGGGGCGCGGAGTTTGGGAAAGCCGCCGATGCCCGTCCAGCGATTATTCCGTGACGATTGGCGGGCGGCGCGGTTGGCCGGGACACTGGCGGACTTGCTTCCGCGTTCCGCGTATCGCACGACTGTCTTCCCTCATGCGTCCGCTCCTCGCCGCCCTCCTGCTCACCGCGTCGATCGCCACCGCGGAACTGCCGGACATCGCGACGGTCGCGCCTGATCTTGTCGTGCCGGAGATGAGGGTCGATGCGCCGGCGGCGGGCCGGCGCGTCCGCCAGACGACGCCGGGCTGGGAGGCGACGGAGGTCCATCACGCGCTCTATCTTCCGACGGATTGGAAGGCGGATGCGCGCTTCCCGGTGATCGTCGAGTGGGCGGGGAATGGCGGGTATCGCAATGCGTTCGGCGACGAGAGCACGGGGCGCGTCGAAGACAGCAAACTCGGCTACGGCATCACCGCGGGCCGCGGCTGCATCTGGATCTGCTTGCCGTATCTCAACGCCGCGGGCACGGCGAACGTCAGCAAGTGGTGGGGTGATCCTCCGCACTACGATCCGCAGCCGACGCTGGCCTATTGCCGCGCAACCGTGCGCGAGGTTTGCGCGAAATTCGGCGGCGATCCCACGCGCGTGGTGCTCGCGGGATTTTCGCGCGGTGCCATCGCGGTGAACTATCTCGGCCTGCATGACGACGCCACGGCGCCGCTCTGGCGCGCTTTCGTTTGCTACAGCCATTACGATGGTGTGCGCACGAGTTGGCCGTATCCCGGCGTCGATCGCGCGTCCGCCGGGGCTCGGCTTCAGCGGCTGGCCGGGCGCCCGCAATTCATCTGCGGCGAAGGGACCAACGCGGCGGAGACCGAGCGTTATTTGCGCGCGACGGGCGGTTGGGAAAAGGGCGCAATTACGATTCAAGAAACGGGCTTTCGCAATCACAACGACGCCTGGGTGCGGCGGCCTTCCGCGGCGCGCGACCGGCTGCGGGCGTGGTTCGCGGACGTCCTGAAATAGCGCGGGCCAAGGATTCGCGCCGCCGCGCGGATGGTGGCTTTACAAGGCGCGGCGGGGGCGGAAGTCTGACCGGTCTATGCAGTTCGTCGGTCTCCTTTTAATCGTAAACAGTCTCGTCGGCGGCGCGTGGTGGATCGCCTCGGGGCGTCCGCAACTCGCGGTCGTGCCCCTCTGCGTGGCGGCGCTGATGGCCGGCGTTTTCCTGATGCGCCAGGATCGGGTGAAGGACGGCGCGGTGCCGAGCGGGCTGGCCGACGCCTCCATGCTCAAGGAGTTGGTCGAAGAGACCGCGAAAGCGAAGACGTTGCTCGCGGATCTGCAGGATCAGACGGCGGTTGCGGACTGGCATTTGAAGCAACTCGACGAACACCTGCAGGGGATGCAGATCCTGCCGGATGGGCGGATGAAGATTGGCGATAGCGTGACCGGTCCCGCCACCGTGCTGCTGGCCAAGTTGGAAGCGCTGCAGAAGGTCGTGGCCGAACGTCCGGCCGACGCTTATCCGCTGGCCCGCGAGTGCGTGGATATTTTTGAAACGACGAGCGAGCGGACCAAGGGCCTGCCGCTGATCACCGGCGATGTCGGCCCGGAAGCGATCGCCTGGCTTTACGCGACGGCGGCGACTTCCGCGCAGCGGGTGGGCGAACACGAGCAGACGCTGGCCTGGGCGCGGGCGGCGGTGAATGAGCGCCCGACCACGGAGCGGCAATTCCTGCTCGTGACGGCGCTGATCAATCAGGACCTCCAGCCGGAAGCGGACGCGCTCATCCAGCAGCAGCTCAAGGCCGGCGGCCCGGAAGCGGCGAAGTTCCGCCAGTTGCTCGATCAGTACAAGATCGCGTATCCCCGGGCGGATTGAAGCCCGGGCGGCTTATGCTTCGATCTTCGTCCAGGCGGCGTTGGCTTTCGACGAGGCGACGACCGCCTCAATGAAAGCCATGCCGCGGACGCCGTCCTCGATCTTCGGGTAATCGTTCGCCGGGTCGTCCTTGGCGAGCTTCCGCTTGTCCACGCGCGCGCGGATGGCGCCGGCGAAGTTCTTGTAAATATTGGCGAAGGCTTCGAGGTAACCCTCGGGGTGCGATGGTGGGGTGCGGCCGGCGGCGAGGGCGGCTTTACCGAGGTAGCCATTGGCGGTGCGATAGACCTGCATCGGCTGGTCGAGCCATTTCAAGAGCAGGGTGTTAGGCTCGTTCTGGTGCCATTCGAGACCGCCTTTTTCGCCATAGACACGGATGTTAAGATTGTTCTCTTCGCCGACGGAAATCTGCGAGCTGTGCAGCACGCCTTTCGCGCCGCCCTTGAACCGCAGCAGCACGTTGCCGTCGTCGTCGAGCTTGCGGCCTTTGACGAACGCGGTGAGGTCGGCGGCGAGTTCGCTGATCTTCAGGCCGGTGATGTATTCCGCGAGGTTCTCGGCGTGCGTGCCGATGTCGCCGATGCAACCCGCGGCGCCGCTCTTCTTCGGGTCGGTGCGCCACGCGGCCTGCTTCTGCCCGCTCGCCTCGAGGCGCGTCGCGAGCCAGCCCTGCGGATATTCGACGACGACTTTGCGGATCTTGCCGAGCGCGCCGGTCGCGACCATTTCGCGGGCCTGTTTGACGAGCGGGTAGCCGGTGTAGTTGTGCGTGAGGCCGTAGAGCAGGCCGGTCTTTTTGACGATCGCCGCGAGTTCCTTCGCCTCGGCGAGGTCGAAGGTGGCGGGTTTGTCGCTGAGCACGTGGAAGCCGGCTTCGAGCGCGGCTTTGGCGGCGGGGAAATGGACGTGGTTGGGGGTGACGATGGCGACGAAATCGATGCGCTGATCGGCGGGGAGGGCGGCTTCCTTTTTCACCAGTTCCTCGAAGCTGCCGTAAACGCGGGCGGGATCGAGGAAGAGGTCTTCGCCGCTGGCCTTGGACTTCGCCGGGTCGGAGGAGAAGGCGCCGGCGACGAGTTCGATCTGCCCGTCGATATTTGCCGCGATGCGATGGACTGCGCCGATGAAGGCGCCGCGTCCGCCGCCGATCATGCCGTAACGAATTTTTCTGCTCATGGAAGTGGGGTGGGGGTGAGGGTGAAGAGTGGGCCGGAGATGTAGGGAGAAAGCCGCGCGCCGGGCAATCGAAAAACCGTGCGTGGCGCGGGTTGGGCGTCTGGAGAGCACGGGCGTCGTTCGGTGATTCTGCCGGTAACTTGTGTCAGGCTGACTTGTTTGTGTCAGTTGACAGAACGAACCGTCCTTTTTCCGGTTTATACCGTCGATTCGCCGGTTCGATCCGGCAAAGTCACGGTTGGGGGCTCGCGGGCCGCTTCAGTGGTCGTGATGGTCTCTCCAGTGGTCTTTTTGACGACACGAGTGGTCGTTTCGACCACTACGGCGCGTCGCGCCGACCAGTCGAGTGGTCTCCGAGCGCACATCGGTGGTCTTTTCGCCGACTCCAATGGTCATTTTGACCACTCCAGTCGTCCGTGCGACCACTCGAGTCGTCACATTTCCCACTCCAGTGGGCTCGCCGGTCACTGGCCCGGCCGTCGGGCCGGGATCAGCCTTGGGCGGTCGTGAGGTAGAGGACGCCGAAGGCGGTGGTGAGGGAGAGTTCGTCGTGACCGGCGAAACGCGGGTGGATGCGGCGGCGCACTTTTTCGAAGTCGGCGCGGAGCGGGCTGGCGCGCAGGGTTTCGACGGCGAAGCCGTGGCGCTCGAAGCAGGCGAGGTGGTCGCCGAGGCGCCAGCGGGGGAGGTCGCCGGGGTTCAGCCAGCGCTCCCAGGTGGCGTCGGACCAGAGGAGGTGGTGGTAGGGGTAGCAGAAGAAATGGTCGCGGTAATCGACGAGGTGGAGCATGGCGCCGCCGGGGGCGAGGACGCGGCGGAGGTCGCGGCTGAGGGCGTCCATATCGCCGACGTGTTCGAGGACGGAGTTGGAGAGGATGAGATCGATGCTGGCGTCGGGCTGGGCGTCGAGCGAGGTGCGGCGCTGAACTTTCCTGGCGAGGGCGGTGGCCGTGAGGTGATGGCGTCCGGCGCACTCGGCGAGGAGGGTGACATCGAGCGCGGGGTCGAGCGGGACGAAGGGTTCGAGGGCGACGGCGGAAGCGGCGCCGCGGGCGGCGACTTCGTAGGCGGAGCTGTTGGTGGCGCCGATGCCGACTTCGAGAATGCGCCGGTCTTGCGGCCAGGCGGCGTCGAGTTTGGGCGCGAGGTATTGGTCGTAGAGGCGGACGACGCGGGCGCAGGATTGGGTGCCGGCATTTGACCGGAAGCCGGGGAGCCAGGCGCTGAGGGCGCGGGGCACGGCGGTGGGGAGGCAGTGCCGCCGGAGGATGCGCGGGAGGAGATACGGCAGGTCGCGAAGCATCGCGTTTACGTCTCGAAGGCGCGGAGAAAGGCGCATTCCAAGGCGAGGGTTTCCTGCACGCCGGGATTGGAGAGGTGCTCGCGGAGCTTCTCGAGCGCGGCGGTTTTCCGCAGGAGTTCGGCGGTGGAACAGCGGGCGCCGAGGGCGGCGGTGTCGGCGGCAAAGTCCGGGTGATCGAGCGGGGTGGTGGCGGCGGCCTGCTGCCGGAGGGCGTCGGCCCACCATTGGTCGAGGGTCTCGAGCAGGGAATGCCGGATGGCCTGGTAGCGGCTTTCGGTGAGCGCTTTGTAATAGTCTTCGCGGTCTTCGAGCCAATCCTTGGCGTCGGAGGTCTGTTTGTAATGCTGCTCCTCGGTCTTGAGGGCGGCGCCGGTTTCGTCCTGAAGCGCTTCTTTCGCCTCGGCGAGCAGGGACTGGAATTCGCGGACGAGGCTGAGTGCGCCGACGAGGCCGGTGGAGGGCTGGCGGGAGTGCTGCTGGAGTGCGCCGAGGAGGCGGGTCTGGAGGGCGCTGGGGAGGCGGGCTTCGACGGGGCGGAGGGGGATTTCGAGGCAGCGCGAGAGGATGGTCTCGAGCATCTGGTCGGGCAGGCTGCTGAGCAGGAGGAGGTGGCTGTTCGCGGGCGGTTCCTCAAGGGTTTTGAGGAAGGCGTTGGCGGCGTTTGGCTGGAGGCGGTCGGCATCGACGATGATGCCGACTTTGGCGCCGCCGAGGAGGCTGCGCATTTGCAGGCCGTGCTCGAGTTCGCGGATCTGCTCGGTGAGGATGCGGCGCGATTTGCTCTCGGGCTCGATGAGGTGGATGTCGGGATGCTGGAAGTCGGTGATGGCTTCGCCGAGGAGCAGGCCGGAGATGCGGGCGGCGAGTGCGCGTTTGCCGCTGCCGATGGGGCCGGTGAGCAGGTAGGCGTGGGCGACGCGGTCGTTCTTTTGCGCGCGCTGGAGGAGGGTGAAGGCTTCGTCGGCGGTGTAGGGCACGGAAAAGGGGATTAGCGGGCGGAAAGCCGGGGCGCGAGGTGTTCCCAGATTTTTTCGGCGATGGCTTCGACCGCTCCCGCAGCGTCGAGCAGCCGGATGCGCGTGGGATTTTCCCGCGCCAGCGTGAGGTAGCCGGCACGGACGGCGTCGAAGAACTCGGTGGGCTGACTTTCCATGCGGTCGAGCGCGAGGGTGCGCTGGAGCATGCGGCGACGGGCAATCTCGGGATCGAGGTCGAAGACGAAAGTCAGGTCGGGCAGGACGGGGCCGACGGCGAAGGCGTTGATCGCGGCGACTTGGGCGGGGTCGAGGCGGCGGGCGGCGCCCTGATAGACGGTGGTGGAATCGAGGAAACGGTCGGCGAGGACGATGGTGCCCTCGGCGAGCGCGGGGACGATGCTTTCGCGGACGAGCTGGGCGCGGCTGGCGGTGAAGAGGAGCAGCTCGGTTTCCGGGGTCATGGCGCGGCCGGCTTTCGAGTGCTGGAGGAGGTGGCGCAGTTGCTCGCCGATCTCGGTGCCGCCGGGTTCGCGGGTCAGCAGGACGCGCTGGCCCTGGGCCCGCAGGCGCTCCGCGAGACGCTGGATCTGTGTGGATTTGCCGCAGCCTTCGCTGCCTTCAAAAGAGATAAATGCGCCACGCGCCATGGAGGTGCCGGGAGTGTGCGCAAGGGGCGCCGCGAGTGTCCAGCGGAGTATCCCGTCGAGGGCGAAAAACGGCCACCGAACGGTGCCGGGTTATTGCTGCGGCTTGGTGATGATCGTCGGCCCAGCCGGGGCCGAGGGTGCCGTGCGGGTGGGCAGCGGGGCGGCGCTGACGACGCGCTCCTGACCGCGCGCGGCCTGCACGAAGTGGTTGTTGTCGCCGTAAAGCGACCACGGTCCCTTGGGGATGTCTTTGAATTCGACGAATTTCCAGTCGGTCACGTCGGTCCCTTTCAATCCGAGGTAATCGCGGACGGCGGGCGAAATATCGAGACCGGCGCCGTTGTTCAGGTTCGGCTTGGGTTTTTCGTTGCCGAAGACGTACTGCCAGTGGTCGGTGCGGAACGGGCCGCAATCGCTCCACTGCGCGTAGCAGACCCGGCCGTTGCCATTGCGCACGGCAACCCAGCGGTCGCGGCAGATCGATTTCCCCTCGCGCTCGTAGGTCTCCTTGTACCAAGGGATGACCAGCTTGACCTCGGGTTTGGTCGTGCCGCGGGTGACGTCGTTGTAGGGCAGCGCGATATAGAACGGGTTCTGACGGGGGACGAAATTGGCGGGGATGAAGTTTCGGCGGGCGGAGATATCGGGGTTGTCGAATCCGCCGAAGGCTTGGGCCCAGTTCACGTCCCAGGAGGAGCTGTGATTGTGGACCGGGTTGTTTTGCCCCGCGGATTCGCCGACCCAGAAGGTGGTGGTGACGATGCCGGTCTTCCACGGGTAACGCCCGGAAACACTCAGCGTGCGCGAGGCGGTGGGGATGACGACCCGTGGCTCCATGCGCAGGATGGCGCTCTCCCGGAGCTTCATCGCATACTTCGCGAAGTCGGCGCTGCTCTGATACGGCGTCTCTGCCGAGACTACGCTACACGACAAAAGAACCGCGCTGGCGGTGAGAAGGGTGGGGGACGGGATTCCTAAGAAGGTGGTCTTCATATTCAGGAACGGGGCTGCTCTAATAGGAAACTATTCCCGGGGGGTAAAGAGGTTTTTTGCGGCGGCGGAGCGGGCGGAGCGGCATGACCGATGATCTAGCAGGGGCCGGGCCGACGCGGGTGACGAAGATATTCGCGGGGAGTCGCGCGGTCCGGAAGCGTCTCCATTTTCACGGGTGCCGCAGGACGGTGGGGTGGCAGAAAGCCGGGTCCGTCTCGAGGTAATCGAGCGTGTAATGGAGGCCGCGGCTTTCCTTGCGGAGCAGGGCGCTGTCCACGATGAGCGCGGCGACGGTGACGAGGTTGCGCAGCTCGAGGAGGTCGGTGGTGACTTTGTAACCCCAATAGAATTCCTGGATTTCGCGCTTCAGATTGCGCAGGCGGGTGGCGGCGCGTTGCAGGCGTTTCGTCGTCCGGACGATGCCGACGTAGTCCCACATCAGCCGGCGAATTTCATCCCAGTTGTGGTATATGACGACGAGTTCGTCCACCGCGCCGGCGTCCCCGGTCCGCCACGGGGGTAGTTCGGCCTGCCAGGCGCTTTGCGGGACGGGCGGCGCGGCGAGGATGGCGTCGCAGCAACGATGGGCGAGGACGCAGGCTTCGAGCAGCGAATTGCTGGCGAGGCGGTTCGCGCCGTGGAGGCCGGTGCAGGCGACTTCGCCGATGGCGTAAAGGCCGGGCAGGCTGGATGCGCCGTTTTCGTCGGTCAGCACGCCGCCGCACTGGTAGTGGGCCGCCGGGACGACCGGGATCGGCTGGCGGGTGATATCGATGCCGAATTTCAGGCAGGTTTCGTGGATGTTCGGAAAACGATCGCGGATGAACTCGGCGGGCTGGTGGCTGATGTCGAGATACACACAGCGGGCGCCGGTGCGTTTCATCTCGGCATCGATCGCGCGGGCGACCACGTCGCGCGGGGCCAGCGCCTTGCGCGGATGATATTTCTCCATGAACTCCTGACCCTCGGCATCGATGAGCCGTCCGCCTTCACCCCGCACCGCCTCGGAAATCAGAAAACTGCGCGCCTCGGGATGGAACAGGCAGGTCGGATGGAACTGGATGAACTCCATGTTCGAGATCTTCGCGCCCGCACGCCAGGCCATGCCCACGCCGTCGCCCGTCGCGATGCTGGGGTTGGTCGTGTAAAGATAGACTTTCCCGCAGCCGCCGGTGGCGAGGACGATCCGGTCGCCGCGCAGGGTGACGACCTCGCCGGTGGCTTCATTGAGGACGTAAATGCCGAGGCACCGGTCGGCGCTGACGTAGCCGAGCTTGCCGAGCGTGATGAGGTCCACGGCCATGTGATTTTCCAGGACGGTGATCTGCGGATGCTCGGCGATGGCGGCGAGCAGCGCGCGCTCGATTTCCCGTCCGGTGACGTCGCGCGCATGCAGGATGCGCCGCTTCGAGTGGCCGCCCTCGCGGCCGAGATCGAGCTCGTGGGAACCGTCGGGCAGCTCGCGTTCGTCAAACTGCACGCCGAACTCGATCAACTCGCGGATGCGCTCCGGCCCGTCCATGACGATCCGGCGGACGACCGCTTCATCGCACAGGCCGGCGCCCGCTTCGAGCGTGTCCTGAACGTGCAATTCAAACGAATCCTCCGTGCTGGTCACGCTGGCGATGCCGCCTTGCGCCCAGGCGGTGTTGGATTCCGCGCGCGCCTTTTTTGTAATGACCGCGACCCGGCCGTGCGCGGCGGCATTGAGGGCAAAGCTCAGCCCGGCAATGCCGGAACCGACCACGATGAAATCGAACTCGTTCACCGGAGCCATACGTTGTCGATGAGCCGGGTGGCACCAAAATAAACGGCCAGGGCGAAAACGGTACCGCGCCCGACACGGGTCACGGGCTGAAGCGTCGCCGCGTCGGCGATTTCCACGTAGTCGATCCGGCCCAGGGAGGCGGTCGAGAGAGTTTTGGTCATGAGTTGTCGCAGGCGGGGCGCGCGGGTTTCGCCGGCGCGCCACGCTTTCTGGGCGGCGAGCAGGGCGGCGCGGAGCACGGGAGCTTGCGCGCGTTCGGCGGGGGAAAGATAGCGGTTTCGCGAACTGAGGGCGAGCCCGTCGGCTTCGCGGACCGTCGCCACTGGCACGATGCGGACACCGAGATCGAGGTCGCGCACCATGCGCTGGATCACCGCGCATTGCTGGAAATCCTTCAATCCAAAGACCGCCATCTCGGGCCGGAGGATCTGGAAAAGCTTCAACACCACCGTGCAAACGCCCCGGAAATGGCCCGGCCGCGAGGCCCCGCAGAGCGTCTTCGAAACGGCCGTCTCCTCGACGAAGGTGGAAAAATCCGCCGGATACATCGCCTCGGCAGTCGGGTGAAAGATCAGGTCCACGCCGTGCGCGGCGCAGAGCTTTTTGTCCGCCGCCAGCGGCCGGGGATAGCGGGAAAAGTCCTCCTTGGGCCCGAACTGCGTCGGATTGACGAAGATGCTGACCACTACCCGCCCGCGGGCCCCGGCGATCCGGCGGGCGTGGCTCAGGAGCTGGGCGTGCCCCGCATGGAGCGCGCCCATCGTCGGCACCAGGACGATCGGTCGAGCATCCTCCCGGCACCAGCGCGCGGCTGCGGAAATGGAACGGGTTGTCTTCAAGCGATCACGGGGAACGCTTTCGGAATAGGGGCTGAGGATGATCTCTGCAAGCGCCGTCGCAGGCGCAATTTGCGCAAATCTACGGATTCCTCGGAACGCATATTGCTATGGCTATTATCAAATCCGCAATTCATTCCATATGCATACCCAAACTCACCGGCGCAATCGTGCCTTTACCCTCGTCGAGATCATGATCGTCGTCGCGATTATCGCGCTTCTGTCGGCCATCGCCACTTCCAACGTCCTCCGGGCTCGGAAACGCGCCCAAGCTGCCAAGATTCTGGATGATCTGCGCAACCTGGACGGCGCGCTGGATCAGTGGGCCATGGAAAAAGGCAAGTCTCCCGGAGACGTGGCGGAATTTTCCGATCTACAGCCTTACCTGAAGCAGCAGAACAAACTGAACCTCACCGGTACCGACCTATTCGGGCAGGCTTATGGCCCATTTTCGGTCGATACCGGCGCAAAAGTGGCGGAATTTACGTTTAACGCGCTCTCCGACGTTGCTCCCTCGGAATATTGGTCGCCGTATCATTGATACGCTGCGAATGACCGTCGCCGCGGGTCACCGCGGCCGACGGTTATTTCCGTTTTGCCTTGGAATCCGCGCTATCGGCGGTGTCCAACTCGTCTTTAACGTCCTTTTCGATCAAGGTAATGATGTAATTGCTCAACGAGCGCCGGTCCTTCTTCGCCTTCACCTTGGCGAGCTCGAGAAGGTCTTCGGGGCAACGAAATGCGGTGTATTTACTCATAATGGATAAATCGTTCATAGTGTGGAAAGTGCGGAATTAAGTTGAGGTTGCTCCGCAGTGCAACAATTTCAGTCAGTTGCTCATCAATTGCAGTGCGTTCCCACCCGGTCTTTCGTGGGGCGGGACTGAAATGGACGGGCCGATGTGAGAGTTTTCCAAAGTTTCACTCCCCTCTCACGCTCCGCTTCCGGACATTCCTTCGCCTGACGGACGGTATCCGGCGACGAACTCCCGCCGGAACGCCGCAAACGAACCTGCCTCGATCGCCGCCCGCATTTGCGCCATCAGGTTCAGGTAAAAGTGCAGGTTGTGCAGCGAGATGAGCCGCAGCCCGAGGATCTCCTCCGACTTCACTAGATGCCGCAAGTAGCCGCGCGAGAATGACCGGCAGGCCTCGCACGCGCAGCCCTCCTCGATCGGCCCTTCGTCGTAAATGAACTGCGCATTCTTCAGGCTCAGTGTCCCCCGCGCCGTGAACGCCGTTCCGTTGCGCGCCAGCCGCGTCGGCAGCACGCAATCGAACATATCGATCCCGCGCGCCACCATCTCCACCAGTTGCGGCGGCGTGCCGAGCCCCATCGCGTAGCGCGGTTTATCCTCCGGCAGATACGGCACTGCCGCCTCCACCGCCTTCATCATCTCCGGTTCCGGTTCGCCCACACTCACCCCACCCACCGCGTAGCCATCGAAGCCGATCTGCACCAGCGCCTCCGCACTCTCTCGCCGCAAATCCGCAAAACTCGACCCCTGCACGATTCCGAACTTCAGTCCCGGCGTCTCCACCTCCTTGCACCGCGCCGCCCAGCGCAGCGTCAGCGCCAGACTCTTCGCCGCGTATTGATGCTCGCAGGGATACGGCGGACATTCGTCAAACAGCATGCAGATATCCGAGCCCAGCGTCGCCTGAATCTCCATCGCCTCGCGCGGCCCGAGGAACATCGGCGACCCATCCAGATGATTCTGAAAATGCACGCCCTCCTCCGTGATCTTCCGCAGCTTGGCCAGCGAGAACACCTGGAAACCGCCCGAATCCGTCAAGATCGGCCCATCCCAATTCATAAACCGATGCAGCCCCCCGAAGTGCCGCATCACGTCCATCCCCGGCCGCACGAAGAGATGATAGGTATTGCCGAGAATGATCTGCGCCCCCACTTCGCGCAGCTCCTTGGGCGACACCGACTTCACCGACCCCTGCGTCCCCACCGGCATGAAAATCGGCGTCTCGATCGTGCCATGCTGTGATAACAACCGCCCGCGCCGGGCCTTCGAGGAGGGATCAGTCTGGAGCAGGGTAAACATGCGGGGCGCGGACTGTAGCCACGCCTTTTACGAAGGCAACCCCGCGCCGCGTCCACCGGCGGGACGCGCTCCGGCGTGCTCCCCCACCGGAAGCAGGAGGTCGCGGCCCGCCAAGAGCCGCTCACCGGCGAAAATGGGCTGCTCACCGGAGTAAGCGGGTCCGTCACCGGCGGAAGGGGCCCATTTTTGCCGGTGAGCTGAGCACATCACGACAAATGGCGGTTTTTATACAGATTTCCTAACCTCCCCCCGGAATTGCGTCCCCGGGCGGCGGCGGGTGCCCAATCCCCACTCAGACTCGGAGCGCGCCGCGGAAGGCGCGGGCACCGTAATACGACTGCGCTCCATTGTGGC
>JBBQIZ010000078.1:0-19026 GCA_038325425.1 Chthoniobacterales bacterium
ACGCGCCATTGCGTACGGATGACCCGCCACGGTTCCTCCGGGCTGGTGCGATAGACCTCGGCCTGCGGTCCATCGACCGGAATATCGACCGCGGCAGGCGGGAGCGGAACGCCCGCGGCCAGCGCGCTTGCGCCGTAAAGATATTGCGTGAGATGGCGGCTGTTCGCGCAGCCAAATTTGCGGCCGGCGTTGTCGAAGCTCATGCCCCACTGGCCGCCGCCGATCTCGGCGCGGAGCTGGAGGTCGCGCGGATCGAAGGAAAAGTCGCGCCCGCGCAGTTCGAGCGGCGGATCTTTGCGGCGCGCGAAGTTGCTGAGCTTGCTCGGGTTGGTGCCGTTGGTGCCGTGGATGCGCTGGTCGGGGCCCCACTGGAGCGAGTTCGGCAGGCCCTGCACATTCAGCTTCGGCTGCAGATTGCCAAAGCCGGTGGCGACGAGCGCATGCACATCGGCGCGACCATCGCCGTCGGTGTCTTTGAAATAGATCATGTCCGGCGAGGCGATGACGAAGACGCCGCCATCCCAGCACGTCACCGCTGTGGCCCACGCCAGCCCTTCGGCGAAGACGCTCGCCTTGTCGTAGCGACCGTCGCCGTCGGTGTCGGTGAGCAACTTCACGCGGCTCAGCTTTTCATCGCGCCGCTCCGAGTAGTCGATCATCTCCACGACGTAGAGCCGGCCGTCCTCGTCGAAGGCCATCGCCACGGGGCTGACGACGAGCGGTTCGGCGACCATCAGCTCGACATGAAAGCCGGGGCGGACGCTGAACGTCGCGGCGGCCTTCTCGGGCGGTGTGGGCGGGACGCGCGGGAGGTCGCCGGGTTTGACGACAGGATCGGCCGCGCCGAGCGCGAGCGGCCAGAGGGCGAGGGAAAGCCACGGGGAAAGAAGGCGCATAGTGAATTACTGACAAATAGACCCGGCATCGAAAAGATACTTTGTCGGTATCCTTTTAACATCTCCGCCACCCTCCAGACATGCGTTCTTTCACCCGTCGGCAATTTCTCTCCACCACCGTCGCGGCGACCGCGGCCAGCCTTGCTCCCGCGCAGACTCCCGCGCCGGAGCCGATCATCGATATTCATCAGCACACCGACTACTCGGGCCGCACCGATGAACAGATGATCGCGCACCAGCGCAAGATGGGCGTGACGCACACCATCCTCCTGCCGGCGGGCCGATTTTATCAGCTCGAAGCGGGCGCCAGCGGCAACGATCGGGTGCAGGAAGTGGCGCGCCGTCTGCCGCAGGAGTATTCCTTCTTCGCCAATGAAGTCCCGTATCTCAGCGACGCGCGGGAGGTGATCGCGGCGGGCTTGAAGGCTGGCGGGTGCGGGATCGGCGAACAGAAATTCATGGTCGATGCGGACTCGCGCGCGGTGCAGATCGTCGCCGAGATCGCCCGTGAATTCGGCGTCGCGGTGCTGCTCCATTTCCAGTCGAACCGTTACAACACCAGCTTCGAACGCTTTCACAAAATCGTGGAAAAATTCCCGACCGTGCCCTTCATCGGCCACGCGCAGACCTGGTGGGCGAACATCGACGCCAAAGCCGATCAGGCGGTGCTGTATCCCAAAGGTCCGGTCACTGCAGGCGGCATCACCGACAAACTGCTGAGCGATTACCCGAATGTCTTCGCCGACATGAGCGCCGGCTCCGGCCTCAATGCGATGCTCCGCGATGAAGAGCACACGCGCGGTTTTTTCGCGCGGCATCAGGACAAGCTGCTCTACGGCAGCGATTGCAGCGACGCGATTGGCGAGGGCGCGAAGTGCAGCGGTTCGCAGATGCTCGCGACGATCCGCCGGCTCGCGCCGGACAAGGCGGCCGAGCGGAAGATCCTTTTTGAAAACGCCAAACGCGTGCTGAAACTGGCGGTCTGAATTCGCGGCTCAGCGGGCGCGCAAAAACGCGAGCAGGTCCGCCACGTCCTGCGGTTTGAGGACGGTTTCCAATCCCTCGGGCATCAGTGAGCGGCTGCTCGGCTGTTGTTTGGCGATGTCGCTGCGGAGCACCGGGAGTTCGGCGCCGCCGGGCAACTTTACCACGATGTTGTTCGCCGTTTCGGCGGAGATAAGGCCGGACATTTCCACGCCGGATTTGAGACGGATCGTCTGGCCCTTGAAGCGGTCTTCGATCGCCGCGTTGGGGTCGAAGATCGCGGTGAGCAGCCAGTCGGTTGGCTTGTCCGCGGTCATCGCCAGATCGGGACCGACCTCCTGGCCGGCGCCCTTGAAGCGGTGGCAGAGCGCGCACTGTTGCTGGAACAATTCGCGACCGCGATCGGCCACACCTTGGAGCGCGGCGACGGGTGCGTAGCTGGCGATCACCTTGGCGCGGTCGGGCGTCGATGGTTTTGGCAGCACGATGTTCGCCGCGGTTGTTGGCGCGGTGGAGACGTTCAATTTGGCGAAGAGCGGGCTGTCGGGCGCGAGTGACGACATGATGGCGAGGCGCATTTGCGGATGTTCGCCTTCGCGCTTGGCGAGCTTTGCGAGCGCCGCCGTGGCTCGTGCGTCGAAGAATGCGCCAAGGCTCAGCGCGAGTTGACGGCGCACCGTGAAATCGGCGTCGTCCACCTTTGCCAGCAACGCGGGCAGCACCTCGATCCCGGCGGTCTCGCTCACGCGGAGCGCCTGCACGCGCACCGCGGGATGCGGGTCGCCGAGCGCGCTGCGGATCGTTTCGGCATCCAGCACGCCGAGGGTGTTGAGTGTGGCGAGGGATTGCAGACGGACCTTCGGGTTCGGCGCGCTGGCCGCGAGTTGTCTCAGCACGGGTGCGGCGTCCTTCGCCTGGCGCTCGGTGAGCACGCGCTGCGCGGTATCGCGTTGCCAGCCGTTCGGGCTGTCGAGGGCGGCGGCGAGCGCGGCGTTGTCGAGCTTCGCGAGGTTCGGCACCGGGCGCAGGTTGGCGTCGGTCGGGAAGACGCGGTAAATGCGGCCCTTATCCGCGCCGGCGCGAAGGTCGAGCCGGCTCTGCGTTTCCGGGGCGATCCATTCGGGATGCTCGAGTACGAAGCGGTAGTAGTCGGCGATGTAGAGCGCGCCATCGGGGCCGGTCTTCATGGACGTGGGGCGAAACCACGGGTCGGTGCTGGCGAGAAATTCGCGGTCCATTTCGTCCGCTGCGCGTTTGCTCGTGAAAGTTGCACCGTCGGGCGTGAGGACTTCGCGATGGACGACGTTGTGGACCGGTTCGCTGATGAAGACGCTCGTCGTGAAGGCCGGACCGAACAGTTCGTCGCGATAAGGAGTGGGGCTGCAGCCGCTCGTCAGATGGCCGAGCGACTGCGGTTGGTTGAAGCGGATCGGCAGTTCGCTCACGGGAAAGACGCGCGTCGAGTCGGGATACTCCGCGAGCATCCGGCGGGTGGTTTTTACGGCGAGCTTCGGGTTCCGGCGCAGGTAGCGATCGTCGATGATGTAGTGCCAGAGCCACTTCGAGTTGTTGTTGCCGAACCAGTTTCCCCAATCGTCTCGCCGCCGGCCGAATTGCGTCTGCCCGCTCTCCGCTTCGAAGTCGCCGGTTTCAGGGCGGAAACGGAAATCGCGTCCGCTGATATTCACCCCAGCGACGGTGCCGCCGCTGTCACCGTTGGCGCCGTAGAACCAGCCGTCGAGACCCCACTCGAAGCCGTTCTGGCGGTGCTGCTGGTTGCCTTCCTTGAAACCGCTGAAGAGCGCGCGCTGCATGTCCGCGCGGCCATCGCCGTCGGTGTCGGCGGCGAAGAGAATGTCCTTGGAAGCGGCGATGAGCACGCCGTTGCGCCAGGCGCTGATGCCGGTCGGGTAGGCGAGATTGTCGAGGAACGTTTCGGCTTTGTCGTAGCGGCCGTCGCCATCGGTGTCGGTGAGCAGTTTCACCACGCCGCCGATCTGGCCCTTGCCGTCGATGCCGAGTGGATAGTCGCGCATTTCGACGACGTAGAGGCGGCCCTGCGCGTCCCAATCGAACGCGACCGGACTTTCGATGAGCGGCTCCGCAGCGACGAGTTCCACGCGAAAACCGGCCCGCGGGCGCATGGCTTCGACTGCGGCTGCCGGCGATTTCGGCGCCGGCATCTCGAAGGCGATCAACTCCTTGAACGATCGCCGCAGGACATAGGCTTCGAGCGGAAAGGTATCCTCGTTTTGCCACACGGCGTGGCCGCGGTGAAACCAGCCGCCGTAATTGCGCCCGTCCTTTACGAACGGCAGCACCTTGGCCGCGGCCACGTCCGTCGCTGCGGGGCCGCTCGCGACCAGATGCGGCCAGCCGCGCTTCCAGCCGAGATTGGCTTTCACCGTCCCGGCCCAAAGATGAATGGCGTATCCGGCGTCGTTCGATTGGAAGACGTCGTCGAACCCGTCGCCATTGAGGTCCGCGAAGCGCAGGCCGTTGTCGCCACCCTTCGCATCGACCAGCGCGCAGCCTTCCGGCAGCGCGAAATCCGCGAGTTGCCAGCCCTCGGGCTTCCACGTGAAAACTTCGCGATCCGCGAGAAACTCGCACCCGCCGTCGCCGTCGAAGTCGCGCAGGATCGCGGACGTTTTCCCCGCGGGCAATCCGAGGCTGCGTGCGGGGTCCGACTGCCAGGCGCCGTCGCGGTAAGTCCACGCCGCGGGTTGCGCGCCGAGTCGCAGCATCGTTGCTGCGCCCGAGGTTTCGAGCACGCCGAAGATCACCGGCGTTCCGGCGGCGACCGGCGTCCCGCATTGGTTCCAGCTCCGGGTGGCGGAATTCCAGATCCGCGTCATCCGTCCCCCTGGTCCGGCGAAGACCACATCCATAAAACCATCGGCATTCACATCGAGCAGCCGCACGCCATTGTCCCCGCCGTCGGCCGCGCGCAGGCTGTGTCCGCCCAGCGCGTATTTCTCCAGCCGCTCCACGGCCTCTCGGAAGCTGAGGAACTTCACTCGTTTGCCGTAGGTTGCCTCCGCGTAATCGATCAGCGCGACCAGTTGCTCCACCGAACTCCAGCCGTGCGGATGAAAGCAGGGGGCAAATATTCCCTGCGCGCGCACCGTGTGATCGAGTCCCGCTTTCCAATCATCGAGCAACTCGGGCGGCTGCTTGCCGAGCAGGTTAAAGGCTTCCCAATCGCTCGGCACGGTCATCGGAAATTCCCAGCAGAGTTTCCCGACGACGAACGGATACGGATAATCGTCGATGAACCCGGCGTAGCGGTCGAAGGCCAGCTTTTGCGGCGGGCGCAGGGTGGGCGGCAGATATTTGGCGAAGCGTTCGCCGGGCGGCAGCGTGAAGACCGAAGAGTCCGCGGCCAGCCAGCGACCTTGCTCGCTGGTGCGATTGAAGATCTCCGCGAAGAAGCGCGGGGACGTCGAATTGATCGAATCGCAGCACGGCATCCGAAACGTCGTCGGACGGTTGTTCGGAATGCTGGCGAGCAGATCGATTCCGCCGTGATAGGTGCGCTGCGCCTCCTCGAAGGTGACTTTGCCGAGGCACGGGCAGGGATGCGTCAGCGTGTGAATCTCCAGCGACAGACCCTCCGCGAGCCATGTCTGAAATTGCGGCACTTCGGGCGCGACCGTGTTCGTCATGATGCTCAGCCCGGCGCGTCCGTCGCCGCCATTGGCGGGCGCGATCCGCTTCAGTCGATCAATGATCGGGCGGAGGAAGTCTTCGTATTTCGCCGCGTCGCGCATGTCGTCGATGCCGAGGATGACGACCGCATCGACGCCCGGCTCGCCGACCCATTGCGGCGTGATGAATTTCGCAGTCTTCGGCGTCGGCCAGAACGGCGTCAGGTCGTCGAGATGCGCGAGGCGATTGGCGTCAGCGGCGAGCGCTGGGACCGCGCTCAGCAGCAGGCAGAGGAGGGGCAGTGGCTTCATGGGGGGGCTTCGATTAGAACTCCCGGCGCCACGCGATCAAAGGGATTGATCGCGGGTTCGCCGGTCACTTCACGCCGGTGATGAGCGGCTGCGTCCACGCCTGCTCGAACTCGCCTTCGCGGTAAGGATTGGCCTTCAGCTTGGACGAGACGACACGGGCGCGGACGTAGATCTCGTCGCCTTGCAGGCTGTAACTGGCCGTCGGACCGGTGACCGTCGCGAGCACGGCGCCGACGTCTTTGCTGTAACGGTGCGTCACCCGCTGGATCACGTTGGCGGCATCGGTCACCGGTTCGCTCTTTTGGTCAAAGCCTTTGCGCGTGCCGATGAATTCGGTGGTGTAGGTGATGCCGGGTTCCGCTTCGATCTCCACGGCGAGCTGGTTTTTCTCCCGACGCACGTCTTTCAAAGTGATGCCGGAGGAACTGTAGAAGTCGCCCGCCTCGAGCGCGGCGATGAGGTCTTCGACGGTGAGCTTCGCGGCGCGGACCATGACCCAGCCGCGGCCGGAGCGGCTCGTTTTTTTCGGGTCGTCGTGGTAGTTGTGCGAGTCGTCGGTCGCGAGGCCGAAGAAGGGCTCTTTGCCGAGGATGGCGAGGCGCTGCGTGAGGAGGACATCCCAGACCCGCTCGGTGCCGGCGTGGGTGGCATCGCCTTCGTTGTGGACCATCGGATGGCCGTTGTAGACCTCGAAGAAGCGCTCGTTATCGACCTGCAGGAGTTCCTCGGCGGTGATGGCCCAGCGGAAATTGGGATGATTGATATGAGGAAACATCGGCACGCCGGTGCGCTTGCGCTGGTCCATGACGGCGTTGACCGTTTTCTGCATGGCCGCGACCACCGTCTCGCTCGTCTCCGGGCCGGAGCCGGAGTAGGGCAGGATCAGTTCCTGAATGTTGGTGGCGTTGATGTGGACGGAGCGGCCGGTGATTTCCTCGCTCTGAATCATGAGGAAGCGGCTCGCTTCATCGAACTGCGGGCGCAGTTCGCGGAGCATTTTCAAGCGGACTTCTTTCGCCTCACCCTCCCCGCGCTGCTCGACCCATTTGTCACCGAAACGCGCGAGGTATTTGGCGAACGCGGGTGCGCCGCCCTTGTTCTTCGCGATGGAAATCCAGCGCTCGTGGTCGGAGAGAACGTTATGATCGGAGAGGGCGAGGAAGTGGTAACCGTGCTGCTTGTACCACTCGGCGATCATCTCGGGATAATCATCGCCATCGCTCCACAGCGAATGGGTGTGGAGGTTGCCCTTCCACCAGCGCGCGGTGGGTTCGGCGGCGGAGGCGAGCAGGGGGAAGAAGCAGCAGAGCAGGGGGAGCAAACGCATGCGGGCATCTAGCGAGGGCTGGGGAGTGGGTCAAGCGGGAGCTGGAATGGTCAAGCGATGTTACCAGCGACGGCCACTTTCCCTCCGGCGAATCACGCCGCAGATTCGAGCGCATGCGTTTCAAGGCCGTGATCCCTCGCACGTCACCGTAGCGACCACCTCCAATCTTCCGCTTATGAAAACTCCTTTGTTTCTCCCCCTGCTGGCGGCCCTCCTGCTGCCTGCGTTCGGCGCCCGCGCTGCGGAGCCGTTCATCGAAAAGACCGACCTCTTTACCGTCGGCGACCTCGGCTACCAACGCTTTCACATTCCTGGCATCGTTGTCACCGCGAAGGGCAGCGTGCTCGCGTGGTGCGAGGCGCGGAAGACGGATGGCGACTGGGCGGACATCCGCATCCTGCTGCGTCGTTCGACCGATGATGGCCAGACTTGGAGCGAGCCGCAGGACATCGCGGCGGTCGAGGGACCGATCACGAAGAACCCATTTTCCCTCGCGCTGAAGAGCACCGATCCGACCACCGTGACTTACAACAATCCCGTGCTCATCGCCGGGCGCGACGGCGCGGTCCACATGCTCTTCTGCATCGAGTACAACCGCTGCTTTTATCAACGCAGCGACGACGACGGCGCGACGTGGAGCAAACCCACGGAGATCACCGCGGCATTCGATGCCTTCCGGAAAAGCTACGACTGGAAGGTGCTTGCGACCGGACCGAACCACAGCATTCAGCTCAAGAGCGGGCGCCTTGTCGTGCCGGTGTGGCTTTCCACGGGCACGGGCGGCGGGGCGCATCGGCCGAGCGTGACGGCGACGATCCTCAGCGATGATGCCGGGAAGACCTGGCGCGCGGGTGACATCGCCGTGCCTTGCACCGATGAGTGGGTCAATCCAAACGAAACCGTCGCGGTCGAACTCGCCAACGGCCACGTGATGCTCAACGTGCGCAACGAATCCAAAGCGCATCGCCGACTGATCGTCACCAGTCCGGATGGCGCGACCGGTTGGAGCAAGCCGCGCTTCGACGACGCGCTGCTCGAACCGATCTGCATGGGCGGCATCGTCCGCTACCAGCACGGAGGAAAGAGCCTGTTGCTCTTTTCCAACCCCGACAACCTCACGCGGGCCGACGGGAAAGAAGAGCCCGGCAAAGGTCGCGACCGGCGCAATCTTTCGGTGAAAGCCAGCGCCGACGAAGGCGCGACCTGGTCGATCTCGCGTTCGGTGGAGCCCGGACCCAGCGCCTACAGCGACATCGCGGTCACGAAGAATGGCACGATCCTGGGCTTCTACGGGCGCGGGGAAAAAAACCACTTTGCGGGCGACCGCCTGACCGTCGCGCGCTTCAATCTCGAATGGTTGACGGAAAGCAAGGATCGTCCTTGAACTCAGGCGCGTGAAAATCCCCCCGATCGCTCGATTCCTCCTACTGTTTGTCTTTCTCGACGTCTGCGAAAGCCGCGCCGAGGAATTGCGGCATGAAGAATTGCGCCGCTGGCCGGCGGATGAGGCGAGGCAGGGCGTGGCGGTCGATCGGGAATGTTTCTCCGCGAGCGACAACGCGGCGATTGGCAAATTTCGGAAGGAAACGGGTGGGCGCGTCGGGTGTTGGGAAGGGGATAAAGGTGGCGATCCACCACCTTCTCCCGCGCCGAAGTCGCACCGCCGGCTTGGGTGACGCGCGATTTCTCATGAAAACATCCCTCCTTACCATCCTCCTGCTGGCTGCGGCCTCTCTGCGCGGCCTCGCGCAACCGGTTGTCGTCGAGGCCGACGTCTGTATTTACGGAGGCACCTCGGGCGGCGTCGCCGCTGCGGTGCAAGCGGCACGAATGGGCAAGACGGCGGTGATCGCGGAGCCCGGCAAACATCTTGGGGGGATGACTTCGGGCGGATTGAGCGCGGTCGATATTGGCGATCCGCGTTCTGTCGGCGGGATTGCGCGCGAGTATTTCACCAAGCTCGCGGCGACCGTCGGCACGACGCTGGCGTGGGATAAACCATTCGTCAGCAAGGGCGGGGGCCCGGCGACCGGTGGGGCTTACGCGATCGAGCCCCACAAGGCGGAGCAGGTCTTCGTGGAAATGGCGCGGGCGGCGAAGGTGCCGGTGCATTTCGAGGCACGGCTCGCGAGCGTGAAAAAGGACGGGGCGCGCATCGTGGAATTCACGACGGAGAACGGCACGGTGTTTCGCGCGAAGATGTTCATCGACACAACCTACGAGGGTGACCTGATGGCCAAGGCGGGCGTGAGTTACACGATCACGCGCGAAGGTAATGCGAAGTATGGCGAGACCTTCAACGGGATTCACTACGAAGAGAAATATCAACCGCGGACCAATCATCAAAAGCCTGGGCCGACTGGACGTGTGCCCGGCGGGCAGGGGGTGTGGGATCGCGACTTTCCGCTTGATCCTTATCTGGTGCCCGGCGTTCCGAAGAGTGGCTTGCTGCCGCTGCTGAATACCGGCAATCCGGGTACGCCTGGCGAAGCAGCGCCCGGCGTGCAGGCATATTGTTTCCGGCTCTGCCTGACGACCGCCGCGGATCGTCTGCCGATTGCGCCGCCGCCAAATTACGATCCGAAGCGCTACGAACTCGTCGCGCGATTCATCGCTGCCTGCCAGGCGATCGGCGACGATCTCGATCTGCGCTGGTTCTCGAAGCACGACCCGCTGCCGAACGACAAGTGGGATTTCAACACCGCGACCTTCGGCGGCAATCTGCCGGGCGCGAGCTGGGAATGGCCGGAGGCGACCTACGCGCGCCGCGCCGAGATTGCGAAGGAACACGAAAATTACCACCGCGGGCTGCTGCATTTCCTCGCCACCGATGCGCGTGTGCCGGCAAAGGTCCGTAAGGAGTTGAAGCGCTTCGGGTTGCCAAAGGATGAGTTCACCGACAACGGCGGCTGGCCGCATCAAATCTACGTCCGTGAGGCGCGGCGCATGGTCAGCGATCTGGTCCTGACCGAGCATCACACCTTCGGTCGTCAGCCGGTCGCGAAGTCCGTCGGCCTCGGCAGCTACGGCACCGACGTGCATGAGATCCGCCGCATCGTGAAAGACGGGGTGGTCATTCGCGAGGGCAAGATCGCCACCGGCCGCGGGGGCGCGGCGCCGTACGCCGTGGGCTACGACGCCATCGTGCCGAGGCGGAGTGAATGCGAAAATCTATTTGTGACCTTCGCGCTCAGTGCGAGCCACGTCGCGTTTGCGAGCATCCGCATGGAGCCGGTCTTCATGGTCACAAGCCAGTCCGCCGCGACCGCCGCGTGCCTCGCGATCGACGGCGGGACGCCGGTGCAGGCGATGGATTATGGCAAGCTGCAGGCGCGCCTCGTGGCCGATGGGCAGATGATCGAGTGGAAAGAAGCCGCGAAGGCCTCGCTGTCAGCTCCGGCGCCGCCAGCCGCGCCGCCACAGAAGGTCGGCGATGCCGTTGATCAGAATGCGCAGTCCTTTCACGATGCGATGATCAAAAGGGGAAATCGTTGCGAACTCGTCGTCCATGAAGGGGGCGCGCATGGCTACCTGATGCGCACCCAGGTTCTCTATGACGATACGATGCTGGTGTTTAAAAGGGGAGCTGGTGAGCGGAACTGACCACCACTGACCACTTTCTCCGCCGCTCGACTCGCGCAATCTCCTGCCCCCCCTCTCCGCTGATTCTCCTCATGAAAACATTTCTCCCCAGAATGCTCCTGCGCTTCGCCTTTTCCGTGATCCGCCTCGCTCTGGCTGCTTTTTTCCTGTTGGGCGCGACGTCACAAACGTGCGCACAGGGGTCCGAAGATGGCGTCCTGCTTTCTTTCTCACAGCCCCCAGGCGCCGGCGATCGTTTCCAACGCGCGGAATTTTCCTGCTGGCTGCCCGATCCGCAAAAGCCGGTGCGCGGGGTGATCATTCATCAGCACGGCTGCACGAACGCCACGCCCGACAACCATCCGCCGGTAACGCTCGATTTTCATTGGCGGGCGCTGGCGCGAAAACACCACTGCGCGCTGCTCGTTCCGCAATACACGGTGGCGGGCGATTGCGCGGAGTGGAACGATCCCGACAGCGGTTCGGAACGGGCCCTATTTGCGGCGCTCGCGGATTTTGCGCAGCGGTCGGGCCGGGAGGAATTGAAAGACGCGCCGTGGGTGCTCTGGGGACATTCGGGGGGTTCGAGTTGGTCCGCGCAGATGATCGTGCGGCATCCGGGGCGCGTGCTGGCGGCCTCGTTTCGCGGTGGTTGCCACAAACAGTTCGGGGCGCCGGAATTCCGCGCCCGCTTTGCTCCGATCGCGCGGGAACTGCCGCTGCTGTTTGTCTGGGGAAAACGTGAGTCGGTGCCCACTTCCAAACATCACGTCTCGTGGGAGCCGATGAACACGATGTTCCGCGAACTACGCGCACAGGGCGGCACCGTGGGACGGGTGATTGATCCGCGCTCCGAACACGGCTGCGACGATTCGCGGCTGCTGATCATTCCCTTCTTCGATGCGGTGCTCGCCGCCCGGTTCAGCGAGCAAAAACTGTCCGGTGCGCTGGTGGATCTGACTTCGCTCGAAGATCGCGCAGAGAACGACGTCAACCTGCGCGATCCGGCGCTGGCCTGGCTGCCGACGAAGAATCTGGCGCGGGGGTGGCGGGAGTTTTCCAAAACCGGCTCGCTGCAACCGGTCGAGCCTGGCCTCGCCGCACCGGTCCTTCACGCCGCGCGCGAGGCCGGCGGCCAGATCCGTCTGCACTGGCGCGTCGATCCCGCGCTTGCTGGCGGCTTGCGCACACTGCGTCTGTATCGCGATGGCATACTCTGGCAGGAACTCGGCTTGAAGCCGGGCGCATTCCTCGCCACCAGCCGCGATGCGCCACCCGAAGGCCTGCGTGCGGCCAGCATCACGGACGATTCCACCGAACCGCACACTTACACGCTCACCTTCACCGACAGCGCTGGCCATGAGTCGCCACTGAGCGCGCCAGTCCGTGTTCCGTAAGAGCGACGCGCCATGAATCGAAAAATCTTCCTGACGCGCTCGCTCTCTTTCGCGCTTCTTCTGGGCCTCAGCGTCTCGTTGCCCGCGCAGGCGCCGGCCGCGCCCGAGGCCCAGAAGGGCACGGCAAAGACCGTGCGGTTGCTGACCATCGGCAACAGTTTCTCGGGGAATGCCACGCGATTCCTCGGCAAGATCGCGCAAGCGGGCGGACACATCCTCATTCACCGGTCGGTGTCGGTGGGCGGCGCTTCGCTGGAATTGCATGCCGGAAAAATGCGGGCGCACGAAAATGATCCGCAGGATAAGGCCGGGCGATACGCCAATGGCCGCAGCTTGCGAGAGGAACTGACGGCGGAGCGATGGGAGTTTGTGACGATCCAGCAGGCCAGTATCAAGAGTCACGACCTCGCGACGTACCAGCCCTTTGCCGGGCAGCTCCGCGATTTCATCCGGCAGCACGCGCCGCAGGCGAAGCTGCTCGTGCATCAGACATGGGCGTATCGGATCGACGATCCACGCTTCACCATACCATCGCAAAAACCCGGTGAACCGCAGACGCAGGAGGCGATGTATCGCGGCTTGAGCGCAGCGTATGCGGCGATCCGCAAGGATCTCGGCGCAACGCGCCTTCCGGTGGGTGACGCGTTTTTCCTCGCGGACAGCGATCCCCAGTGGGGCTTCCAATCGGACCCGAAGTTCGATCCCAAAGGCGCGTCGCAACCGGCGCTGCCGAATCAGACGCATTCTCTGCATATCGGGTGGCAGTGGAAAAAGCAGAAGGACGGCGCGCAGAAACTCGTGATGGATGGGCATCACGCGAACACCGCCGGCGAATATCTCGGCGCGTGCGTTTGGTACGAGGTGCTCTTTGGCGAGAGAGTCGTGGATAATCCATTTTCTCCGCCGGGAATCGAGCCCGAATACGCCCGCTTTCTCCGATCCACCGCCCACCGCGCGGTGCAAGCCAGCACGGCTCTCACTGAATAGATCACTCCCCATCATCCAACCATCGATCCATCCATGAAACTCCACCTGTCACTGCTGGGCCTCGGCCTGTGCTGGAATCTCAACGCTCTCGCCGCGGAGACGGATTCCGCCGAAGCGGCCCCGTTGCCGCTCGTCGATCTGTCCGGCGAAACGGCGCGCCACGTCATCATCGCCGCCGGGACGCCCGAGCTTTACCAGGGCCACCCGACCACGGTGCTGATGCCCGATGGGAAAACGATCTTCGCCGTGTGGTGCGTAAATCACGGTGGCCCCTCGGGGCCGATGGCGCGCAGCGATGATGGCGGGCGGACGTGGAAGCGGCTCGACGAACAATTGCCGCCGGGTTTCAAGACGCACCAGAATTGCCCGAGCATTTACCGGCTCGTCGATTCGGTGGGAAAGGAGCGCCTGTGGGTGTGGTCGGCGGCGCTCGGAAATCGCGGCGGTCCCGGCATGCCGAGCATCATGAGCGAGGACGGCGGCCAGACGTGGCGCGAAATGCCGCCGCTCGGGTTCCCGTGCGTGATGACATTCAGCAGCATCGTGCGACTCAAGGACGGCGCGCATCTCGGGCTCTATCACCGCGGGCCGGGGGGCGCGGACAAGGCGCCGCTCGAAGTGCTGCAGACGATCACGGAGGACGGCGGGTTCACGTGGTCCGAGCCGCGCGTCGTCGCGAAAGTGGAAGGCAAAAATCCCTGCGAACCGTACGTCTTCCGCTCGCCCGACGGCGCGGAGCTTTGCACCCTGTTGCGCGAGAACACCCACAAGGGGCGCAGCTTGATGATATTCAGCCGCGATGAAGGCCGGACGTGGAGCACGCCGATCGATACGCCGTGGGGCCTCACCGGCGACCGCCACGCCGGCGTGCGCACGGCGGACGGGCGGCTCGTGATCGCGTTTCGCGATCAGGCGATTGGCAGTCCGACGCGCGGACACTTCGTCGCCTGGGTCGGCACGTACGAGGACATCCGCAAATCGCAGCCTGGCCAATACCGGATCAAACTGCTGCACAGCCACGCGAAGAACGTCGGCGATTGCGGTTATCCGGGGATGGAGTTGCTGCCGGACGGCACGATCGTCGCGACGACTTACGTGAAGTATCAACCCGGCCCGGAAAAACACTCGGTGGTGAGTGCGCGCTTCAAGCTGGCCGAAGCCGACAAACTCGCCAAACCATGACCGCGCCCGTCCGCCTGACGCACGCCGAACTGCTCCAACTCAAGCGCTGGAACACGCCCACGATTTACAATGGCTGGGAACAGATTACCCGGCACGACGCCAGCGCCGTGGGCTTTAATCTCGAAGAGACGCGCGACTACATGCCGCAGATGGGGCCGATGGTCGGCCATGCGATCACGGTCGTGTTCGAGCCGAGCAAGGCGGAGCATCCGGAAAACAATCCGCGCGCGTGGACCGAGTACCGCGAGTACGTCGCGAGTGTGCCCGGGCCGAAGATCGTCGTCGTCCAAGATCTCGACAAACCGCGGACGATTGGGGCTTTCTGGGGCGAGGTGAACAGCAACATCCATCGCGCGCTCGGCTGTGTCGGGACGATCATCGACGGCGCGATTCGCGACGTGGATGAAATGACGAACGCTGGGTTCAAGGCGCTCGCGCGGCGGCTGTGCGTCGGGCATGCGTTCTCGTGTCCGGTGCGCTGGAACTGCGAGGTCGAGGTCTTCGGCCGGACGATCCAGCCGGGACACCTCATTCACGCGGACAAACACGGTTTCCTCGCGATCCCGCCGGAAGACGAAGCGCGACTCCTTGAGGCCGCGCGCTTCATGGACGCGAACGAATGCGAAACGCTCATCCCGGCGGCGCGCGACATCGCCGGAAAAACCAGCGCCGAAGTGCTCGCGGCGATCAACGACGCCGGGCGCCGGTTCGGCGAAAATGCGCGCGCGAAATTCGGGAGGAAAGGGGAGTGGTGAGGCAGGGAGGGTTTCGGGTAGCGCGGGCCTCCGGCCCGTTGGTTTCGACATTCTGTCGAAACGAACTTTCCTGCCGGGCTTTCCGGGTGTTGCGCTTCTGCGGGTTCGTCCGCGCAGAAGAAAGTCCGTCGGCGCAGGATGCGCCGACCAACGGGCCGGAGGCCCGCGCTACCCGGATGTTTGCGGCCAGCGTTTTCCTGATCATGAACTTCCTCACGGCCGCTTCCGCCCAAACTCTGCGTTGGAACCAACTCCCGCCGATTCCCGATGCTGAAGGCTTCGCCGCGCCTTTCGCCGGCGTGAGCGGCGGCGCGTTGATCGTCGCGGGCGGCGCGAATATCACCGGCGAAAAATGGAAGGATCCGCTGACCAAGAAGTGGTATGACTCGATCTTCGTCCTCGAAAAACCGGACGGCAAATGGCGCAGCGGGTTCAAGCTCCCACGCCCGCTGGGCTACGGCGTTTCCGTCACCGCCGACGATGCCATGCTGTGTTTCGGCGGCAGCGATTCCGCGAAACATTACGCGGACAGCTTCCGCCTCGAATGGAGAAACGGCGCGTTCAAACGCACGGCGCTGCCCGCGCTGCCACTCCCCGTCGCCAATGCCTGCGGCGCGCTCGTGGGCCGCATGGTTTATATCGCCGGCGGGATTGAAACGCCGTCATCCACCACGGCGCTGCACACCTTTTGGGCGCTCGATCTCGACGCGCCGCACCCCATCTGGACCGAACTCGATCCGTGGCCCGGCCCCGAGCGCATGCTGGCCGTTGCCGGTGCGCACGAGGGTTCCTTCTATCTCTTCAGCGGCGCGAAGCTGACCGCCGATGCCGATGGCAAACCCGCGCGCGAGTTTCTCCGCGACGCCTACCGCTTCACGCCGGGCCAAGGCTGGACGCGCCTCGCCGATCTACCGCGCGCCGCCGTCGCCGCGCCTTCGCCCGCCGTCGCAATTTCTCCCGGCGTTCTGCTGGTCATGACCGGCGACGACGGATTGAATGTCGCCTTTCAACCCGTGGACCAGCACCCCGGCTTCCCCCGCAACGGCCTCCGCTTCGACGTCCACGCCAACGCGTGGACGGTGCTCGACGCCGTGCCCTTCTCTCGCGCCACTGTCCCGACGGTGACTTGGCAGGGCCGCGTGGTCGTGCCCAATGGCGAAGTGCGCCCGCGCGTGCGGACGCCGGAAGTGTGGTCGCTCTCCCTTTCTCCGAATCCATGAATCCCTCCGCCGCCCGCACCGCCTGGCTCGTCGTCGCCCTGCTTTTCCCCGTCGCGCTCCTCAATTACCTCGATCGCCAGATGCTCGCGACGATGAAGTCCTCGATGGTCGGGGACATTCCGTCGATCGCCAACCGCGCCGACTGGGGCCTCGTGCTCGGCTGGTTTAAATGGACCTACGCGATCTTCAGCCCGTTCGCCGGCTTCCTTTCCGATCGTTTCAGCCGCAAGCACATCATCGCCGGCAGCCTCTTTCTCTGGTCCGCGGTGACTTGGTGGACGGGCCACGTCACGTCCTTTCAGGAACTCATTTGGGCGCGCGCGATCATGGGCATCAGCGAGGCGTTTTACATCCCGACCGCCCTCGCGCTGATCACCGAATTTCACACCGGCCACACGCGGTCACGCGCCGTCGGCGTCCACCAGACCGGTATCTACATCGGCCTCATCCTCGGCGGCTTTGCCGGGCACGTCGCTGATTCGCCGGACTTCGGCTGGCGCTGGGCCTTCAGCGCGGCCGGAATCGCCGGGATACTTTATTCCATCCCGCTGCTCATCTGGCTCAAGAATCCGCCGAAGGTCGCCGAGCGCGCCCCCGCGCCGCCGCCCGCGAGCGCGATCAAGGAACTCCTCACCGACCGCAATTTCCTCCTGCTCGTCCTCTACTTCACGCTGCCCGCGATTGCCGGCTGGGTGGTCAAAGACTGGATGCCGGACATTCTGAAAGAGCGCTTCTCCATCGGCCAGGGCCAGGCCGGTGTGACCGCCGTGCTCTACGTGCAGATCGCTTCGCTTGTCGGCGCGCTCGTCGGCGGATATTGGGCGGATCGCTGGATGCGCCGCTCGCCGCGCGGACGCATCTTCGTCAGCGCCATCGGCATGATGCTCTTCCTGCCCGCGCTCTTCAGCGTCGGCCACGCATCCTTCCTCGGCATGGCCATCGCGGGGCTCATCGTCTTTGGCATCGGCTGGGGATTCTTCGACTGCAACAACATGCCGATTCTTTCCCAGATCGCGCGCCCGCAACTCCTCGCCACCGGCTACGGAATCATGAATCTGGTGAGCATCAGTTGCGGCGGCTTCGGGGATTGGGGCTTCGGTTTTCTGCGCGATCGGCATGTGCCGCTCGATGTCATCTTCGGCGCCTTCGGTGGCGTCGCGCTGCTCTCCGTCTTCCTCGTGCTCTTCATCCGCCCGCGCCCGGTGGAGGAGCTGCGCTAAATCTTCACCGCCATGTTTCTCTCCACCGATCAACGCCTTCACGGCCTCGTCACCGCCACCCACACGCCATTCCACGCCGACGGTTCGCTCAATCTCGCCATCGTCGAGCGCCAGGCCGCGCTCATGGTGAAGTGGGAAGTCGGAGCGGTCTTCGTCGGCGGCACCACCGGTGAAAGCTCCTCGCTCACCCTCGAAGAACGCCGCGCGCTGGCCCAGCGGTGGACTGATGTCGCACGCGACACCGCGCTGCGGGTCGTCGTCCACGTCGGCGCGAACTGCCTCGAAGAAGCCCGCATCCTCGCCACGCAGGCCGAACAACTCGGCGCCCACGCCATCGCCGCGGTCGCGCCTTCCTACTTCAAGCCGCGCGACCTCGAAACGCTCATCGCCAGCATGGCCCACGTCGCCTCTGCCGCGCCGAAGACGCCGTTTTATTACTACGACATCCCGTCGATGACCGGCCTGAGCCACTCGATGCCGGACTTCCTGGAAAAGGCGCCCGCGAGCGTCCCCACCCTCGCCGGCTTGAAGTTCACCAACCCGGATCTCATGGCTTATCAGTACGCCCTCCGCGCGGATGGAGGCCAGTGGGATGTGCCGTTTGGCTTCGATGAACACATACTCGGTGCGCTCGCCATGGGCGCGCGCGGGGCGGTGGGCAGTGGTTTTAACTTCGCCGCGCCGATCTACCAGCGCCTCCTTCGCGCCTTCGCCGCAGGCGATCTGGCCGCCGCGCGCGAGGAGCAATTCCGCGGCGTGCAATTGATCAAGCTTTTCGTCCGGTATGGCTACATGGGCGCCGCCAAAGCGACGATGCAGATGCTCGGCGCGGACGTCGGCCCCGCCCGCCTGCCGAACGCGTCGCTCGATGCCGCGCAATTGGCGAATCTCCGCGCCGAACTGGAAGCGCTCGGCTATTTCGAGTGGATCCGGCCGCGGTGAATTTTAACCAGGCATTGAGACAAACGTTCGGGGAGTGAGGTGCTCTAGAATTCTGGACCAACAGCCTCCAGGATCAAAGACCCATGAATCTAGCACCCCGCAAACGATACACTGCCGAGTTCAGAGCGCAGGCGGTGGAGCTTCTGAGCACTGGCAAACCGGTCTTCCAAGTCGCCGAAGAACTCTGCATCAGCAGCAATCTGCTCTATGGCTGGAGGCACTCCGCGCCCTGCGCCGCGAAAACACCCTGCTGCGCTAGGAACCTGTCGGACTTGATGGCGGGCAAGCAGTGTGTGGTGTGGCGGGTGGAAAAAGCTGGATCCGAGCGGGAATCAGGCGGGGATTTCCTCGTGCCCCGACCGCTGGCGGAGGTCTGTTTTGTCCGGCCGATGAGGGTTCACTGCTGGAGTTTCAGGCTGCGGCCAGATCCACGCCGAGGTGGAAGAGTCGCTTGAGGTTGTAGGCCAGGGTGACCAGCGTCCATTCGGTGCGCACTTTGGTCAGTCCGCGCAGGCTGAGCCGAGCGGAGCGAGACAGCCTGCCGAAGGCAGCCCGAAGGGTGGCGCCGGAGG
>JBBQIZ010000079.1:0-18305 GCA_038325425.1 Chthoniobacterales bacterium
CGGCAGATAGTAGGAAAAGCGCGCGATACTGCGGGTGAACGCGGGTTCGTTGGCGATCGCGGAAAGCTCAAACGAAGTCGTGAAGACAAAGCCGCGGCCGGGATTGATCGGGTCGTTGCGAAAGTCGGTCGTCTGGGTCAGGCCGGTGGTGACGATTTGATAATTGGTCGGTCCGAGCAAGGCCGGGTCGATCGTCGCATCCGAGACTGTGACCTGCGCGCCCTCGAGGAAGGTGCCGAGTTCGAGATGGGGCAACACTTTCCGCGTGAGATCGAAGCGCAGTCCGTAGGTGTCCTTATAATAACCCTGTTCCTGTCGCGACTCCGAGTAGAGTCGGTTGCGCAAGGCGAACCGGGTATCGAAGAGCCACGGGTCCACGTAAAGCAGTTCACCGCGCAGCCCGCGCTGCGAGAAATCGACGGCGAAGGTCAGCGGACGCCCGTTGCCAAAGAGATTGCGGTCGCCGAGACGGATGCCGACGGACGCGCCTTCGTAGCTGCTTGCCCCGAGGGTGAACCCGATCTCCTTCGCCTTCGCCTCGGTCGCGGTGAGGTCGATCCGGAGTTCCCGGTCAGCCGCCGGCGTGACCGAGACGCGCAGGTTTTCGAACAGCCCCGTGCCCAGCATCTCGCGAAAAACTTCGTCGAGCTTGGCCGGATCGTAAACCTGCCCGCGCAGGTGGGCGAAGCGCTTCGGAAGAAAATCCGGGCGCAACCGCGGGCGTCCGCTTTCGTTGTTCGCCACGGTCGCGCCGAAGCGGAAAAGCGGCCCCGGCTTCACGTGAAAAGTGATCGGCACCCGGCCGTTCCGCGCCCGCGCCGGATCGGCGGTCGGCGTGACTTCCGCCTGGTAATAACCGCGGGATTTGTAAAACGACTGGAGGTTGCGATCCATCGCGACCTCCTTGCCCGGTGCAAACGGCCCATCGAGCGGCTCCCCGAATCCGGTCATGATTTCTGCGCCCGGGAAAATCGTCTCCCCGGTCAGCGTGATGTCCCCGACGGTGAAGCGCGGGCCTTCGACGATGCGCACGGTGACCTCCGCCTCCCGTCCGCTGGCCGAAAGCTGGAGCTGCGAGGCATCGACGGTGACCTTCAAATAACCCTCGGACAAATACAGCCCGCGCACGCGATCCGCGCCGGCGGAGATCTCGGCAGAGGTGTAGGGAAACTTCGCCGGCTCGCGGGCCAGCCGCTCGGGGGTCGCGCCGATCATGTAGTCGTAAAGCTTTTCCTCGGGAATGGAGCCGTTGCCGAGGAAGGTGATCTTCCGCAGCAGCGTGCGCGGCCCTTCCTTGATCTGGAGGTAGATTTTGCCGCCGCGAATCTGGTAACCGACTTCGACCTTGGAGAAACCCGCCTTGCGGTAAAACGAGCCGACGTAAAAGGCCAGATCGTCGCCGCGCGCGGGCGAGACGCCGCTCTCGATGACGTCGCGAATGGACTCCGCCAGCGGCGCGCGCAGTTCGTCCTCGGTGAACGATTGCTGGCCGGTGAACTCCACCTTGTCCCGCGCTCGGTCCTGTCCGGACTCGAGCACCAAACCCGCGCCCGGCAGCGCATTTTGGCCGCCGGCCTGCTGCGCGGAGGCGCCCGAAAGCGCGACCGCGAGGGCTAGAAAGGAAAGAGGAGTGAGCAGCTTCAAGACGGTCACCGGAAACGAATGAGATATTTCAGGCGTCCTGTGAAGCTGCCTTCGGTGCCGAGATCGCCGATCAGGTAAAGCTGGTCGGTGAGCCGCACGCGGCTGGTGACCTGCTGGCTGCCGGTGCGGTTGTCGAGCGCGCCGAGCTCGATTTCGAAACGGTCGAGGAAATCGCCGTCGCCATCCTTCTGGCGGTCGATCGCGGGCGGCGCGCCCCGGCGGAAGACCTTCCGATAAAGCTGCTGCACCGCGAGCATCGCCGCCTTGCTCGCGAGGACGTCGGCATTGCCGGAGAGTTCGCTCGCGGTCACGCCGGTGGCGAGGAGCGAGACGATGTCGGCATGCGGCAGGGGCGGTTCGCTGCTCAGCTGAATCTGCGGATCGGTGGCCGCGCCGTAGATGTAGGCGCGCACGAGGTAGTCGCGCGTCTGCGATTCGGCCTGCACGTCGAGCGACGGCTGGAAGGGCGCCTCCTTGCTGAAATAGACGAAGCCGCGGGTGATGTTCAGCGTGCTGAACGGGAGCGACGCCTTGAATTCTTCGATCCGGATGTTGCCCTCGAGCCAAGGCTCCAGGCCGGTTCCGGCCAGCTTGAGGTCGAGCGCCGCCGCGCCGTTGGCGAGGTTGCCGCGGATGAGGAAGGAGTCGCCGGGCCGCGTCTTGATCGCCAGATCAAACTTCCAATCGCGGAGCGGCGGCTGCGGAAAGGAGAGGCCGGTGTTGATCGCCCGAGCGGTGCGCGGCGCGGGTTTCGCTCGGCCCGGAAGCGCGATCGGCAGGATGTCGATCTCCTTGAAAAAACGGCTGTGGGTGACAAACACCGTGCCCGCGACCGACGCCGCCTTGAGCGGGCCGATGAGCGTGACATCGGCATCGGCGCGGACGGTGATCGAGTCGTCGCGCTTGGCCAGCACTTCATCGGACTGCAAACGCAGGTCGAACACGGGTTCGGTCAGCGTCGGTAGTTTGATCGTCCCGCCGAGCTTCACCGTGCCGCCGCCGACCTGCCCCTCGAAGGTATTGAAAGTCAGGGTGTCGTCGGCAAAACCCAGCCGCACCTTGAACGCCCCGAGCGCCGGCACGTTCACGTTGTCCATGCGCGCGTTCTTGAGGTCGAGTGTCGCCGCGCCGCTGAGTTCCGGTTTCCCAACCGTGCCGGCGACGCGC
This sequence comes from Chthoniobacterales bacterium, assembly GCA_038325425.1. Classification (GTDB taxonomy): domain Bacteria; phylum Verrucomicrobiota; class Verrucomicrobiia; order Chthoniobacterales; family Chthoniobacteraceae; genus Chthoniobacter. The sequence goes on from JBBQIZ010000079.1 coordinate 2,812, forward strand.
ACGTCCAAGCCGACCGTGCCGTCGATGCTGCGCACCTGCGGCGTGAACTTCGGCACGACCGCGAGGGACGAGGGCGGCAGGCGGACCGTGACATCGATCGGCAACGCCGGATCGAGCTTTTTGTTCTGCACCGTGGCCTCGAGATCAAGCGGCACCCGGCCTTTGATGGTGAGCGGTTGCATCTGAGGCTGCCGCGCGGTGGCGTCGAGCGTGAGTTCCTTTTGGGAATAATGCAGGTCGAGATCGAGGTCGGCAGCATCGAGCGCCGCGACCTTCTTTGCCTTGAGTTTGCGGCCGGCAAATTTCAAGTGCCCAAACGGTTGGAGCAGCGTGCCGCCCGTCACGAGATTGGCGCTGATCGTGCCGCTCGCCGGAGAGGTCTGGCCGAAGCTTTCGAGCAATTTGTCGAGGTCGAGATTGGTCGCGTTGATGTTCGCGGCAATGCGCTGATCGAAGGCAATCGGCTGCTTCAGGTTCTTAAGATCGAAGGGGACGAACAGGAAGCCGGTGAGCACCGTCAAATCTTCCTGCGAGAGGTTGAGGTCCTTGAGCCGCAGCTTGCCTTCCTGCACTTCCACGCTGCTGGTGAAACTCGTTGGGCCGGTCACGAGGCTGAGCGCGGTGGATTGCGCGAAGCCCGGCCCGTAAAGGCCGGCGAGCTTGATCTCGCTCAAGTCGATCTTGTCGAAGCGCCCTTTGGTCAGCGCGAAATCGAGCTGGCCGGAGTGAGCGAGGGCAGGCGCCAGCGGTGGCGTGACCGGCGCGATTTCGCCTTGGCCCTGCCAGTCCAAATGCAGCGCACCGGTGAGCGCCTGCTGCGCACCGAAGACCGCGAGCAGCGGCTGAAAGGCCGCGAGATCCTTCACGTCGAACAGCAATTTTGCATCGTAAGGAAACGGTGCGGTTACTTCCGACGCACCGGTCACCGTCAGTTGATCCGTGGCGTTGAACTGCACGGTGAGTTGCTCGACGACCGCGCGGTTTTCCTGGATCGCGATCTTCGCCGCGAGCCGGTCGGCACGGTACTCGCCGAGTTGAAAATCGCCGCCGGTGATCTGCGCCGCACCGCTCAGGGTCTGGTTGACCATCTTCACCGCGCCTTCGCCCTGCAGCCGGCCTTGCAGAATGCTGTCCTTCACCTTGATCCCGAAGGCCTCGAGCTTCGGCACCTGCACCACGAATTTGCCGTCGAGCGGCGCCTTGCCCGCATTGCGGAAATCGCGCGGCACTTCGTAGGTGCCCTGCGCGCTGACGAAATTTTCCCCGCGCCGCACTTCGGCGGTGTGCACGGTGACGAGGGCATTCCGGTTCTCGACGTCGAGGTTCAGGGAGTCGATGGCGAAGTCCCGGGCGCGCAGGCCACTGACCTGCGCGCGGATGCGGCTGGTCAGATCGTCGAGCGGCGCTTGGCCCGCGGGCGCGATTTTCTTCTCCGCCTGCACCGTGACTTTGGCCGTCTCGACCGCGAAGCCCTGGCCGGCCAGCGTTTGCACGTCGAGGGTGAGATCCGCCTTCACCCAGCCATCGCTGAGTGTGAGCGGTCCGCCGCCGGAGACACGGCCGCTCAGCGGCTCGGGCAACATCGCAGTCAGTGCGGGCAGATCGGGAGCGTCGATCTTCAACTGCGCGTCCACGTCGCTCTTCGCGAAATCATTGACCGAGGCGGGCAGCCCGATGGTCGCGGTCAGCGCCACCACGTTTTTTCCGGCGATGAGATTCACGCCGGTCAACTTTGCGGTTCCCTGATCGAAGGTCGCCGCGAACTCCGCGCCCTCGAACTTCGATTTGCCGAAGGTCAGCGCCTCGAAGCGCGCGCCGGCCGCGCCTTTCCAGGTGCGCGGTTTTTCGGGTTCGCCGACGAAGAGCACGTCGAACCGGGCGAGTCGGGCGACGGGCGGTGTCGGTGCGCCGAAATAGGCGGCGGCACTTTTCAGGGAAATGTCCGCGGCCTTGATCTTCAGCGTCGTGTCGTAACTTTGCTCGAGGTTTTCGCCCTTCTTGGCGAGCTGACTGCCCGTGAGCGAAAGGAAGAAGGACCCGCCAAAGGTGCGGGCGCGCAAATACATCCCGCCCTTGTTCTGCGCCCGCTGCGAAGCGTCGAAATTCACTTCCTCCAGCAGCAGCTCCGGAGCGAGTTGAAGGTTTTTGATGAACAGATTCCGGTTCGCGTAGCTGGTTTCCGCGGCGAGATTTTTCCACACCGGCACGCCGGGAATCTGCAGTCGGGCCACGCGCAGATGACCGGCCGTTTCGGGATCGAGCAGGAGATGGAACCCGGCCACTTGGGTGACGTTTTTCTCGGCCCGCACGGTGATGTTGAAATTTTCGATGCGCACCCGATCGGCGTAGGCGGCGGGTTGGCCGAGCAGGGCGTTGAGATCCTCGGCGAGGGCGCGCTTCTGTTTCCGCTCGGGTTCGCTTTTGCTGGGGAGGGCGTCGATCTCGAGATGGGCGTTGCGCACTTCGTAACGCTGCAGGAACTCGCCGACGCCGTGTTGGATCAGCCGCGGAATGCTGTATTCGAGGTGGACCCGCTCGATCTCGATGCGCCGGACCGGGGTCGGGGCGTCGCCGGTCGGTGTGGCGACGACGTTCGCGACCGTCAGATTGGTGAAGATGTTGCCCGAAAAGTTGACGTCCAGTTTCAGATTCTGCCGGGCGGCGACCTGAATGAGGACGAGGCGCACTCCGGCGTGAAAGAGTGGGCGGTGGAAAATGACCACCAAAAGCAGTCCCAACGCGAGCCCGCGCCCCACGCGCCGCCAGCGCCCGCGCTTCCCGGGCGCGGCAGCGGAGGGTTTTATTGGGTCGGGCATCGGCGGCATAGGGTAGCGCCCTCGGATTCGTCTGCAAGGAGGCGCGAGGTTGTCACTCGCAAAACTTTGCCACTAGAGTCGCGCCGCGATGTCCAAGTTTGAGCAATTCACCCAGCGAACCGCGCCGATCTTCCGGCTCTGGCTGGTCAAGCGCTGCCGCATTTTTTGGCGGGCGCTGGTGAAATATGACGAAACCGACGGCGAACAACGCGCCGCTTCGTTCGCTTATTACGCCTTTTTCGCGATGTTCCCGCTCATCCTGCTCCTGATCACCCTCGGCACGACTTTTCTGGGCAACAAGCAACGCGCGACGAACACGATTATTGATTACGTCTCGAAATACATCCCGCTCGAGTCGGCGGACGCCAAGGTGGTCATCAGCACGATTCAAGGCGTCGTCGAATCGCGGAAAAGCGCGGGGCTGATCGCCTTTGCGGTGCTGGCCTGGAGCGCCCTGCGTTTCTTTCAGGCGCTCGTCCGCGGGGTGAATCGCGCCTGGGGCACGAAGGAATATTCGTGGTGGCGGTTGCCGATCAAAAACCTCTTCATGACCGCGATCCTCGCCAGTGCGCTGCTCCTCGGCGTGGTCGCCCCGAGTGTCGTCCGGGTGGTCGAAGACCTGTATTGGAAACATTCGCGCAACATCGGAATCGATCCCAGCATCGCCTGGCACGTTTTCAATTACGCCAAGCTCGTCATCCCGATGCTCGTGCTCTTTTACGGGATGAGCATGTTTTACAAGTTCGCCCCGAAGCGCCGGACTTTGTTCCGGGAAGTCTGGGGAGCGGCTTTATTTGTCACCATCTCGCTGGAATTACTGCAGCGCCTTTTCCTGCTCTATACGACGAACATCGGCCAGTTCAACGCTCTCTACGGCACCTTCGGCAGCGTCATCGCGCTCCTTCTCTGGATCTATCTTTCCGGCTCGATCATCATCCTCGGCGGCTGCCTGTCCGCAGCGGGTTATGAGATCGAGATGAGCCTGACCGACCAGGCGGAATCCAACCACGCCCGGTGACCGCCGTGACCCCGGAAAATCCCGTTCTCACCCCGCCGCCTCGGCGAAAAATCGACCTCGGCGAAATTTCCGCGCTGCTCCGCTATGTGCGTCCGTGGCGGGGGCGGTTCACGCTGGCAATGGTGGCGCTGATCGTCTCGATGAGCTTCGGCCTGCTCTTTCCGCTGCTCGTCGGGCGGCTCATGGATGTCGCCATTCCCTCCGCCGCCATGCCGTCGCTGCCCAAGTGGCAGCCGAGCGTGAACACCATCGCGCTGCTTCTCGTGGGCACGCTCGCCATCCAGTCGGCACTCACTTTTTTCTACGCCTACACTTTCAACTTCGTCGGCGAAAGCGCCGTCGTCCGCCTGCGGCAGCGGCTCTACGGCACGCTGCTCGCACTCCCGATGCGGTTCTTCGGTGAACACCGGGTCGGCGAACTGACCAGCCGCCTGTCGAACGATCTCACCCTGCTCGTGGACACGCTCACCGGAACCGTGCCGCAGGCGCTGCGGCAGACGATGATGCTCTTCGGCGGCCTGGTCGCGATCATGGTCATTTCCCCGCGACTCGCGCTCGTCATGGTCTCCACGTTCCCGGTGCTCATGCTCGTGGCCGTCTTCCTCGGGCGGAAAGTCCGCAAGCTGTCGCGCGAGGCGCAGGACCGCCTGGCCGAGAGCGCGACGATTGTCGAGGAGACCCTGCAGGGCATCGCGAACGTCAAAGCCTTTACCAACGAGGCGTTTGAAGTGCGGCGCTACGGCGCGGGTCTCGAAGCCTACCTGGCGGTGACGCTGCGCGGGGTGCGGCGGCGCGCCGGGCTCGTCTCCTTCATCATCCTCGGCATCTTTGGATCGATCACGCTCGTGATGTGGTACGGCGCGACGCTCATGCAATCGGGCCAGCTCTCGCACGGGCAGCTCACGACCTTTACGCTCTACACGCTGTTCGTCGGCGGCGGGGTGTCGTCGTTTGCGGAAGTGTTCAGCCAGCTCCAGCGCACGCTCGGCGCGAACGAACGCGTCCAGGAGTTGCTCGCGGAAACGCCGGAGCTCTCCGCCGCGGCGGCGGGGGCACGCTCGGCGCAGCGGTTGGCGGGCGGAGTGCGTTATGAAGACGTCAGCTTCAGCTATCCTTCGCGGGCCGATCTCCCGGTGCTGCGCGGCCTCACTTTGGAAGCGAAGCCGGGTGAAAAGATCGCGCTGGTCGGCCCGAGCGGTGCCGGCAAATCGACGATCGTCGCGCTCCTGCTGCGGTTCTACGAACCCGATGCCGGCCAGATTCTGCTCGATGGCGTCGATTCCCGCGCGCTCGATCTGGAGGTCATCCGCGGCAACATGGCGATTGTCCCGCAGGAAGTGATGCTCTTCGGCGGGAGCATCCGCGACAACATCGCCTACGGTCGGCCCGGCGCGAGCGAAGAGGAAATCCTCGCCGCCTCGCAGCGGGCGCATTGCCACGAATTCATCACCCGCTTTCCCGAAGGTTACGCGACGCTCGTCGGCGAACGCGGGGTGAAACTCAGCGGCGGCCAGCGCCAGCGCATCGCCATCGCCCGCGCTCTGCTCAAGGACCCCGCCATCCTCATCCTCGACGAAGCGACCAGCTCGCTCGACAGCGAAAGCGAAGCGCTCATCCAGGAAGCGCTCGCCGAACTTCTCCGCGGCCGCACCGCCTTCCTGATCGCGCACCGCCTCAGCACCGTGCGCCAGTGCGACCGGATCTGCGTGATCGAAAACGGCGCACTGGCCGAGAGCGGGACGCACGCGGAATTGATGGAGCGCGACGGCGGCACCTACCGTCGCCTCGCCGAGCTGCAATTCTCGACGGCGAACTGAGGCCTCAGCCCCGGCTGGGGCCGTGCGAGACAGCCGGCCGGAAGCCGAAAGACGATACGCGTGAGTGATTACGCGCATCGCTCCCGAAGCTCCCACCATCGCGGCGCCCGAGCGGATTGCACCGGCTCCGGCAAGTTCGACGACCTATCAACATTACCTGATCGAGCGTTCTCCCGATGGCTCATTGTGGGAATTGGGGCGTGGCGGGATGGGCGTCACTTAAAAGGCGCTGGACGTTCCGCGAAAATTCCCAGCCGCGGAGGTAATCGAAGGAGGCGATTTGATGGAGACCGACGATCGCCCAGAACACCACGAGAAAACTCGTCTTGGCGGTCTTGTGGCGAAACACGCGCTGCGCGAGAAAAGCGCCCGGCCAGCCGCCGAGCAGCTCCGCGAAATGCAGGGTGGATTCGGGAGTCCGCCAACCGCCCGTCTGCGCCCGCTGTTTGTCGTGACGGTAGAGCAGGAAGGTCGCCGCCGAGACGAGTGCCAGGTGCCCGAACGGCCACCGCGGATCGATGCTGTGCGCCAGGCGCGCCACCGCGAGCACCGGCAGGATCAGGAGCCCGAGCAGGAAAACCCAGGCGCCCATCGACACGCCACCCCGCTTTTTTCGCCAGTCGTCGGAGCGCACGGGCTACGGTGGCAGTTCGACGTTGCTCACGCCTTGGGTGCCGGCGTGGAAGAGGTTGTTGCTGAAGTGCAGCCCGCGCGGGGAGTTGCCGCTGTTGGCTTCGATGCGGACCGCCCACTGGTAACGCGGCGGCTCGCGCTTCGGCTGGCCGTCGATCAACGGGTCATCGCGGCCGGTATCGTAGATGATATTCCCTTGAATCAGGACGTCGCTCAGCGGCGGGTTTTCCGGTTTTTGGCCGCGGTCGAAGCGGAGCGGATTGCACGACGCGCTTTTGCCCCAGATCCACGCGGCGTTTCCGTAGCCGAAGTCGGAGATGATGTTCTGCGCGATGATCGAGCCGCCATCGGTGTTTGGTTCCTGAGCCGGCGTGCTCCCTTCCGCGGCGCGGGCGGGGCCGGAGCCGGCGCCGGGCATGAGGCCGATCGCCCAGAGGTCGTTTTTGATGAATTGATTGCCGGTGATGAGGACGTTGCGCGAGCCGTGCATCGCTTTCATCCCGATGAAGGCGTTGTGGACGATGTTGTGGGCGACGATGACCTGGTCGCAGTGCAGGTCGATGCCTTGGGCGGCGTTTTCGATGTGATTGCCGAGAAGCTGCGTGCGCCAGTTGCGGCGTGGGCTGCTGACGACGATCGCGGAGCCTTGATGCCAGTTGGTCACGAAACCGGCGTCCCACACTTCCTGGCTGATGAGCGCGCCTTTTTGCGGGTTTTTTTGGGTGAAGACGCCGAGCTGATGTTGATCCTTCAGCGCCGGGGTGGGAAGCAACTCGCGTTCGATGATGCGGCAATTCTGGACGGTCGTGCCTTCGCTCTCGACGACGGTGATGCCGCTGCCATCGATGCAGTGGAAGGCGTAACCGTAGTTTTCGGACGCGGTGCGGTCGTCGATGCTGATCGTCATGTAATTCTCGATCCGGCAGCCGCGAATCTGCGCGCCTTTGCATTCGCGCACTGAGATCGAACCGGCCGGCGAGCGGTTGTTCAGGACGCGGACATTTTCGATCGTCGGGTCCGCGCAACGGTGCAGGAACAGACCTTCGCTGCGGATCTCGATCTTCCCAGTCGCGCGGGTCAGCGTGAAGTCGCGGAGTTGCACGTCGGCGGCGTTTTCGACAGTCAGGATCGGCTGGTCGGGATTCGTCTGGATGATGCGGCCCGGTCCATAGAGTCCGCTGCCGTCTTTGTTGATCACGACTTTCTTTGTGATCTCATGGTCGCCGGCGGGGAGGAAGACGAGGCGGCCGGGATTGGCGTCGAGTGCGGCCTGGATCGAGGCGTATTCGGAGACGTTCGGAGATTGCGCGCCGGCCCCCGACAGGAAAGCCAGGAGGAGGCACCAGCAGCGGACGAAGACGGCAGCGCGGAGAGATGTGGGGGCGGACATGCGGGCGCCGAGTCGAACATTTTTTCCCGGCGAAGCAAGCCGTCCAACAGATGCGTGGCGCTTGCCTTGCGCGCGGCGCTCGCCCAGCCTCCGCGGCATGCCGCTCCCCACCGACATCCGTCTTCGCCAGGCCACGCTTTATTTCCTGCCCGTGCAGACGCGGATGCCGCTGAAGTTCGGCGCGCAGGTGGTGGACCGGGTGAGTTGTGCGCGGGTCTGCGTGCGTGTCGAAGACGGGCGCGGGCGCAGCGCGGAAGGGTGGGGGGAGACACCGCTGAGCGTGGCGTGGGTTTGGCCCTCGCCGCTCACTTGGGAGGAGCGGGAAACGCGGATGCAGGATTTCTGCCGCACGCTGGCGCGGGAGTTGGTCGCCTTCGACGCCAGCGGACATCCGATGGAACTCGGCGACGCGTTCCAACGCCACCGCCTGCATGCGCTGCTCGACGAACACAACGCCGCCTACGCCGAGCCAATGCCGCATCTCGCCGCGCTGGTCTGCCATTCCCTGTTCGATCTGGCGATTTTCGACGCCTTCGGCGTGCTCCACGAGCGGCCGGTTTTCGAGACGCTGGGCGAGGAATTCCTCGGCAGTGATCTCGCGCATTTCTTCGATCGCGACGCGCGCTTTGCCGGGCAGCGGCCGGCCCGGTATCTGCGCCCCCGGCAGGAGCGGATGCCGGTCTGGCATTTGGTCGGCGGCTTGGATCCCATCGAGCGCGGTGACTTGACCGGCTCGGAGCCGAACGACGGTTATCCCGTGCTGTTGCGGGACTGGATTCGTGCGGATGGCCTGCGCTGCCTGAAGATCAAACTGCGGGGCACGGATGCGCCGTGGGATTACGCGCGGATCGTGCAGATCGGGCGGATGTCGATCGAGGAAGGGGTGCTGTGGCTGACCGCGGACTTCAACTGCACGGTGACCGATCCGGCTTACGTCACGGACATTCTCGACCGTCTGCTCATCGAGGAGCCGCGCATCTACGGCATGCTGCTCTACATCGAGCAGCCATTTCCCTACGACCTCGAAGCAAACCGCATCGACGTGCGCAGTGTCTCCGCGCGCAAGCCGCTCTTCCTCGATGAAAGCGCGCACGACTGGCGCTTCGTGCGGCTTGGGCGCGATCTCGGCTGGACCGGCGTGGCGCTGAAGACTTGCAAGACGCTGACCGGTGCGTTGCTCAGCCTCTGCTGGGCGCGGGCGCATGGGATGACGCTGATGGTGCAGGATTTGACGAACCCGATGTTTGCCCAAATCCCGCACGTCCTCCTCGCCGCGCACGCCGGGACGATCATGGGCGTCGAGAGCAATGGGATGCAGTTTTATCCCGACGCGTCGCTGCCGGAACTGGCGGTGCATCCCGGCGTCTTCCGGCGGCGCGACGGCGTGCTCGATCTCAGCACGCTGCGTGGGCCGGGATTTGGTTATCGCGGGGATGAGATCGCCCGCAAACTTCCGCCGTCCGTGACACTCTGAAAAAATGCGCATCACCGTCGAGAAGACCGAACTCTTTCTGCGCAACCTGACGCTGCGCATCCCGTTTCGTTTCGGCATCGTGCTGATGACGCACACGCCGCATCTGATCGTGCGGCTCACGGCGCAGATCGACGGCCGGACGGTGCGCGGTTACGCCGCGGATAACCTTATCCCGAAGTGGTTCACCAAAGATCCGAACAAGGCGTATCGGGACGAGATCGACGAGATGTTTGCGGTCATCGAACACGCGGCCGGCGTGGCGGAGGCGGTCGAGGCGCCGACGGTCTTCGGATTGTGGCAGCAGGTCGGGCGGGCGCAGGGGGAGTGGGCGCGGAAAGAAGCGATTCCGCCGCTGCTCGCGGGCTTCGGCGTGTCGCTGGTGGAAAGGGCGGCGATCGATGCGTGGTGTCGCGCGGCGGGGAAACCTTTTGGCGAAGCGTTGCGCGACGGCGATCTCGGGTTGGACCTCGGCGCGATGCATTCCGAACTGGCGGGACGGAGCGTGAGCGAATTTCTCCCGGCGCAACCGGCGCGTCGGGTGATCGCGCGCCACACCGTGGGTTTGGCGGACGCGCTCACGGCGGAGGATTTCACCGCCGATGCGCCGTCTCCGAACGACGGGCTGCCGGCCGCGCTCGACGAAATCATCCGCGCCTACGGACTCACCCATTTCAAGATCAAGTTGAGCGGCGACGGGGAGCGCGACCGGGCGCGCCTGCGCCGCATTGCGGAGGTGATCGAACGGGAGGCGACGGGTTGCGCCTTCACGCTCGACGGCAATGAAAACTTCCACTCCGTCGCGCCGTTCCGTGCGCTCTGGGAGGAACTGCATGCCGATCCGGCGCTCCGCCGCTTTCTCCGCGGACTGATTTTTGTCGAGCAGCCATTTCACCGCGGGGTGGCCCTGAGTGAGGCGCTGGCGGCGGATTTGCTGGCGTGGTCGGAACGTCCTCCCATCATCATCGACGAATCCGACGCCGAGTTCGATTCGCTGCCGCGCGCGCTGGCGGGCGGTTACGCGGGAACGAGCCACAAGAACTGCAAAGGCGTGTTTCACGGCATCGGCAGCGCTTGCCTGATCGCCCACCGTCGAACGACCCATCCCGGCGGTTCCTGGTATCTCAGCGCCGAGGATCTGACCAATCTCGGCCCGGTTGCGGTCCAGCAGGATCTGGCTGCGCTGGCGACGCTCGGCATCGAACACGCCGAACGCAACGGCCATCACTACTTTGCCGGTCTCAGCCAATTTCCCGTAGCGGTGCAGGAGGCGGCGATCCGGCATCACGGGGACCTATACACGCGGCATCGCGATGGCTTCCCGACGGTGTCGGTAAAAAGCGGCGCGCTCGAGATCGGCAGCGTGGTCGATGCGCCGTTCGGCGTCGGTTTCGAGCCGGATCTTGCGCAGTTTATTCCGCGGGCCGAGTGGCGTTTCGAGTCGATGGAAGCCTGCGGCGCGGGTTGATCATCGGGTCAACCTCCGCTAAGCCTAGGCGCGAGATGTCTCACGATCACCCCTCCGCAGAAACACAGTTCGACGCCGCGCTGAAAACGCTCCGCGACAACCATCATCGCGTGACCGAACCGCGGAAGGCGATGCTGCGGATTCTGACGCGGGAACACGGCCCGTTCACAGCCGAGGAGATGCACCAGAAAATGGAGAAGGGGAGCTGCGACCTGGTGACCGTTTATCGCAGCCTCACGGCGATGGAGGAGATCGACGTGGTCCGACGCTGCGACTTTGGCGACGGCTCGTATCGCTACGAGATCAACACCGGGGAACACCATCATCACCACATCATTTGCCGTTCGTGTCATGACGTGAAGACGTTGGAGGTCTGCGTGGCCGATGGGCTGGAGCGGCTGGCGCGGCAGATGGGTTACACGAAGGTCACGCACATGCTGGAAATTTTCGGGGTGTGTCCGAAATGCCAGGCCGCCGCCGCGCAGACATGAAAACGCCGCCGGCCCGAGCGATCTCGCGGCGTGGAGCGTTGAAGACGCTGGCCGTTTTGGCGGCGGCGCACGCGGCGGGGCATCCGGGTAAAATGTTTGCCGCGGATCCGGGGACGGCGCAGATGCAGGCGGCAGCGCAATATTCAGCCGCGCGGACCGGCGTAGCGCTGGTGGTGATGCGCGGCAGCAAGGTGATCTTCGAGGATTACCCGAACGGACATTCCTCCCGGGACATGCACAAGATCTACAGCGGGACGAAAGGCTTCTGGATTCTGGCCGCGTTGAAAGCCGCGGAGGACGGGCGGCTCGATCTCGATGAGCGGGTCTCGGACACGATCCCCGAATGGCGCAGCGACGCCGGGAAAGCGCGGGTGACGGTGCGGCAACTTCTGAATTTTTGCGGCGGCCTCGATGCGGCGAATCATTTGCACGGCGAAGGCTTTCAGGATCGCGACGCCATCGCGCTGCGCACTCCGCTGGTCGCCGCTCCGGGCAGCGCCTTCATCTACGGGCCGGCGCCGCTGCAGGTCTTTCACGAGGTTTTTAAACGCAAGCTGGCCGGGCCGGGCGAAACGCCGACGGTCTTTCTCGAGCGCAAGGTGCTGCGTCCGATGGGGCTCGGCCCGCAACGTTACCTCGCCGACAAGGAAGGCAATCCGCTCCTCGCGACGGGGTTCATGATGACCGCCCGGCGCTGGGCGCGGATGGGCCAGCTCATCCTCGACGGCGGGCGGCCGGTCGTGTCGGCGCGCTCGCTGGCGCAATGTTTTCAATCGTCGCCCGCGAACTGTGCGTTCGGCATGGGTTTTTGGAACAACGCCATGGCCACCGATGCGGCGGGGCGGGAACTCGACATCGAGGACACACTCGAACCGAAATGGCACCGGCAAAACTGGCAGGGTGCCTGCATCTGCAGCGATGCGCCCGCCGACCTCGTCGCGTCGATCGGCTCCGGCTACCAGCGACTTTTCGTCATCCCTTCGATGCAGCTCACCATCGTGCGGATGGGGCGCTTCGGTCGTTTCTCCGACGGGCAGTTCCTGCGGCTGATGTTCGGGAAAAGCTAAGTCCCTATGCAAAGGCGGATACTGGAGGCCTCTCGCCGCGCCCGCCGCAGAGCCACCCTTACCAGTCCGCTTCTTCCGGCGCTCAGCAAACTGCCGAATGGCGGGAACGCCGAGGCTGATTCGGCGATGGTTTCAGCCCGCACGGGGGCTGTTGGACCCAAGCCGCGGAGTAGCGGCCCAACTCCGCTCCGCTCTGCAGACCCAGCTTTTGCTTAATTCTTTCCCGATACGTTTCGATGGTCTTCACGCTCACATCCAGTTCGCGAGCCAGCGCGCTCGCCCCCAGTCCCGCGCCGATACGGCGAAAAATCTCCCGCTCCCGGTCCGACAAATCTTCGAGCGCGTCCGTCGGCGCCCGCATCCTCCCGCCAGCGAAGTCCTCCAGCAACCCGCGGGCGATGCGCGTGCCGGCATACCGGGTATTCGTGCGTAGCCTCTGCAAACCCACGATGACCTCGGCGGGCTCGTCCTGTCGCGAGATGCAAGCCAGTGCGCCCGCCCGGAAAAAGCGCTGCACCGTAGGTCCATCTTCCCGGTCCGAAATGACCAGAATGCGCGCCGGAGGATGCAGGCGCGCCAGTTCCCGCAAGAGGGTGAGGCCGTCGCCGCGATGCCCGGCCAAGTCGAGCGCCATCAAGTCCGGCCGTTCCTGAAGGCAGAATTGCCGGGCCGCGGCGGCTTCGCCCGCTTCCGCGCAAACTTCGAGTCCCCCATCGCAGCTCAGGACCGAAACCAGGCCGAATAACCTTCGATTGACACCACTTCCGCCCGCGCCCTCGAAAGCCGCGTCCCGTACCGCGCCGAGTTCGCCGCCGGCCAGGAAGGCGAACCCGTCTGGCTGGCCGTGCGCTGGTTCAACACCAAAGGTAGCCCGGCCCCTGAAGCCCCACCTACTCCGCCGTCATCCCGGGGTAAGTCCCCATCCTTCCCACTCCCCCCGACGATCGTCGTGGGCGGGTACCTCTTTACGGGCAGTTACGGGACGTATTCGTCCGGCGGCTACAATGGCGGTTCCGCCTCGCTGACCATCGAGCCCGGCGGACAGGTATTCTTTGGTGCCTACTCCGGATCCTAGTCGGAGCCGCAGCTTATTTCTGAAGGCTACTGGTCCCCGGGCTACTGGTCGTCCGAAGGCTACTGGATCCCTGAGTATTGGACGGAGCCATCCACCGACGAATTTGGCAACCCGATCCAAAGCTACTGGGTCCCCGAGGTCTGGGTTGATGGAGTCTGGGTGAATGAACAATGGGTAGACGCTGTATGGAGCGATCCAGTTTGGAACCCTAACGACTCCTACAACAGCGGTAATTACGACCGGTTTGCCTTTCAGATGAACAATGGCTTTGTCGTCCAACCGGCGGATGCAAACGGCATCCCTTGGGCGGCCGTTCCCCAGTTTGGCATTCCGGCGGTGAAAGTGAATGGCCTCCTCTGGCCGTTCAGTGCCGCCGACGCAGCAGCGACCTACGACTACTACAGCGGGCCAGCCGCTGGCAGTTATTTGTGGATCACCGGGGCCTTTTACGGTGGGTACGATCCTGGTCTGGGAAATTTTGCGGGCACCAACTCCAGCGGTTACTTCCGCGACACGAGCGGAACGGGTGTTCTGGTCACGCCCCGGAACAGTAACGGTAGTCTCCTCAGCATCGGTTCGCCTGATTACGGATCGTGGCAAATTTGGAGCAATGGGTTCCGCTTCCGTTTCATGACTACGGACATCACGAATGGGGTCGACGTTTATTGCGAGGAGACGAGTGGATTTGTGTATGTCCATGCTCCCGTGGATGGCATTCACGCAGTTTCGGGATTGGTGACCGGCACCTATGCCAACTCGAACTTCCAAGGCACGGCGACGCCCGCCTTTGCCGGCGAGTATGATGGCTCTCCGCTACCTGCTGGTAGCACTCCGGTGTGGGGGCGCCCGCCTGCGGTGTATGTCATCAATGCGAAGTGGAGCTTTCGGGGCAAGACCAGCACCGCCGACTATTACGGGGGCGATCGGCCTGGGCAGATGCTCTCCATTGCCGCCAACGGTGCCGTCTTTTTCTCCGATCGCAGCCTGAATTTTTCCAACGCCTCCGGCCTCTACGCCGGGGGCGTCTTTCAAAACCTTCCCGTCGTGGTCCGTGGGGTGAAGGCCGATGGCTCCCCTTGGAGTTCGCGCTTCCTCTCAGGATCCCATGCATCTTTTCCCGAATCCGTGCTCGTCGCCGGTCGGCCGTGGTATTTCTCCATCACCCAGAGCACCACGACCAGTCGGGTCTATCTGGGTCCGCAGAGTGGCCAGAGCCTGGCGATCTTCGGTACGACGGCCACGCTGATCGATCCGGCGACCAGCACCTATCTCACTGGCACCTATGCGGACGGGAAATTCAGCTTCACCGGCAGCACGGTGAGCGTGAAAAAAGGCCGCGCCGATGGCACGCCCTTCGATCCTTTCGGCACCCTGCCGACTCTGCTGGAAGGCAATGTCGATCTCACTGGCAACACCCTCAGCCTTGGATCGTGGACCGACACCCCGGCCAATTCCGGACTCGTCCTGTCTTTTCAGGACGGCCAGACCTCTGACACCCTGCCCGTGTCCGAAGTCAGCTTCCTCGCAACACGGCAGCGCAACGTCTGGTCGTGGGGTCACAGCAACGCCACCTTGAACGGCGCGATCTGGATGATGCAACTCGACGCCGAGCACCGCCTGAAGATTCTCGCGCCGCCGCCCTCCACCGCGGGGCCGATCGTCCTCGACCCCGTGGGCACCTCGCGATTCGAGGGCCGGGTGCGCTTCGATGGCCCCGTATATATCGCCCCGCAGGGTGATATTCCCATGTTCGTGGCGCCGACGCCGTAAGCCGTCCGGCTGCCATCTACCTCGTCTTTCCGCGCATGAAACGCTCGCGCCCTGCCATGGCCTCGCTCCGGATTTCCTTCCCGGTGCTGAGCCTGATCCTGCTCGTCCTCGTCGCCGGCACCTTCGTCGTCACCGGCGCCCCACCCGCGTGGTGGACCACGCGCGGCGTCCTCAACGGCCAGCCCGCCGACGACTACGCCGCGGCCAATCTCGGCCAGCTCAAGCACATCGCGGTCAAGGCCGCTGCCGAACTCAACGCCCGGGTCCCAAACGGGGCCGGCCCCACCATCAACAATCTCGTCGCCTCGTGGAGTTCCGCCCCCACCGCCGGGGTCACCCGCGACGACTTCGCCCCCGTGAACCTCGGCCAATTAAAAGCGACCGCGAAGCCCTTCTACGACCGCCTGATTGCCGAAGGGCTGGCGACCGCCTATCCTTGGACGACCACGACGGCAGACGACGACGACTACGCCGCTGC
>JBBQIZ010000080.1:0-17823 GCA_038325425.1 Chthoniobacterales bacterium
TCGCGCGTGGCGACCGGGCTGTCGCGATCGGGCAGAATGAGCAGCAACCGCTCGAACTCAGAGCCCTGGCTTTTGTGGACGGTCATCGCGAAAGCGGTCTCGTGCTCCGGCAGGCGCGCGGGGAGCAGCCGCCGGATCCCGCCGTCGGCTTCGAGAAAAAAGGCGCGCACTTCACCTCCGGCCTCGGGGTCGGGCAGGAGCAGGCCGACATCGCCATTGAAAAGTTTGAGCTGCGGGTCGTTGCGCAGGATGAGGATGGGGCGCCCCGCATAGAACGGTTTCGCCGGGTCGATCAGGCCGGCGTCGGCGAGGAGTTGCTCGCACAGCCGGTTGAGATTCTCGACGCCGAACGGGCCGCTCCGAATGGCGCACAACACGCGAAAACCATTTAACTGTCGCAGCGCCTCGCGCGGTTCGGTGGCGGCGAGAAAGGTGCGATACCGCTCGACGATCAGTGCCCGCAACGCCGCGGCCAGCCCGGAGGCGGCGGGGAGCGGTGCAAAAGCCAGGTCGCGGGAACCGGCGCGCAGCAGGCCCAGAGCGGTTTCAGCATCGCCGCCATTCACGGCCGCGCTCAGTCGAAAAATTCCGCTGTCGTTGCCGAAGCGGTAGTTTTTTCGCAGCTCGACGATCGGCACCGCGGCGCCCGGCGGCGACTGGCAGATATCGCCGAGCACGTAACCGGCATCGACGGAAGCCAGTTGGTCCTTGTCGCCCAGCAGAATCAATCGCGCGTTCGCCGGCACCGCGGCGACGAGCTTGGCCATGAGCGCGAGATCGACCATCGAGGCTTCATCCACGATGACCGCATCGACGGCCAGCGGTCGCGTCGCGTCATGCCGGAAGTAGGGCGAATCGGGAATCGCCCCGAGCAACCGATGCAAGGTGCTTGCTTCGCTGGGCAGCGCCGCGCGCACCGCGTCTGGCAGCGCCAGTTCGGCGGCGGTCTTCTGGATTGATTCCTTCAAGCGCGCGCCCGCCTTGCCGGTCGGCGCCGCCAGCGCGATGCGCGGACGCAGACCACGCGCGGCGAATTGTTCGATGAGCAACGCAAGGATGACGACAACGGTTCGCGTTTTTCCCGTGCCGGGTCCGCCGGTGATGACGCCGAAGCGCCGCTGCACAACCGTGGCCGCCGCAGCGCGCTGATCGTTCGGCTCCACATCATCCCCAAAAAAGCGTCGCAGCCCATCGTCGAGCAAGACCGCGTCGTGGGCCGCCTGGCCATCGAGCCGAGTCCGCAGGGCCTGCGCGAGGGATTGCTCGTAGGCCCAGTAACGCTGGAGGTAAAGCCGGTCGCAGGCGTCGAGAATCAAGGGTCGTTGCGCGCCGGGCGCGCCCACCACCGAAGAACGGCGCAGCGCCGCGGCCAATGGCGCCAAACCCAGATCGGCCAGCGGCACACAAATGTGACCCGCGCCGCGCCACGCGCTGGCGAGTTGCGCGCCGAGTTCCACCGCCGGATCGGGACCACCCTGCAATTCCACCAGCAACCGCGCGAAGTGCCGGTCGAGCGGGCCGGGTTCCAGCGTCTCGGCGCCCGGAGGGGCGATGAAGCTTTGCGCCTTGGCGCTTGGGCGGGCTTTTTTCATGGCGTCACCTCCCGCGCGAAAAGCGCGCTCAGTCCTTCGATAAACGCCGCCGTCGGCCGGTCGCGATGGATCCCGAGGTCCGGTTGCGCGGGATCGGCGCCGCGGAGGAAAAGGTAAAAGACACCGCCGAAATGCCGCTCGTAATCGTAGTCCGCGAGACGCTGCGCGAGGTAGCGATGCAGCGCCACGGTGTAGAGATGATATTGCAGGACGTAATGGTGCCGGACCATCTCCGCGCGCACGGCTTCCGGGTGATACGCGGCGGTGTCAGGACCGAGCCAGTTCGACTTCCAATCGAGCAGGTAAAAGCGTCCGTCGTGTTCGAAAACGAGATCGATAAATCCTTTCAGGAAGCCGCGTTGCGGGTCGAATTCGACTTTGCCGATGCCGGTCGGGAGCGGTCCGAAATGCGCTGCCAATTCGCTCGCGGCCAGTCGCGAGAAGGGAAAATAAAACTCCAGTTCGTTGAGTCGAGCGGAGGGCGGAATTTGCCCGAGCGTCAGTCCATTCTCCAGCGGCAACGCCAGCACGCGGCGCACGTTCTCCACGACGGCGCTCCGTTGTTCGGGAGTGTTGAGGCCGAACGCGGCGAGCTTGCGGGCGACCAGCGGTTCGATCGCCGCCGGGTCGCGAAAATCAAGTTCCTCAAACAACTCATGCAGACAAACGCCGACCCGCGCGCCGCGCGGGAAAGCGTGGATGCCGGTGGCGGCGATTTCCGGTACGGACGGTGCCGCGACGCGGTCGAAGTCCGGCTGCTCGACGTCGCGCGCCGTGGTCCACGATGAAAAACTGGCGATGCGCCAGTCGCGGGCGATCCGACCGGTGAAGGAGCGCGGCGCGAGGTCGGTTCCTGAGGCGCGCGGTGGCGCAAAACTCGGCGCGGTGTCGTCCGGCAAATCATGCACCGCGATGGCGTGCGGCGCGCCGGCCTCCAGTGCCGCCAGATCGCGGCGCATTTCCTCCGGCGAAAGTTGCTCGGCATGCGCGGCAAAAGCGGCGACTGGATCCGGCTCGGTCGCGGGCGGCGGATGCAGCACCCAAGCGGCTGCGGAAGCGGCGTGCGCATTAAATTTGCCCCAGACGAAGTGGCATTGATGCCGCGCCCGAGTCAGCGCCACATAAAGCAGCCGCACCTGTTCGGCGAGTCGTTCGCGCCCGGCCAGCGTGGCGTGAGCCGCATGGTCCGCGCCGCCGAGGTCGAGCGTCAGGCGTTCCTCGTGCGCGGGATCGTGGAAGACGACGCTCTCGCCGTTGCGCAGCCCGGCTTTGCTCCACGAGAAGGGGCAGAAGACGATGTTGTATTCGAGACCCTTGCTTTTGTGCATCGTCACCACCTGCACGGCGTCGGCATCGCTCTCGAGCCGCAGTTCGCGCTCCTCGCTGGTCGGCGCACCGGGCGCGCGCTGGTCGGCCAGCCATTTCAGCAGGGAAGCCATGCCGAGGCGTTCGCGAGTCGCGGCTTGATGGAGCAATTCGGAAAGATGCAGGAGGTTCGTCAGGCGGCGTTCGCCAGCGGGCAGCGCGAGCAGGCGAGGGCGGACTTGTTCGGCTTGGAGCAGTTCGCGATACATCTGGATGAAGCCCTGCTGCGCCCACGTCTCGCGATGCTCCTGAAAACGCAGGAGGATGTTTTCCCAGCCGTGTTCGTCGTGCGAAAGCGCCTCGATCTGCGCGGCGTCCCGACCCAGCAATGGCGTCGCCAGGGCGGCGCGAATCAGCCCATCGCGCGCTGGCTCGGCGACCGCGGCGAGGATCGCTTGCAGGTCGGCCGCTTCCGCGGACTCGAAGACATTCGCTGAAGAATGCAGCACCGCCGGAATGTTGAATTCGCAGAGCGCCAACTGGACCGCGCGGGCTTGGGCGTGCGTGGCCACCAGCACCGCAAAATCGCGCGGCTCGACGGGGCGCCCGTCGATCTTCACGCCGCCGCCCAGCATCCGCGCAATCTGCGCCGCAGTGGTGCGCGGCAGGCGTTCGTTAGCCGTCCCGGCTTTGATCGGCTCAGGTTCGTTCCACCACCAGACATGGAAGGGCGGCACGCGTTTTCCTGCGACGGTCAGCGGCTGCTCATCCTGCCGGCCCGCGGCCTGGACCGGACGAAAGTGAATGCCCGGGATGGCGAAGATCTTTTCGGTGCGATCGAAGAGTGAATTGACCGCCGCCACGAGCGCGCTCTCGGAGCGGAAATTCGTATCCAACGTGTAGCTTTCACGCGCCCGCCCGGCGGCGGTGAGATAGGTGAAAACGTCCGCGCCGCGGAAAGCGTAGATCGCCTGTTTCGGATCGCCGATCAGGTAAAGCCAACCTTCGCCACCCGCGAAGATGCGGCGAAAGCTCGCCTCCTGGATCGCGTCGGTGTCTTGAAATTCATCGATCAAAGCCGCGCGGAAACGCTGGCGAATCAAGCTGGCCAGATGATCGCCGCCCGGCGTGTTCAGCGCATCGTGCAGGCGGGTCAGCAGGTCGTCGAAGGAGAGCACGTTGCGCCGCTGCTTGCGCCGGACCAATTCGCCGCGCCCCCAGGCGAGGAACTCGACCTGCAGCGCGAGCGCATATTCCGCGCGCAACGGATCGAAGCGTTCGCACAACTCGAAGACCCGATGTCGTGGCACGTCGTGGTTCTTCTTCGTCGCCTTTTCGATCTTCGATTGGGTGAGTTTGGCGAGTTCCGCGAAGGCGCTGAGCGGTGCGCCGGAATCGCCGAGGATGCGTTCGAGCGCTGCACAGGCCGCCCGCATCAAATCAGGTTCGCTCTGCTGCGTTACGCCGCTGGCCCAGCCATTTTCTATAAAGTAGCGAGCAATGGTCGCGTGTTCCGTCGGCCAGAGGGCGCGCAGTTCCGCGAAGAGCGCGCTCACCTCCGCCTGCAGGTCCGCCAGATGTCCGGGCGCAGGCTCGATGAGGATCAAGGGTTTGTTCGCCACTTCGCCGAGGCGCTGGACGAGGCCGCCGGGCGAGAGTTTGCTGAGCAGCGCGAGCGCGGTGAGGATGGGGTCGCGCTGGTAGAGTTGCAGTCGCCAGAAGTCTTCGGCGACCTCCCGCAGGATGGGCGTTTGTTCGGTGAGCAGCTCGGCCGTGAACGGCAGCCCGCTCTCGAATGCGCGATCCTGCAGCATTCGCTGGCAGAAGCCGTGGATGGTGTAGATCGCCGCTTCGTCGAAGTTGCGCAACGCCGTTTCCAGACGGCTGCGCGCGACGCCGGGATCGCTCTGGCGCTGGACCAATGCGGCGAGAAATGGGTCATCGCTGCCGTGGACAAAAGCGTCGAGCGCTTCGCCCAAGCGGCGGCGGATGCGCTCGCGCAGTTCGGCAGTCGCCGGCTTGGTGTAGGTGGTGACGAGGATCTCGTTGACGGCGAGATCCTGCTCGACCACGAAACGCACGAAGAGCCCGGCGATGGTGTAGGTTTTGCCGGTGCCGGCGCTGGCTTCGATCAGCGTGGTGCCGGCGGTTAGTGGCGTTTCCGAGAGGTCGAATGGGGGCCACTTTTTCATGCGGTTGCCGAGGTAAGATGGTCGAAGAGCGGCTTGAAAACGGACAGCGCCAGGTCCTGCCACACCGCGTCGAGCGGATCGGCGGAGTGTCCGAAACAAAGGGCGAAATGGGGATCGGTGGATTCGGAAAACTCACCGTCCGACCACTTCTTGCGCGCCTCGGCGAGCGGGCTGGCGGATTCCCGTTTGCCCGGGGACAGAGTGCGCCGCGCAAATTCGTGGGACGCTTTGGGGAAGAACGGGAGCGGCGTGCACAGGCCGGTTCCGTAGTGCTCGAGCAATGTCTGGAGAATCGCCTTCGCGTCTCCGACGGGGCGCAGGTGTTCAATACGATCGGTGGCGAAAATCTGCGTCTCGCGGGGCGCCGTGCAGTTCAGCGCGAGATGAAAGATCCAGGCGCGAAGCAGGTCTGCGGGCTTGAGATCGGTGGCGCGGGCGCGGATGAGGCCAGCGGGCCAGAGATCATGAATGGTGCCGGTGAGCCGCCATTCGCCCAGCGCGAGATCAAGAGCCTGTGGAGGTTCCGGGTCGCCCGTGCGCGCCGCCCGGACGGCGGTCACGTAGTCCGTCACGACCGCACACATTTCCCGGAAGCGTGCGTCCCCGACATAACCGGCGGGCAACTGTCCGCCAGCGCGCAGCACCGCCAGTCCGCCTTCCAGATCGCCTCCGCCCACGCCCCGCTGGGCGAGTCGGCTCTGGAGTTGCAGGCGGGCGAGCGGATCGAGTTCCAGCGGCTCGCATTCGTCGAGCAACTCGGCCTGCTCCGGCAGCCGCACGCCGAGGCGGTCGCGGACGAATGTGCGCGCCGGGTGGCAAAAGAATGCGGCGAGTCGGTCGATGCTCACTTCGTGCCACTCGGGGCCGGGCGCGGGGAGCGGCGCGCTGGCGAAGGGCGTCGCCGCTGTGCGCTGCTGCTGGCTGTGAATGCTGGCGCGGCAGTTCTCCGCCGAATGGCTGAAGAGCGGTCCGGTGCCGTCGAAATACTCGGGACTAAAAGGCTGCAGGCGATGTTTCGTGAGCAGGCCCGCGGGTGGCAGGGCGAAGTTTTCCCGCAGGTGATCGAGCAACTCGCTGACCAACACCGAGGGCGGCGCCTCGCTGTTGTCCCGCGGAGAAAGGCCGCAGTAGCTGAGATAGAGTGTGTCGCGCGCGGAGAGGATGGTTTCGAGGAAGAGGTGCCGGTCGTCGTCGCGGAGCGAGCGGTCGCCGGGCCGCGGTTGCGTGGCAATGAGATCGAAGGCCAGGGCGGCATCGCGCCGGGGAAAGGCGCCGTCGTTCATCCCGAGCAGGCAGATGACTTTGAAAGGAATACTGCGCATTGGCTTGAGTGCGCAAAAGGTCAGCCGACCGGCGAGGAAGCCGGAACCGGAATCGCTGTCGGCGAGCGCCGCGCCGAGGTGCGCGCGGATGACGTCGAACTCCACCGGCGCGGCGAAACCGCTGGCCGTTTCCAGTTGGGCGAGATTGTCGAAAGCGGCGCGCAGCGCGCGGATGCTGTCGGTGGACTCGTCGTTGTCGTCGAAGAAAGCCTGCAGCGTTTCGCGAAAAGTGTCGGTCCATTCGCGCAGCGGACGCGGGTCTTGGAAGCCGCGCACGGTGGCGAATAGCGTCTCGGCAAACTCCACGAACCGCCCGAGCACGGCGGCGAGTCCGCCTTCGATTTCGCGCACCGGCAGGACTCCGGCGAAGAGCGTTTCGTCGTCGCCGGGCAGCGCGTATCCCAGGAGCAGTCGGCGCAGGCCGGCGCGCCAGGTGTTTTCGGAAAACGGCGGCAGGCCAAGTTCGGCGCGGTGCTCCGCGTCGATGCCCCAGCGGATGCCGGTGCGTTCGATCCACGAGCGGAGCAGATCGAGATCGCCCGCGGTGAGGCCGAAACGGCGCTGGATGCTTTCGGTTTCCAACAACCCGAGCACACTCGCGGCGCCGAAGCGGCTGCCCGTCAGATCGAGCACGCGGAGGAAAGCGTCGGTGAGCGAACTCTCGGCGCGGGTGCTGCGGTCGGCGATCGAAAAGGGGATGCGCCATTCAGGCTGTTCCGGCGCACCGAAAACGGCCTCGATAAACGGCGCGTACGCCTCGACATCGGGCATGGTCACGAGGATGTCGCGCGGAGCGAGCGTGGGATCGGCCGCGAAGAGTGCGAGCAGTTGATCGTGCAGCACTTCCAACTCGCGCATCGGGCTGTGTACGCAGTGGATCTGGATCGAACGGTCGTCCGCCGCGACCGGGGTGCGCGCTTCGGTGGCGCGCTCCTGGAGGTGGAAGATGTTGGCCTGGACTTGCGCGAGGAGCGTCGGCGCAGTGGGCGGGGCGAAGCGTTCGGTCTCGGAAGTCGGCGCCAGATCGAGGACGAGTTGGGAGAAATCGCGACCGGTCCGACCGAGCGAGGCGAGGAGCGTGTGACCGGATTCGAGGTGCAGCGCGTCGGGCGTGAGGTCGCGCCTTTTCTGCCAGCGCAGGACGCGATCCTGTTCCTTGAGCGAACGAAGATCGCCCCAATAAAGGTCGGTCGGATCGAGCAGGAAAAGATGCACTTCGATGCGCTGGGAGATTTCGCCGAAGAGCTGGAGGTAAAAGGGCGGCAGGCTGGAGATGCCGAAGATGGCAACGCGGGCGGGCAGCGCGGAGAGCGTGGAATCGTCGCGCCGCAAGCGCTCGGTCAGGCGATGCGCAAGCGCGGGCGGGTGGGCGCTTTCGTGGCCGCGCGCCAGTTCCCGCCAGAGCCGCGCCTGCCAGTGATTCTCCCGGCCCTGCTGCCAGCCGAGGATCAACTCGGGACGATAGGCGAGATAGCGATCGAAGACGGCGGCGATTTTCGCGGCGAGTTGGTATTCCTTGAGCGGCCCGGCCTCACCCGCGACGTAACGGTGCAACTCCTCGAAGCCTTCCTGATCGAGCAAGTCGCGAAAGAGCGCGAGCACCCGCCAGGGCAGCACCGCACGATCGAAAGTGCGATCGGTCTCCAATGCGGGAAAAGCCGCGCTGAAAACGCGCTGCACAAATCCGGCCGGGAAGGGGAACTGAACGTTCATCGTCACGCCGAGTTGCCGGGCGAGTTCGAGCGAGAGCCAGCGCCGCATGCCGAGACTTTGCACGACGACGAGTTCGGGTTGGAGGGGCGCCGCCGGCGATTTTCGGAAGACGTCCGACAGGGCGGCGGCGAGCGTCTCGAGACGGTTGCTGCGATGGAGATGAAGGCCGGGCATGCGGGCAGAGTTCCACAGCGGCAAGGACATCTGCGGTCCGTCCCCCCTTTTGGTCACAGCCATTTCTTGCGCTTAAAGAAAAGGATCTGCCCGATGGCGATGGCGGCCATGAGGCCGAGGCAGGCGAGGTAGCCCCACGGTTGGTGGAGTTCGGGCATGTTCCACCAGCCGTCGTCGCGGTCGAAGTTCATCCCGTACACGCCGGCCACGAAAGTCAGCGGGATAAAGATCGCGGACATGATGGTGAGGACGCGCATGATTTCATTCGTCCGCATGCCGACCGAGGAAAGATAGAGGTCCATCAGGCCGGAGTTCACGTCGCGATAGGTTTCCACGAGGTCCATGATCTGCACGGTGTGGTCGTAGCAGTCGCGCAGAAAGACCTTGGTGTTCGGCTGCACGATGCCGGATTCGTCATGCATCAGCGCGGTGATGATGTCGCGCACGGGCCAGACGTAACGGCGGAGCTGCATGAGCGTGCGTTTGTAATGATGGATGCGGCTGACGCATTCCTGTGACGGTTGTTCGAGCACGACGTCTTCGAGTTCTTCGATGGCGTCGCCGAGCTTCTCCAGCACGGGGTAATAGTGATCGATGATCGCATCGAGCAGCGCGTAGGCGAGGTAGTCGCTGCGGGTCTTGCGGATATAGCCGCGGCCAGCGCCGGTGCGCAGTCGCTCGCGCACGGGATCGAAGACATCGCCGCCGACCGCTTCCTGGATGGTGATGAGCAGATGTTTCCCGAGGAAGAGGCTGATCTGCTCGCCGCAGATGCGTTCGCTTTCGTCGGCATAGACCATGTCGGCGACGACGAAGAGATGGTGCTCATAATGTTCGACCTTTGGGCGCTGTCCGATGGTGACCACGTCTTCGAGGGCGAGCGGGTGGAGATGATATTTTTCGCCGAGCGCCTTGAGCACCCGGACATCGCCGAGTCCTTCCATGTCGATCCAGCGCCCCTTGCCGTCGTCGAGAAACGCCTCCGGCAATTCATCGACGCTCGCGACCACGCGCTCGGTGATGGTGTGTTCGTCGTATTCGATGAGCTTGATGACCGGCGCGACCGAGCAGCCTGCGGGCAGGGGCAGGAGGGTGGCCGGCGCGGTGCCGGGCATCGGGTAGCGCGTCTTGAACATGGCGCGCGAAGTGTAGGGACGAGGAGGGGAATGGGAAGTGTGGAACCGGACGCCCCTGGCGGATGCGCAGCCCGCGCGGATCATCCCACCCTCAGGCATTTTTCCCGACGTTTTGCGCAACCGGGAATTGACATCGGAGCAGCCGCAAGGTTTTTGGTCGGGCGGTCATCGTCTTATGAAGAATGTGCTTTTACTACTGCTCGTGGTGGGAATTCCAGTCGCTGCCTGGTGGCATTGGGACAAGGTGATGGCGTTTGTGAAGCCTGTGCCGGCGGGCGAGGTCGCGGCAGATGGCGCGCCCTCCGCGGCAGGCCGCACTCCGCATCCGGCGGCGGAATCCAAGCTCGCCGCGACAAAGGCCTATCCCGCGCTGGGCGTGGCCACTTCTCCTTTCAACAAAACTTTCCTCGCGCTTTACGCCGAGGCGGAACGGTCGGAGCCGAAACTCCTCGCCCGAGCTGACTGGCCGCTCGTGCTCGCGGATCGGACCGCCGTGGCCTTGGGTGGCGCGCCCATGCCCGTGCCCGCCACGCCGGACCCCGGCCGCCCCTCCGGCTTGCAGGGCAGTGCGCTCGACAAGCGTCCGAAGAAATAGAGCGCGCGGAGAATCTGTACACGGAGGTTGCCCGCGCGGGCGTTTCTCCGTAGGCACATCGGGCATGGCCAACGTCGTCTTCCTCTGGCACATGCATCAGCCCTACTACGTCGATCCCGCGACGCAGACGGCGACCATGCCATGGGTTCGCCTGCACAGCGTCAAAGGGTATCTCGACATGATTTCGGTGATCGAGGATTTCCCGGCGATCCGGGTGAACTTCAACCTCACTCCGGTCCTCGTGCTGCAGATCAAGGAACTCATTGAGGGGAAAATTCGCGATCGCTGGCTGGACTGGGCGCGCACCCCGGCGGCCGATCTGGACGAGGATACGAAGTTCGCGCTGCTCGAGAACTTCTTCAAAATTCACTGGGACAATCTGGTCAAACCTTTCCCCCGCTATTGGGAGCTGCTCAACAAACGCGGGCTGACCTTTTACGGCGACGACGTCCGGCGCGGGCTGCGTTATTTCTCCACGCAGGAATTTCTCGATCTGCAGACGTGGTTCAATCTGGCGTGGTGCGGCTACACCGCCGAGCGCATTTATCCCGAGTTGACGGAGCTGAAACGAAAGGGCCGCAATTTCACCGAGGCGGAAAAGCAGCGCGTCCTCGACATCCATCTCGAGATCCTGCCGTTGGTCCTGCGGAAATATCGGCTGGCCGAAGAACGCGGGCAGGTGGAACTCACGACCACGCCCTTTTTTCACCCGATTCTGCCCCTGATTTTCGATTCGTCCTTTGCCGAGCGCAGTCTGCCGGGGCGCGAGTTTCCGCAACGCTTCGCCTGGCCGGAAGATGCCGCCGCGCAACTCACCCTCGCCGTCGAACAACACGCCGGGGTCTTCGGTCAGCCACCGCGCGGGTTGTGGCCGAGCGAAGGTTCGATCGCCCCGGAACTCATCCCGCTGATGCAGGACAGCGGGATCGAATACTTCTGCAGCGACGAGGAAAATCTCTTCAATTCGCTGAGGCGCGACCCCGCCTTCAAAGGCGCGAACATTGATCATCTCGAGCTTTTCCAAGGCTGGCGGGTGACGCACGACGGCGCGGCCGTGAATGCCGTCTTCCGGGAGAAACCGCTCTCCGACTTCATCGGCTTCATGGCGGCGAAGAACGATCCGCAAACCGCGGCGGCGCATCTTCTATTCCATTTGCGGCACATCGCCGGGTTGATTCCCAAGGACATCGGCGTGATCCCGCTCATCCTCGACGGTGAAAATGCGTGGGAGACGTTTGCCGATGGCGGCGAAGGTTTTCTCCGGGCACTGTACGGCGGCATCGTCGCCGACAGCGCGCGGCTGCACAGTTGCACGATCGAGGATTACTTCCGCCACCACCCGCCGCGCAAACAACTCAGTACCTTGCACACGGGTTCGTGGATCGGCAGCAACTTCGACATCTGGATCGGCGATCCGGCGGAAAATGCCGCGTGGAATCTGCTCGGCGAAGCCCGCACTTTTCTCCAGCAACGGAGCGACGCGGGGACGCTCACGCCTGCGCAAAAGGCGGACGCGGAGCGCGAGATCTATGCGGCCGAGGGCAGCGATTGGTTCTGGTGGTACGGCGCGGATTTCTCGACCGACAATGACGCGCTTTTCGACGATCTCTTCCGGTGCCACCTCAAGAATGTCTATGCGCTCGGCGGCGGGGTCGCCCCCGCGGCGCTGGATCGTCCGATCGCCGACGCCCGGACCGCGCCGCTCTACACAGTGCCGGAGCGCCTCATCACTCCCGCGCTCGATGGCGGCGGATCGTTCTTCGACTGGCTGGGCGCAGGCACCTACACGCCGGGCGGCGGGCAGGGCGCGATGTATCGCGCCGAACGACTGATCGAGCGCCTGCATTTCGGCAATAGCGCGGAAATGTTTTTCCTTCGGATCGATCTGCGGAAACATGCGCTCGCGACTTTGATCCTGCAGTTTCATCAGCCCACGGAATTGCGGGTGGAAATCCCGGCGGAAGCCGCTGGAGGCGAGAGCATCCCCTTCGGTTTGCCCCTGGCCGACCTGGGCGCGGTCGGCGAAGCGCTGGTCGCTTTTGAGGTCCGGGTCGAGCAGGACGGTATCGAGCGGGAACGCTACCCGGAAAGCGCGCCGATTCAGTTCACGCTGCTCGGGCACGACTTCGCCCTGCGCAATTGGATCGTGTGAATCAGGGTAGCTGGAACTTGTAACCGAATTCCCGCACCGTCGTGATGAAGCGCGGATGCGCGGGATCGGCCTCGATCTTGTTCCGGAGCGCATTGATGAACCGGTCGATGCTGCGCAGCGTGACCAGGCAATCGTAACCCCAGACGCTCGTCATGATGCGCTCGCGGCTCAGCGCGCGCTCCGCATTAGCGACGAGAAACGCGAGCAACTCGAATTCCTTCGGCGAAAGCGGCACGGCCTGGCCAGCGCGCGTCAGCATCCGCGCCCCCGCATCGAACTGGCAGTCGCCGAAGCGGAATTCCGCCGCCGTGTACTGGCGTCGGCGGCGCAGGAAGGCTTCCACGCGGGCGAGAAGTTCCTTGATGCTGAAAGGCTTCGTGACGTAATCGTCCGCGCCGAGCTTAAGGCCGAGCACGACGTCGGATTCCTGGCCCTTGGCGGTCAGCATCACGATCGGCATCTCCAGCTTTTCCTCGCGGAGGAAGCGGCAGATTTCATAGCCGTTCACTTTCGGCAGCATGAGGTCGAGAATGATCAGGTCGGGTTGCAGCGTGAGCGCCGCTTTCAAGCCGGAGTCACCATCGGTCGCCGTCTGCACGCGGTAGCCTTCGAACTCGAAATTGTCGCGCAGCCCGCGGAGCATCACGGGGTCGTCCTCGATGATCAGGATCGTTTCGCGGGGCGTGCTCATGCGGGAGTGAGGGGAAGCGTGACGGTGAATATCGATCCGCGGCCGGGGGTGCTTTCCACGGCGATCCGTCCGTGGTGGGCGGCGATGATGCCCTGCACGATGCTCAACCCGAGGCCCGCGCCTTCGCGAGAGCGGGAAAGTTTGCGATCCGCCTGATAAAAGGGTTCGAAGATTTGTCGCCGCTCGGTGGGCGTGAGACCGACCCCGTTGTCCTCCACGGCGAAGGTGGCAGTGTGGTCCGCGACACCGGCGCGCAGGGTGATCCGCTTTTCATCGCCGGTATATTTAAGGGCGTTTTCGAGCAGATTGCGCAGCACGGTGATAAGGCCATCGCGATCCGCCACGATCTCGGTCAACGGTTCGTGCAGATCGAGAGTGAAGAAGCAGTCCGGCGCTTCCAGTCTCGGGTGCAAGGTGGCGAGCGTGCGATCGACGATCGTCCGCATCGGCACCGCTTCAAAAGTGAACGCCTGCTGGTCGCGCGCGAGGCGGGTGTGAGTGAGGAAATGTTCGGTCAATCGGCTCAACCGCAGGTTTTCGGAATGCAGGAGATCGAGATATTCGCGGAGTTGCTCCGCGTTGCGATAGCGGCCTTCGCGCAGCGTATCGACGAGCATGCGCATGCTCGCCAGCGGCGTGCGCAACTCGTGAGCGACCGTGGCCACCGCGGTGTTTTTCAACTCGTGCAGCCGGAGCTGCCGATGCACCGTCATGCCCGCCGCCGCAGCGATGGCGCAGATCGCGACCGAGGCGATCAGCGCCGTCCAAGCATAGACCTTGAACTGCTCCCGGACCTCGTCTCGGAGTGGGCCTTCGTCGGCGAGGTGAATCTGCACCGTCGCCGCCGTGGCGACATTATTGACCGTCGTTTGGGTGAGCAGTCGGCCTTTTGCCGGAGCGGCGCCGGCGACGGTCTGGCCGGTGGGATCGACGATGCAAACTTCCATTTCCCGACCGAACACCGCGCGGAAAAATTCCCGCAGTTCGGCCGAGGGTAGCGGCGTGGTGCGGGACGCCAGGTGCTTCTCCAGCGAGGCGCTCGCGCTGGCCAGCGTGCGCTGTTGCGCGCCGACCATCCGCTCCCAGGCCGCGTTGCGTTCGCCGTCCAGCGCATCGGCCATGAAGCGCAGCATCAGCACCATCGGAATGAACGGCACGAGCACGAGCAGCAGCAGGAGCGCGCGGAGCTGCTTGGGGCTGATTTCGTGGAGGGTCATCGAGGGGAACGCACGATGGTGTGCCGCAGAAAGCGGGCCGAGCGAAGCCCGAAGATGATCGCATCTTCGGGCTTCGCAGATGTGCTTACAGCGCGGGTTCGAGCAGGCGCACGCTGGCGCCCATGTAATCGGCGAGCTGCAGCGCGTTCTTCGTCTTGTCGTTGAAGCGCGGCAGATAACGCTTCTCGCCGCCGCCGAGCAGCGGCTCGATCGCCCCGCTGCCGTCCGCGCGGATGATGATCGCCTTTGTGCCTTTCCAGGTCCCGCCGAGATCGCCCTCCAGCTTGCCATAGGTCCCGGCGCCATCGGTGTGGTCCACGAGCAGCGGCCAGTTGGAGTTGGAACTGGTCGTCAGCCCCTCGACATACGCCCAGTGGTTTTCGCCCCGCGCCACCATTTGTGTCTGGTCTTCGATTTGATTGTCGGCGCTCGCCCCAGCCTTGGAGCCGCCGACCACAAAGACCTTTTCGTTGTCGAGATAAGCAGGGATCAGGCTGCGCAGCGCATCGTTCGCGGAGATGATTTCCTCGTCGTAGCTATTGTGTTTGGCCGGGTAAGCGCCGTCGTGGTCGTTGGCATAAACACGCAGCGCGAGACCGACTTGCTTGGCGCTGGCGAGGGCGGCCGTCTGGCGGCCGTTCATCATGATCGCGGCATAAACCGGAGTCGCGATGCCAGCCAGCATGGCGATGATGGCGATGACGACGAGCAACTCGATGAGGGTGAATGCGCTGT
The DNA here is from genome assembly GCA_038325425.1 of Chthoniobacterales bacterium. Taxonomy (GTDB): domain Bacteria; phylum Verrucomicrobiota; class Verrucomicrobiia; order Chthoniobacterales; family Chthoniobacteraceae; genus Chthoniobacter. The sequence continues at coordinate 14,825 of JBBQIZ010000080.1, forward strand.
GGAGGCGGGAGGTTTTCATGGCGGGGGCTTTCTTTTTGGTGAGGTGGCCGTGGCGGAATGCCGCGGCTCATGTCCGCAGCTTCGCGCCCCCGTGTTATGAAATTGTTACCGTCGGATTCGGATCCGGTTCTTTTTTGTCCGCGAGCTTGCGGGCGATTCGCGGACGATTTACTGACGCCGCATGCGCATCCATTCGCTCGAACATCAGCCCGCGGAAGGTCCGGCCAAGATCGCGGACTGGGCCGCGGAGCGCGGTCATCCGCTGGCGCGCACCGCACTCTACGCCGCCGAAACACCGCCTGCGCTGGACGCGTTCGACCTGCTCGTCGTGATGGGTGGCGGGATGAATATCTACCAGCACCGCGATTATCCCTGGCTGCTGGTGGAAAAGGAATTTCTGCGGCGCGCGATCGATGCCGGAAAGCCGATCCTCGGGATCTGCCTCGGTGCTCAGCTTCTCGCCGACGTGCTCGGTGGGAAGGTGTATCAAAATCCCGAGAAAGAGATCGGCTGGTTCCCCGTGCGGATCACGGATCGCCGGGCGCCATTCGCGGCGTTTCCAGAAGCGATGAACGTCATGCATTGGCACGGGGACACCTTTGAGTTGCCGCCCGGCGCGCGGCTCGTCGCCGAGAGTGCGGCCTGCCCGCGTCAGGCGTTTGTCTGGGGTGACCGCGTAGTCGGGCTGCAATTCCACCCGGAAATGGGCGGAGTGAACGTCGCGGATCTCACGAACATCGCCGCCGACGACCTCACCCCCGGCCGCTTTGTGCAAAGCGCGGAGCGACTCCTTGCGACGCCCGCCGATCTTCCGACCGCACACGCCGCACTCTACGCGCTGCTCGATGCCTTGGTCGGCCGGTGAGCAGTCCGCTGCTGCGTCTCCTTCAGACGCTTTTCCAGTAGGCGATGGCAGTTCCGGAAATGCGGCGAATATCTCTTCCTAATTCTCTCCATTCGGAGATGAACCTAATGACTCCAGGATGCCCTTCATCGCAATCATGCCAGAGAAAAACGCCACGGCCCTGGCAGAGCTCGAAACACTTCTCGGAATCGCTCTTGCAATATTCATAGGTGTGGGCGCCATCGATGAAGAAGAACGTGGGTTGGCCGGCCTCGCGGAAATCCCATTTTGCGGTGTCTGCGAAGTGCTGTTTAATCCGATTCTCACAGGAATTTCCCTTAAATTCGCGTCCGACGGTGCGGCTAGCGATCAGATGAAAATCGTCCTTCGGTAAATTCGTTTCCGGATCGTTTTCCGGCGAGAAATTTTCGGGTAAGTCCACCGTATGCACGGTTGCTGTCGTCAGGTTTTCGGCCATTTGCCGCGTCGTGTGCCCCATGAAGGTTCCGATCTCCAAAACTTCGCGCGGAGCCTCCGCGACCAGAATCGACAGCAGCGCCATGGCCTGATCGCTGGGCAGCATTCCGTCTTCGTATTGCGTCACCGATAGCTGGATCTTCGGCTTGCGGTCGGCGAGAATCTCGCCGAGCCCGATCCCGGGGATCGGAAACGCTTCTTTCGTCGTCGCACGCCGTGAGGCGGAAAATGCGCTCTTGCAGGCCGCCACATACAGCCGCGGATTCAAGTGCATGAGATGGATAAGGGAGATCGCATTGAAGCCGAGCAACAGTTCGAGGATGGTCTTCGTTTTCATAATGGTGTTGCGGAGCGTCTGGCGTCGTCGGGAGCTTTGGCGATACGCCAGTAGCTGCAGGATGAGGAAGTCAGACAAGTAAAGTGCAACCCATTCAGCCTGCACTGGCAAGCTAACTTTCGATCCTCCAACATACGTAACCTAAACGTCATTTCGCGGAAACACCCATCGTTGGCGCGTCTCCGGCGCGGCGCACCGGATAAGGGCAGCGTAGATTACTCGAACTTCTGCCGCGGGTTCTCCCGGAGATACTTCAGGATCAGGTCCATGAACTGCGCGCCGAATTCGTCGAGCTTTCTCGCGCCGACGCCGGTGACGCGGGAGAAGGCGTTCTCGTCGGTCGGGTAGTTCCGCGCCATCACCCGCAGCGAAACGTCCCCAAAGATGACGTAAGCGGGGACGTTGCGGGAATCGGCGATTTCGCGGCGGAGCTGGCGGAGCAGCTCGAAAAGCGTTTCGTCGCAGGAGATTTCCCCGGCGCGGTAGTCGCGGCTGGTCCGCGCCTTTCCCGCGGGCGCGGCATCGCCCCGGCCAGTTTTGGTGCGGACAGGCGGGCGGGTGAGGGTGACACTGCGCCGCTCTTTTAGAAACAGGACGCCTTCCTCGGTGATCTCGACGGTCGGGAATTCGCCGTCGTTCTGCCGGAGGAAGCCGAGCCGCACGAGTTCGCGGCCGATCGCCTGCCATTCGGGGCGCGTGTGTTCCTTGCCGATTCCGTAGGTGCTGAGTTCTGCGTGCTGCCACTTGCGGATGCGATCGGTCTCGGCGCCGGTCAGAATCTCGATGTGGTGATTCAGGCCGAAGGCGGCGGATCCGGAGCGCGAGGCCATGCGGGTCCGCCAGACGGTCGAGAGCAGCTTTTGCGCGGCCACGGTGCCGTCGAAGGTGTCGCGTGGGGTCAGGCAGTTGTCGCACGCGCCGCAGTTGGCGCCGGGATAACTTTCCCCGAAATAGGCGAGCAGATCGGCGCGCCGGCAGCCGGCGCATTCGGCGTAGTGGACGATGCGATGGAGTGCGGCGCGGGCGGCGCGCCTTTCTTCGGGATCGGTCTTTTCGTCAATGAAACGGCCCTGTTTGGCGACGTCGCCGGCGGTGAAAAGAAGCAGACATTCGCCGGGCAGGCCGTCGCGTCCGGCGCGGCCGGTTTCCTGGTAGTAACCCTCGACGTTTTTCGGCAGCTCGTAGTGGATGACGAAGCGGACGTTCGGTTTGTTGATGCCCATGCCGAAGGCGATGGTGGCGCAGATGACGTGGACCTCATCGCGCAGGAAGAGCTCCTGATTTTCCGCGCGTTCCTTGTCCGCGAGCCCGGCGTGGTAGGGCTTCGCTTTGACGCCGTCG
>JBBQIZ010000081.1:0-17604 GCA_038325425.1 Chthoniobacterales bacterium
TGCTGCCCGTCGAGACACGCAGTTCATAAGCGTCGGCCTGCGCGATGCTGTTGAAAGTGTACGTCGCGCCGGTCGTCGCCGGGGTGTTGCTGCCGGTGATCGCGACCGTTTCTCCCAGCACGCCCGGATCGAAAAGCGTGACCGTGTAGCTGTAACTGGTCGGCACCCCGGCGCCGCTGATTCCCGCCACCGTGACATTGCAGGGCGTGTCCGCGCTGACGGAACCCGGCAGGCCGGACGGCGTCCAGACGAGGGTGTTGTCGCCGTAGCCGTTATCGACATTCGAAATGATCGTCGTCGGCACCGGCGTCGCGCCTTGCGTCATCGTCACCGACGCGCCGGAGAAATTGGCGCCGGGATAGGAGAGCGACCAACGCGCCGGGACCAAAGCCGCCGGCGCGAACCCCCGATTTGGCCACGCCACGAACTGCGGCGCTGGAGCGGCCTTGAAGTCGCCGATCACCCAGATGGCGTTCGCCCGGTTGTAGGGACTTTCCGACGGCACATCGCCGGTGCCCATGAACCGCGCCCGTGAATAGTGCAGCCAGCGCCGGTGACCGACGACGATGTTGTTCGCCCCGTCGTCGCGCATGTAGGCGTCCACCGATCCCGGGCCGTAGGTGCCGATCGCGATGTTGCTGGCGTCCGCCGCCTCAGCCGCGTTTGCGGTGTAGTAAGTCCAATTCGTCGGCGGCGTGTGACTGAGCGCGTTATTCCGCGCGAACATCAGCGCCGCTTCCTGATCCTTGCCACTTTTTACAGCGTCGAAGGCGATGTCGGCCGGCAGGCCGGAAAGCGCGCGATAGAAATTGATGCGCCGCCGCACGTCTTCCTTGAAGGCCGCGCTCGTCGTGCCCGCCGCGCCGTTCGCCACGCTCCCGGTCCACGCCATGTTCGCCGCGTAGTTTTCCGAGGCGGAATAAACGGTGTTGTAGAAGGCCAGCACGTCCCGGCGATTCATGGGATCGACCACAAAACCCTCCGCCGCGAGCGGGGTGGCCGTGCCCGGCGTCCACGCCTGCAAGCCGGACACGCCGACCAGCAAATGCGCGGCGAACAGGCAGGCGCTGAACCACCAGGAACGAGGGCGGAGAAGCCGGGACAGGAGCGGAGGGAAGGAGCGCATTTTCAGATCGCACTAACGGAAGCAAAAAACGTGCGCCGCCTGTAAAACGGCTCTGGCGGAATCGCAAATTGGATTTCGCAGAAAGGAGCGCGCGAGGAGATTGCCATCCGCGCCGAGGCTGCTATCCAAAGCGGCGCCATGAGCGTCGCCGCCATTCCCAGCACTTCGGATCCGCAAGAGGAAGTCCGCCAATTGGCGGCAGCGGTGGGCGAAAAGAATACCCGGGATGGCGTCGAGTTGCTCCTGACGCATCCCGACCACGTCATCGAGGATGTGCTCGACCAGCTTGCCCCGGCGCTCCGGCAGGCCGTGCTGGCCGGGATTCCTGGCGATCGGCGCCAGCTCGTGCTGGCCAACGCCACCCCGGAAAACCGCCGCCAATGGCTGCAGAACGACAGCTATCCCGAGGAAACCATTGGCCGCTTGATGGATGCGCCTCTCGCCGTTTTCGAAGAGACAACGACGATCGCCGAAGCCACCGAAACCCTGCGCACGCTGGTCACCAAAGCCTTCGTCACCTACCTCTGGGTGGTCGATGAAGCAGAGCGCCTGATCGGCGTGGTCGTGATGCGCGAGATGCTCCTCGGCAAACCGGAGCAGACGCTCGGCGAGATCATGATTCACAAGCCGTTCTTTCTTCAGCCGGAGATGTCGATCAGCGACGCGATGAAGCTTTCGGTGACGAAACATTTCCCCGTCTACCCAGTCGGCGATGCCCAGGGGCGGCTGCTCGGCACGGTGCGGGGCACGGTGCTTTTCGAAGCACAGGCCTTCGAGCTCAGCGCCCAGGCGGGAACGATGGTCGGTGTCGAGAAAGAGGAGCGTCTTTCGACGGCGTGGACGCAGAGCTTGAAGTTCCGGCACCCGTGGCTGCAGCTCAATCTGCTGACTGCCTTCGTGGCCGCGGCGGTGGTCGGCGTCTTCGAAGGCACGCTCGAGCGCGTCGTTTTGCTCGCGGTTTTCCTGCCGGTGCTCGCCGGGCAGAGCGGCAATACCGGCTGCCAGGCGCTCGCCGTCACCTTGCGCGGCATGACGCTCGGGGAACTGACCCCGGACAAAGTGAAAAAGCTGGTCGGCAAGGAAGCCCTGCTCGGGCTCTGCAACGGGGTCATGGTCGGGATCAGCGCCGGACTCGGCATGCTGGTCTATGCGCTGCTGCAGCAGCGGCCCGACGCGGGTCTGCTCGCCTTCATCACCTGGCTGGCCATGGTCTTCAGTTGCCTGGTCAGCGGGGTGGCTGGCGCGCTCGTGCCGCTGACGCTTAAAAAACTGGGTGCCGATCCGGCGACCGCGTCGAGCATCTTCCTGACCACGGCGACTGACGTGGTCAGCATGGGCGCGTTTCTCGGCCTCGCGACGCTGCTCATTCGCTAAGCCGCAGGCGCGGATTTCGGCGCAACGCCAAAATCTGCAGGGGGTTGGAAATTTGTCGTTGCGGTGTTCATTCGGACAGCCTTAGCTTCGCTACGTCGTGACCAAGTAAATTTTATGATCGAAGTCGAAATCTACGCCGCCGGAGTCCGAAACCTGGAAAAAATCCTCGCGCTGGATCACGAACTCGAAGCTGTCCCCGGCCTGCGCTACAAGGTCGATAGCAATCACGACATCGTCTATCTCGACTTCGACGAGCCCACCCTGACCATTCAGGAGGTGCGCGCCATTTTTCGGAAGCTGAATCTGGAACCACGGATCGTCGGCGCGGTGCCGGCGGAATTGAATCCGAAGAGCAAGACCCAGCCGCTGCATCTGCCGAGCTGACGCAATCTCCCGGCAGGCGGGGGGTGGACAAGCGCCGGTGCCGCACCTAGCGTCCGCCGCAGCATGGTTACCTCCGTCGGGCGCACCGCGCTTTCTCTCCTTCTTTATCTCGGCGAAGTCGCCATCCTGGTCTGGGAGACGTGTGTTTCCATCGTGGTGGCGCGGATGCGCTGGCGGTTGCTCATGCGCCAGATCGTCGAGATCGGCTGGCGGTCGCAGATGGTCGTGCTGGTCACCGGGGCGTTCACCGGCGCCGTGCTCACCGCGCAGACGTATTTTCAGTTCGCCTCGCTGGGAATGAAATCGGCCACGGGTTCGGTCGTCGCCGTCTCGCTCTTTCGTGAACTTGGGCCGGTGCTGACCGGGTTGATGGTCGCGGGTCGGGTCGGGGCCGCCGTGGCGGCCGAAATCGGGACGATGAAAGTGACCGAACAAATCGACGCCCTGCGCTCGCTGGCCGTGAATCCTACCGATTACCTGGTCGTGCCGCGGGTCCTCGCGCTGGTCCTCGCGATGCCGCTCCTGGTCGCGGAAAGCATCGGCCTCGGCATCGTCTCGAGTTATTTCGTCGGCGTCCAAGTGCTCGATATCTCGGGCCCCTTCTTTCTCGAAAACCTGTTCAAATACGTCGGGGCGCGTGACGTCAAGATGGCCCTTTCGAAGGGTTTCGCGTTTGGCGTGGTGATTGCGTTTGTGGCCTGCCATCAGGGGCTGAACGCGAAGGAGGGCGCGGTCGGCGTCGGCCGCGCACCGACCGAGGCCGTGGTCATCAGTTCGCTCAGCATCCTGATCCTGAATTTCTTCCTCACCTTCCTGCTGAACTCGCTTTTCCCCTATGGCACGTAGCCGCGCAAAGCCCGTATTTGCATGATCTCCGTCCGCCAACTCACAAAAACGCTCGGAGCGCAGGAGGTCCTCCGCGGCATCGATCTGGAGATCGAAAACGGCCAGACCTGCGTGATAATCGGCCGTTCCGGCAGCGGAAAAAGCGTCCTCCTTAAACATTTCATCGGCCTCTTTCAGCCCACGTCGGGAGAGGTCTGGGTCGAAGGCGAGGAAATCACCCGGCTCCCCGAGCGAAAGCTCGGCGTCATTCGCAAAAAGATCGGCATGCTCTTCCAGAGCGGCGCGCTTTTCGACTCGATGGACGTCGAAGAAAATCTCGCCTTCCCGCTGCGCGAAGCGGGCGTGAAAAGCGAAAAAGAAATCCGCGATCGCGTGGCGGAAGCGCTCGAAATGGTCGATCTCGCCGGCGAGCAGAAGAAGATGCCGGAAAAACTCTCCGGCGGCATGCGCAAGCGCGTCGGCCTGGCGCGCACCATCGTCGGCCGGCCAGCTTGCATTCTTTACGATGAGCCAACAACCGGCCTCGATCCGATCGCGACGGACTCGATCAACCATCTGATTCGTCGCTTGCAAAAGCGCCTGTCGGTGACTTCCGTGGTCGTGACCCACGACATGAAGACCGCTTTTCACACCGCCGACCAGATCGCGTTCCTGCACGAGGGACGGATCCATTTTCACGGCACTCCCGACGAGCTGCGCGCCTCCCGCGACCCGGTCATCACCGCCTTCATCGAGGGTCGCTCCGGCGATTCCGACTAGCCGCCAACCCGCATGAGCACTGAGCGCAAAGGCGTCGAATTCTTTGTCGGGCTGTTTCTGCTGATCGGCTTCGGCGTGATCGCGGCGATGATCGTGACCTTCGGCCGCCTCGGCCAGGGCATGGATGAGCGGTATCCGCTGCGCGTCCGCTTCCCGAATGCCAGCGGCTTGGTGAAGGGTTCGACGGTGCTCCTCGCCGGGGCGCAGATCGGAGTGGTCGCCCAGGCTCCGAATCTGACCGGCGAGAATTACGAAGTGGAAGTCCCGTTGCTGATCCGCGAGGTCGTCAAAGTGCCGCGCACCTCCAGATTCCAGATCCGGAGCAGCGGCATGCTCGGGGATTCCTATGTGGACGTCGTGCCGCCCACGAACTATTCGCCCGCGGACTTTGCGCAGCCCAATGAACTGATCACCGGCCAGCGCACCGGCGGCCTCGACGAACTGACGAGCAAAGGCAGCGAAATGATGGACACGCTGAACCAAGACGTGCTGAAGAAGGTCAGCGAAGCGCTCGACGAGATCAAAGTGACGACGGCCAACCTCAACGAGAAACTGCTCAGCGAGAAAAACCTGAAGAACGTCGAGGACACGTTCGTAAACCTGAAGCAAACCTCGGAGGATTTTTCGAAAACCGCGCGCTCTCTCGACGCGATGGTCGTCCGCACCCAGGAAGTGGTGGACTCCGCGAAAGGCACGATGAAGACGATCGACGGTGCCGCCGGCGATCTGCGGCTGACCTTGGGGGATTTTCGCAAGACTTCGGTCTCGGCGCGAAGCCTTCTCGAAAAAGCGTCTTCCGGGCAAGGGCCGATCGGGACGCTCGTTTCCGACAAAAAGGCCGCCGAGGATCTGAAGGCGCTGATCTCCAATCTTCGCCGGTCCGGAGTGCTCTGGTACAAGAACCGGGGCGTGGAGGAGCCAGTCCGCCCAGCGACCCCGCTGCCCGGCCCGAGACGACGGTGACGGCGAAGACCCGGCGTGGGCCGTGGGGAAGTCTTCCCGCGAATGCACTTGCGAGCGCGGACGGCTGCGCGTATCGGCAACGTCCCAAATGAGAGCCGCTTTCCGCGCCAACAGCCCCGACGCCCCCGATCCTGCCGAAGCGATCGAATTCGCCCCTGCCGATTATTTCGCCCGGGCCAGGATGAGCGACATCTTCGAGCGCGACGCTCCGCTCGAAATGGATCTCGGCTGCGGAGAGGGCGCTTTCCTCGTGGCCATGGCGGCCAAATATCCCGAGCACAATTTCCTCGGCATCGAGCGCCTGCTCGGGCGTGTGCGCAAAGTCTGCCGCATGGTCGTGCATCATCAGCTCACGAACGCCCGCCTGCTGCGCATCGAGACGGCCTACGCGCTGCGTTACGTCCTGCCGCCGGAGAGCGTGACCACGGCGCACGTCCTTTTCCCCGACCCATGGCCGAAGCGGCATCATCAATCGCGCCGGCTCGTCCAGGACGGCTTTATGGAAGCGCTCCACGGCATCCTCGTGCCCGGCGGCTTGCTGCGGGTGAAGACCGACGATCAGCCGTATTTCCTCTGGATGGAAAAGGTCTTCGCCAAGGCGAAGGGCTACGAACGGATCGACTGGCCGGAGGATGGGGAATATCCGCAGACGAACTTCGAGCGGCGCTTTCTCGCGCAGGGTCTGCCGATCTACCGGGCGTTGCTGCGGAAGGTCTGACCGTTCACCAATCCGCGGAGTTCGAAACCGTCGGCGCGCACTTCCGTCCGCACCGCGCCCACCCGGTCCTGGCGGAAGACCGTGCAGCCGCGCTCAGTGGCCGCTTTCACCCACGGATCGAGTTTTTCCGGCGCTTCGCCGAAGCCGAGGGGACCGCAAATGATCGCCTGCGGTTGCACGTGCGCGAGGAAGTCCGGGAGGCCCGATAGATCCTTGGTGTGGTGGCCTTTGATCAGAATATCGCAGCGCAAGTCGGACTCGTTTTCGAGCAGCCATTGCTCGGTGGAAAATCCCGCATCGGACATGAACAGCGCGCGGATGTCCCCGCTCTCGAAGCGCACCACCATCGCCATGTCGTCCGCCACCGCGCGACGCCGCCCCGCGGGCGGATAGAGCACGCGCAACGTCGCGTGATCGCCGACCCGGATCACATCCCCGCGTTCGTAGAGTCCTTTCGGGAAGCGACGTTCGTGAAGTTCCGCGTGCAGGCTGCGCCGTGTCGGGGAACGATCGCGGAGCACGGAATCCACCAGCAGGCGGGGTTGAAAATCCTGAATCGCCGCCAGCGCACCGCCCATGTGGCGCGCGTCGCCGTGGCTGATCAGCAGCCCGTCGAGGCGGTTGACCCCGCGGCTGCGCAGATACGGCAGGAGAATGCGGTCGTAGTCGCCGTTGCCGCCGCAATCGAGCAGCCAGTCTTGACCCTCCGCCCGGATATGGGCGGCACCGCCTTCGCCGAGATCGAAGACCGTGAATTCAGCAGCGGGGGCGGCGGTGAGCCGTGGGGTCTCGACGTAGAAATAGCCGCCGGGGATGAGCGCAAAAAGTTCGAGTCCGTTGAGGAGGAACTTCGCGCAGAACCAATTCGCGTTGTTGCTGAGAATGACCCCCGTTTTCCAAATGGGCGCGGCGATCACGGAAGTGAGCCCGAGCAGGAGCACGCTGAACGCCAGCGGGACCGCGAAGAGATTGGCCAGAATCGCCGCCGGTGAGAACAGATGGAAATAGCCGGCGGTGAAGGCGAGCGACCCGAGCCAGGCGGCCAGAGTGACGCCGAGGGCGAGCGCGATTCTTCGCGTCACCCAGACCTGCGCATGCTGCGCACCGCTCCACAACTCCCGCGGCAGGAAGGAATCGGGCTGGCTGAGCCCTTCGACACGGCGCTGAATTCTTCCGGCCAGCCAGACAATCGTCATCACGAGGACAAAGGAAAATTGGAAGCCGGCCGAGAAGAGCTGAGCGGTGTCCCAAAGCAGAATGAAGAAAGCGGCGGCGCCGAGGCTGTTCAGGACCAGCGCGCGGCGGTCGAAGACGAGGCCGAGCAGGACGACGGACAGCATGATCGCAGCGCGCACGCAACTCGGGGTCAGGCCGGTGACCAGCGCGTAGCCCGCGAGGATCGGGATGACGATGAACACCGCCGCGCCGCGCCGCACCCCGAAAGGCCGCAGCCCGAAGAGCACGATCCCGGCGAGCATGGCGACATTCAGCCCGCTGACCGCGAAGAGGTGCATCGTGCCGGTGTGCCGGAAGAGGACCTTCATGTCCTCGGGCGTCTCGCCGCGCAGCCCGAGCACCATGCTGGCGATGAGGTCCGAGATTTCCGGCGAATCTTCGAGATCGATCCGGAGTTGCTGGTGAATCCAGCGGCTGGTGCGAAAAGCGAAGACTTGCGCCGGATGGCCGTGCCCGTGGCTGACGATGCGGCAGTCGGTCGCGAAGCGGCTCCAAACTTCGGAATAGATGCCACGCCGGTTTTGGTAGGCGGCGAAGTCGAACTGCCCGGGGTTCCGCTTCGCCGCCAGATTGGCCGCCGAGCCCAGCAGCGAGACGCGATCGCCATACCCCGGAAGCGGGCCCGCCCATGCGACATTGCAGAACAGCGCCGACGGAATTTTTTCCCCGGAGATCTCCAGCGACTCGACCTTTAAGACGAAGCGGGCGGTGATGCGTGAGGCGGTCGCGGGCGGCTGCGGTTCGCTCCAGACGATGCCGGTCACCTGAGCAACGCGCGGACCCGGGGCGAGAATTTCCGCGAGTTGACGAGCCTCGCTGCCGTAGTGGCGGATGGTATGTAAGTGGAAAAAGGTCAGCGCGCAGAGCACCCACGCGGTAACCAGGCCGGGCCGCAGCCAGACCGCGAGGGCGCCCAGCGCCGTTCCGCCCAGCGCCCAGAATGCCGGTATTTCCCAATAGTCCGCCGCGCAAATCCCGAGAATCGCCGCGAGCGCCAGGCCGATGAACGGTTGGGCGGGTTGCGGCAGCCGGAACTTCATGCGCCGCGAGTTTTCCCGATCCCTCGCCGCCAGACCAGCCTACGGCGACGCCAGTTTGCCCGGCCGATATTCGGGGTAACGGCTCTTCAGTTTGTTAAGCGTCCTGGCCGCGTCCTCTTCCCGACCGGCCGCACGCCAGGCTTCGACCGCCTTCTCGAGCGCCTGCGGAGTGATTTCCGGATCGTCGAGAATCACCGCCACGCTCTCGTAAACTTTCGCGGCTTCCTCAAACTCGCCGCGCGCCATGCGGATGTCACCGGCGACGATCTTGGCTCGGCCGCTCAGTTCGCCTTCCGGTTGAAGGGTGAGCGCTTCGTCCACGCACTTCTGGGCGTCCGCGAATTTACCGGTCTTGATCAACGAAGCAGAGAGCGAGAGCAGGCCTTTGACCCGCGGCACCGGCAGCGACACCGACTTCAGATAGGTCTGATACGCGTCCACCGCAGGCTGGTATTTGGCCAGCGCGTGCTGGGCTTCTCCGAGCAGGAGGAAATCGTCGGGCATCACTTCGTCCCGCGGAGTCAGCAGGAGCAGGTATTTCTCGGCGTTTTCGTAGTCGCCGCTGTCGCGAAAGCTCTTCCCGAGCCAGCGAAGGATTTCCGGCGGAACCTTGGTTTTGCCTTCCTTCGCGTAGATTTCGACCTCCCGCGCGGTAGCGGTCTTGTTCTCGAGGTAATAGTTCAAGAGGAGCATCCGGATGCCGGCCTTCTCGCCGAACTCTTCCTTGCTCAGCTTCCGCGCTTCATCGAGAAACGGCGCCGCGTCCTTGTAGTTCTTCTCCTCAAACGTCGCCCAACCGATCCAATACGAAGCCTGCGCTTTGGCTGCAGTCTCCGGATAATCCTTGAGCAGCATTTTGAAGCTTTCGGCCATCGCCGCGTTCTGCCCCTGCTGCCCTTGGATGAGCGCCTGCTGCTGGAGCGCCAATTCGCGCTGCGGGGTCTTGGGATGGTTCGTGACCAACGCCTGGTAGTCCTTGAGCGCGCCGTTGGGGTCCTTCAGCGATTGATGCGCCAGCCCGCGCTGGAGCAGGGCAAAGGGCATGAGTTTGTGCGTCGGGTAGCCATTGATGAACGACGTGAAGGCCTTGATCGCCGGTTCGAGATTTTGGGTCTGGATCTGGCACCAGCCGAGCCGGAAGAGCGCCTCGGCTTTGCGCGTTCCGCTGAGCGTGCGCGAGAGTTCCAGCGTCGAATAGATCGGCATCGCACCGGCATAATCCTCCTTTTTGAAAAGCGCCTCGGCTTTCATCAGCAGGGCTTCGTCGCGCTTTTGCGCCTCGGGATTCGCGAGCAGATACTGGTCGATCTCCGCGACGAGCGATTCCTGCTCGGCCGCGTAGAGCGTGCGCAGACGCTCGTACTGCGCCTCCTTGTCGTAGATGGAACCGGGGAATTCCTGGGTCACCTGGGCGTACGCGGCGAGCGCGTCCGGCACTTTGTTGAGCGTCCGATGCGCCGCGGCGAGGAGCATCAGCATCTCGGGTTTTACGTCCGCCGAAACCTCGCCCTCGAGCTTGCTATAGGTGTCGACCACCTGCTGCGCCTTGCCCTCCTCGGTGAGCATGCGCAACTGCCCAAGCTGGGCGAGTTCCTTCCAATAACTCTTGCCCGGCATGGCCAGGGCGGCCTTGAAATCAGCCTCCGCTCGCGTGGTTTGGGGCGGTTCGGTTTCCAGCGACCACAGACCGGAACGGACCAGCGCTTCGAGTTTCAAATCCGGATTCCCGGCTTCTTTGGCCAGCAACTGGATTTGCTTAAGCGCATCCGCCGTTCGCCCGCCATCCTTCAGCAGCAGCGCGTAGGAAAGCCGGCTGGCATCGTGGAAGGGGTTGTCTTTCGGGGAAGCGACCAGATCCTCATAAACGACGCGCGCTTCATATTTCTGGCCCAGCGCTTCCATGCAACGAGCGGAAAAAAACTTCGCCGCGTTCGCCACGGCTGGCTCTTTCAGCCGGACAGACGCTTTCCGGTAGAGCGCGAGCGCGTCACGGAATTGCTTTTCCTGATAGTAGAGTTCAGCCAGCCGATACGCAGCGGGGCCGATGAAATCGCCGTCGGAGAACTGGGCGAGCAGCGTTTCGTAGGCGTTCTTGGCGGCGTTGTTCGTGCCGCGGTTGCGATAGGATTCACCGAGACGGAAGAGCGCGGTGATGCGATTCGGGCCTTTCGGAAATTGGCCGATGTAACGCTCGTACTCCGGCGCCGCCATGTCGTACATTTTGCGCGCGTAGTAGTTGTCCGCGACGTCCATCTGGACTTCCTCCGCACTCCTTGGGGCGGCGCTCGGGCTCAACCGAATCGACCCAGGTTCTTCGGGTTCCGGCGGCGCCATCGGCTTCGGCGGGGTGGCCGGCGATGGTTCAGAGGGTGCAGGCGCGGCCGGCCGCGGCGTAATCGGAATAGCCCGAGGAATGGGAGCCTCAGTCGGCGCCGGTCTCGGCGGGACAGGAACGGCGCGCCGAACCGGCGAACCATCTTCATTCAGAAACGGCTTGAGCAGGCCCGGGGGAACTTCCTGTGCGCCGAGCGGCAGTTGCGCGAAGCCCAGCGCAACGATGGACACTCCCCAAAAAGGCCGACGTTTCATTCCACTTTTGCGGTCGCAAAAGCGACATTCCAGATGTTCGCCTCGCGGCAGGTATCGAGCACTTTGGCGATAAACAAGAACGGCGCCCGCTCATCCCCGCGGACGATGATCGCGTAATCGGGGAAAAGCCCGGAGAGTTCCTTTAGCTTCACCGCGAGGTCCGGCAGCGTGATCACCTTGCCATTCCAGACGACCGTCCCGTCGGCCTTCACATTGAGCACCGTCTGATTGACGACCGGGTTGGACTCCTTGGCGTTCTGCGCTGAAGGCACCTTGACGTCGAGTTCGTTTTCTTTGCGCGCAAAGCTCCACGTCACGATGAAAAAGACCAGAAGCACGAGCAGGATGTCCACCATCGGCGCAATCTGGAAGCCGATGATGTTGGGGGCGGCGCGGGTGCGGAATTTCATGGGCAGACTTTAGAATTCTTCGTCCACTGCCACGCGCGACTGTTCACGCTTTTTGTTATAGTTCAGGGCAATCAGGCCGGCGATGTGGGCCGAGGCGATTTCCAAATCGGAGATGAGGCTCTGCACGCGATTGCGGAAGAGGGAGTAGAAAAACATCGCCGTGATGCCGAGCACGAGGCCGGTCGCAGTGGCCACGAGCGCTTCGGAAACGCCGCTGGCCAGCAGGATGTCGCGCGATTGGGCGCTCGTGCCGCTGCCGATCGCTCCGAAGGACCGGATGATCCCGAAAACGGTGCCGAGCAAGCCGATCATCGGGGCCAGCATGCCGATATCCGCCAGATAGACGGTGCGATGCTGCAGCGAAGCGGCCTGACTGGCACCTTCCGTCTCCGCGATGTCTTTCACCACTTCGTAAGAGGCGGTGGGGTTTTTTGTCGCAAAATCGAGGGTGCGCTGGACGACGCGGGCCACCGCTTCACTGTGCCGGCTGGAAATGGCGAGCAAGCCGAGGTAGTCGCGCTTCTTCAGGAGCACGTCCGCCGTGTTCATGTAGTGCGGCGAAAGGATCGCCCCGCGGCGCAGGGTAAACGTGTAAACCAGCACGAGCATGACCGTGACCACCGAGAGAAAACCCAGCGGGATCATCGCCCAGCCACCGGCCTCGATCAGTTTCCAAAGGGTCATCGTGCTGATGATCGCGCTGTCGTCCCGGGCCTCGGGGCGCGCGGGGATCGTCGTCGTATCGGCGGTCAAGCCCGGCGGGGCGGCGTTCCCGGCATTGGGAGCCGGCGTGGCCGCTTGCGCGAGGAGAATGGGCTCTGTTCTGGTGGGGGAACCGGCTTCCTGCCCGAAGAGTGTCGCGGCACTAAACATCAGGGTAAGGAAAAGAGCGGTGCAGTTCATGAAATTTGGTTTCGCATAGTAGCGGGTGGCTAAAAGGATGCAACCTTCCCCGCGCGCGCCACCCGGTCCTGCGCCACATTTTCCCCGATGCCCACTCCCGAAAAGCCCGATTTCAAGGTCAAGCTGCGCGACGTCCCGCACAAGCCCGGCGTCTATCTGATGCGAGACCGATTCAATCGCGTGATCTACGTGGGCAAAGCGCGCGACCTCCGCAAGCGGGTCAGCCAGTATTTCACCCCGAGCCGGACGATGCGCGCCGACCTGAAGACCCGCGCGCTGCTCGACGCGATCTGGGATTTCGAGTGGCACATCGCGGGCAGCGAGCCGGAGGCAATGCTCCTCGAAGGGCGGCTGATCAAGGAATACCGCCCGCGTTACAACATCAGTTTCCGCGACGACAAACGCTTCCTCATGGTCAAGGCCGACATGGCGGACGATTGGCCGCGCTTCCGGCTTTCCCGCTTCAAGAAGGATGACAACGCCCGCTACTTCGGCCCTTACGCCCACGCCGGCGCGCTCCGGCAGACGCTCACCTTCATGCGCAAGAAGTTCGGCGTCCTCACTTTCGGTCGCGGCACCCCGACTCCGCGCGAGCTGAAATCCTCGACCTACCAGGTGCCGATGAAACTCGCCGACATCACCGCCGAGGAGTATCGGCAGCGGGTCGAAATCGCCTGCGAATTCCTCGCCGGGCAATCAAAGGAACTGCTCCAGTCGCTCGAGGACGAAATGAAAAAGGCCGCCGCCGCGCTGGACTTCGAGCGCGCCGCCGAGATGCGCAACATGCTCGACGACTTGCGCAAAACGACCAAGCCGATGGCCCGCTTCACCCGCGATCAGCGGCATCGCCTCGGGACCACGCGGAGCAGCGATCCCGCGGCCGACATCGCCGCGCTCGCGGAAGAGCTCGGTCTCGGCGCGCCGCTCCGCAGGATGGAGTGCTTCGACATCTCCAACATCAGCAGCACGCACATCGTCGCCAGCATGGTCTGCTTCCTCGAAGGCCGGCCGGCCAATGCCGAATATCGCCGCTACCGCATCCGGACCGTGGCCGGGCAGGACGATTTTGCGAGCATGGCCGAAGTCGTGCGCCGCCGCTATGCGCGCGTCCTCCTGGAAAATCGCGAGCAACATCCCGACGACGCCGAGTTCTCCCAGGAAAACCCCGCGCAAACGCTGGCGCGCCTCTCAACTCTCAACTCTCAACCCTCAACCTCCCCATCCCCCGTCCGCCTGCCCGATCTCGTGATCGTGGACGGCGGCAAAGGCCAGCTCAGCGCCGCCTGCCGCGAACTCCAGCGCCTCGGCCTGCACGACCTGCCGATCATCGGCCTGGCCAAGGAGTTCGAGGAAATCCATCGCCCCGGACGGCCGGAACCGCTCCGGCTCCCGCACGCCAGCGGCGCGCTGCAGGTGCTCCAGCGCATCCGCGACGAAGCGCATCGTTTTGCCAACGGCTACCACCAGCTCCTCATGAAACGCCGCATCGCCGAGAGCATTCTCGATGATTGCCCCGGCGTCTCGCAGCACCGGAAACAAATCCTGCTTCAGCATTTCGGCAGCGTCACCCGCCTGCGCCGCGCCACCGTGGACGAAATCGCCGGGACCGAAGGCATCGGCCGGAAGCTCGCCGAGCAAGTCGCCGCCTTCCTCGCCGAGCGCGCCTAGACTTCCCCGCGTCCGGCCTCGGTCCAGCGCAGGAGGTGGACGCAAAGCGCGTCCCGATCCGCGAGATGCACCGGCTTCTGCTGCGGTTCGAGAAAGCCGAACCCGGCGCCGTACGCCGCGCCGTTCATCACGCAGCCATCGCTCCGCGATTCCGTGAATTGCCGGATCGCCGCCGCCAGCACATCCGCCCGGCTGCCCGCCAACTCATACTTCCAACCGACGAGCCGGCTGACCGGAAAAAGGTCACGCAGCTCGTGGATCAGCTTGGGCGCAGGATCGAGCGTCAGCGTCAATTCCCCGGCCCGACTCGGGATTTTCGTCGCCGCCACCGAAGCACCTTCGCTGGTCTGCACACTCTTCACCCGATAATCGCAAAGCGCCGCCGCATGGAAAACAGCACCGACTTTTTCGCGCTCCGGCAGTCCTTCCAGCTCCGTGCGCAGATGCTCGTTGGTCGCGAAGGGCACCACCCGCGCCCCGTTCACCCGCTCCTGGCTGGTCGCGCCCACGCCTTTGAAACACACGACCTCGTGGCCGGCTTTCGAGAAGTGATTGGCGATCATGATGCCCAGTTCGCCGGTGGAAAAATTGGTGATCCGGCGCACTTCATCGATCGGCTCATAGCTGGGTCCGCACGTAACGACGATTCTCATAATTTCATGTTCCGCTTCCTGTTTCCAATTCGCTCTAGGCTTGCTGTGCGCCGCCCCGACGGCAAGTTTTTCCTCATGGACCGCCCAACCGCCATTTCTGAAATCCGCGCCGCCTGCCAGCACATCGCCACGGGCGTGACCCGCATTCACCCGCTGCTCCCGGGTCTCGACGACGAGCCGACAAAGAGCGAAATCATCAAGGCGCTCTTCGAGCTGACCAAAAGCGTCGAGGTCGTGAAAAAGCAGGTGATGCGTCTCGAGAAGCGCGACGACAGCGCGTTGCTGTAAGCCCAGGGGATTACGGCAGCGTGGCCTCGGCCCACGGCTCGAAGACCGGCAACTCGGTCGCCCACGTGCGCCAGCCGAGCAGGTAGCGCAGGGTCGAGGGTAAATGCCGCGCGCGGTCCAGCACGAACGCGCCATCCTCCCGTGCGGGCAAACTCCGCGCGCCAAAGCTGAACGGCTCGTCATCCTCGATCAGGCAGACGATTTCACCCGGTGCGGCGCCCGCGAATTTCGGTCGCACCAGGATTGCGCCGCCTTCCACCACCACCTCCGCCGAAAGCCGCGGCAGACCGGCGGTGAATTCCTGCTCCGCCGCCGCGATTTCCGCGCATGCACTTTCGTACGCCGCGGTCACCTGCTCGAAGTCCAGCGCCGCGGCCTGCATCGCGTCGCGCCACAGCGCGGCCCCTTCCTTGCCGGGCCGCACGCCCGGACGGCTGAACGCCCGAATCAGCCGCGCGGGCGCCTCCCGCCCGTGCGTCTCGATCAGCGCCCGCGCCAATTCCGCGCCCAGCGCGTAGGCGAGGTTGGGATCGCGCTGCCGGCTCAGCGTGTCGTTATCCGCCAGCAGTGCGAACGGCACCTTGCCGCGCGACCACGCGCCCGCCACCGCCCGCCGCTGTCCCGCCCGCTCTTCCTCGGTGGCAAAAAGCGCCTGCTCGACATGCGTGGCCAGGCCTTCGTGCAGGCAGCGGATCGAGGCAAAATTCGTCTGCAGCCGGCCGCCGCCGAGTTGCTCGATGAAGACATGCGCCGTCTCGTGCGCGAGGATCTGCCGCTGGCTCTCGAAGTCATCGCCCGGCGCCAGCGGCTGGCGAATCTTCGTCCAGTTCGTCTGCCCGGCAGCATGCGGCACGACCGGGCTGGCCAGATCCACGACGATCCGCGCGGGCGGAGGCGGCACCCCGAGGAAGGCGGCGACGCGATCATGCAACTCATCCGCCGCCCCGAACAACGCGCGCGCGTCCTCCCACTGCGCCGTGCGGAGCAGGAATTCGTAACGCTTCGTTTCGTGCCGCGCGAAAGCCTCCTCGCCCACCGGCGCGGTCGAGGCGGCCGGCTCATTCTCAACGAGCGCTTTGCTGAGATGGATCACCGCGCCGAGCCAGACGAATGGACCGAGGAACTTCAAACCCGTGCCCAATCCACGCAGCAGCCGGCTGCGTCCGAGATTGTCCGCCGCGTGCTGGGCGCCATCGCCGAGTTGGCGAAATCCGAGCCACGCCACGATCAGCAGCAGCCCCGTCGCCCCAAGATGCGCGCCGATCTGCGGCCACGGCAGCGCGGCTTGTCCCCCGGTCACATCCGGCGCCAGCAGCGCGTACGGATCGAGATAAGCCAGCCAGCGCGCACCGGCCTGCCGCAGCCAGAGGTAAGCCCAGAAGATCAGCCCGGCGACGAGCGCAAACCAGCTCCGGACGAACGACACGACCAGCGCCAGCGCGAGCAGATACGCGCCCGCGACCATCTGCAATCCGGCGACCACCCAGCCGTATTGCCAGGGCAGCGGCCCGTCGAGCGACGAACGCGAGATCTGGCCGAAAATCACGTCGAAGAGCAGCCCCAGCCCCGGCACCCAGGCGAGGATGAGCAGGCCCGCCATGGTTTTGGCCGCAAAGATGCGCGTGCGCGAAAGCGGCAGGCCGTCGAGAAAGCGCAGCGTGCCCTGATCGCTCTCGTGGATGAGCAGGCCCGCGCCGATCATCAGGCTGAAAAGCGCCAGCGCGCCAAACGCGCCCTCGCGACTTTTCTCCAGCCAGTGCGCGGGGGTGAACGGCTGCGCGTCGGGCAGCTCGGTCGCCAGCAGGTAGGCGAGAGAACAAACATACAGACCGATGAGGCACCAGAGCATCGGCCGCAACGCGCGGAGTTCCTTGGCCAGCAACGCGAAGTTCATGGCTTCGCGACCGTTTCCTCGGCGAGCGCGGCGCGCCATTCGCGGAGCAAGTCCGCTTCGTTCCAACCGGTCGCCGCGCGCAGCCGCGCCGCCGGCGAGCGCCACACATCGCGCACCCAGCCGCGAACATCCGCCGGCCGTGCGGGCGCCAGCATCGCCCCGAGAAAACGCCGCTGACTTTCCGCACCGCGCCGCTGCGCGAGCACGGCGAGACCGCTCCCCGCCAGCGCCCGCGCCTTTTCCTCGCCGATCTTCTGCCGCAGCGAAAACCACGCGCGCAGATGCGTCGCGCCAAAGTCCGCCGGCATCGCCGCCCGGGCCGCCGCGCGCGCCGCGTCATCCAGCGCTTCCACTCTTCCGCCCTGCGATTGCGGCCACCACCAGAGGAAGCCGTCGAGCACCCAGGCGTTGCGTTCGCGCCCCGCCAGACCGCTGCTCTGCGCGAGCAAAGCTTCCCGCAGCAGCCAGGCCTGGAGCGCGGAGTCGCGAAATCCTTCCCCCGTCAGGTTCGCCCGCACAAGCACGCCCTGCGCCGCCTTCATCTCGCCGTTGCCAAATTCCTCCGGCCCAAAGTCGCGGCGATGCACGATGAAGACCGGCGGAAACGTCCGGCACCCAAGATATTCCGCCACCGCCCCGAGGGCCTCCGCCGTGCGGCGCGCGGTCTTCTCCAGCGCGGCTGTTTCTGCCCGGCTCGGCGCATCCACCGCCGCCGCAGCCAGCACCCGCACGACGCCGCGCTGCGCTTCGACC
>JBBQIZ010000082.1:0-17358 GCA_038325425.1 Chthoniobacterales bacterium
TCTTTGCTGGGGATGGGGTCGCCGTGGGGGCAATGGGTGGGGTAGCCGCAGAGCTCATCCATCCGCTCCTCAAAGTGGGCGCTGACAGAGTGTTGCAGGGCGTGGGCTTCCGGGTCCACCTGATCCCAGCTATAGCCCATCACCTGAATCAGAAAGACCTCCAGCAGGCGATGGCGACGGATCAATTGCAGAGCCGCCAGCCGCCCCTGCTCGGTCAGGGTAATCCCATCCGCATTGGAACGTTCGACCAGATCGGCCTCTTCCAGCCGTTTGAGCATACTGCTGGTAGCGGCAGCCGAAACGGCCAGCTCTTCACTCATCGAAACCACCGCAACCGCGCCGCGAAGAGATAATAGAGCACCGGCAGAATGAAGAGCGTGAGGACCGTGGCGACGAGCAGGCCGAAGATGTGAACTGCGGTGAGCGGTCGCCAGAGCTCGCCCCCGCTCAGCGTCAGCGGGATGAGTCCGCCCGCGGTCGCGAGCGCCGTCACCAGCACCGGGCGCATCCGCTTTAGACCGGACTGAATCAAGGCTGCGCGCAACTCGATCCCGTCGGCCCGCGCCTCTTCGATCGCGTCGGACAGGACGATGATGTGGCTGACGATCACGCCCGCGAGGCTCACCACCGCGAGCATCGCCATAAAGCCGAGGGGCGCATCGAACAGCGCCAGCCCCGCGAGGCCACCAATCAGACCGAGCGGAACGGTGAGCATCACAACCAGGGATTTCGTCACGGAATTGAATTGAATGACCATGGCGAGCGCGATCAGCGTCAGCGAGACGAGCATCACGCGGCCCATCTCGTCGCGGCTTTGCCGCAGCTCCTTGATCTCGCCGTCGCGCGCGGGCCAGCACCGCGGCGGGCAATTCGCCCGAGGGCGCATAGGACTTCACCGTCACTGCCCGGCGCTGCCCGTATAATGATCGCGACGCCCGCGCGGGATTCGCTGCTCATTTCCTCGATCGTCTCCAGCCCGGCGATCCTCTTTTCCAACTGCTCCGTGACCAGTTCCTCCACCTTCGCCGCCGGCGCGCCCGGCCACATGCAGATCACCCGCGCGATGCGCGGCGGCAGCGCCGGATCTTCCTGCTGCGGCAGCGAAACAAAGGAAAGTGCGCCCCAGATAAGCACGGCGATCAGCGCCATCCAGCCGACTTCGCGATGCTCGACGAAGTAACGCGCCAGCCCTCCGTGGCTGGCAGAAAAATGCTCGGGATCGCCGCTCCGACTCGTGCAACGCAGCGCAGACTCAGACCGCGAGCGTGGCGTTCCCCGCACGAGCGCCCCGGCGCTCGCTCGCCGCCGGCAACATCGTGAAATCCATCAGTTCCACGGTGAGTCCGGGACCGAAGGCAATCGCCCGTCCGGGCCGCTCGCCGCCTTGATCCGCAGTCTGCTGCAAAAGATCGCGCAGGATGAACATGATGCTCGCCGACGACATATTTCCGAACCGACGCAGCACCTCGCGCGAAAGCTCCATCTGCGCGTCGCTCAAGCCGCAGGCGTCCTGCACGCTGCTGAGAATCAGGCGGCCACCGGGATGAATCGCCCAGAGCATTTCCGCGGGATCGTACGCGGGTTTCGAGAGTTCCTCGGTCGCTCGGAACCATTGCCGGATGCGCGCGGGCAGCCGCGCGTCGAGCGTCATCGCAAAGCCTTGATCTTCGATATGCCACGCCATGCGCTCGGCATCGGCGAGGCTCAGATGGCTGGCGCAATCATCGATCCGCAGCCCCTCGGCGCGCGCGGTGATCAGCGAAGCCGCGCAGCCATCGGCGAAGAGCAGAAAGGACACGAGCCGGTCCATGCGCGTCGTCTCCTGCAAATGCAGGCTGCACAATTCGAGATTCACCATCAGCACCACCGCCTCGGGATCGGACTCGACGATGTGCTTCGCATTGCGCAATCCGATGAGCGCGGCGTGACACCCCATGAAACCAATGAGCGTGCGCTGCACCGTCGGCGCGAGGCCGCACTCGCGAACAATATCGATGTCGAGTCCAGGCGCGTAAAAGCCGGTGCAACTCGTGACGATGAGATGCGTGACGTGACCGAGCGGGCCGGCGTCGCGCTGGAGATTCGTGAGCGCGGCCAGCGCCAGCTTCGGCGCTTCACGTTGATAGACTTTCATCCGTTCGCCGGTGCTGGGAAACGCCCCCGGCCGGTAAAAGCCCGGCGCACCATCGAGTCCGAACGGTTCCGGGAGGACGGTGTAGCGTTCGTCGATCTGCGCGCCGTTCATGATCTGGCGAAGCTTTTCGGCGATCTCGGGCGGACCGGCCCAGTGCGGCAGTGAATTAACGAAAGCGCGCTGCCTTTCAAACGGCGGCACGGCACAGGCGACGTGATTGAGGTGAGCGGTCATGGATTGGGGAAAGTCAGCGCGTGCAGGGCAATGAGCGCGAGGCCACGCGCGGGAGTGTAGCTGTTACCCACGATCCCGATGAAGGAATCGGCCACGGCCTGCCGCCGACCGAGAAAGCCGAGCACGGAATTGGCCAGCCACGGGCGCAGGATGACGTATTGGAAAAGTTCGCAGAGCGCGGACTTGGCGCGCTGCCGGCGGGCGCGGTTGCGGGCGTAGAGGGCGAGCGCGGCGGGCAAATCGTGCCAGCCCTCATGCACGCAGCGCACCAGTTCGTCAGCCGTCCAGAGCGCGCCGAAAATCCCCTCCCCGGTTAGCGGGTCGATGTAACCCGAGGCGTCGCCGACCAGAGCCCCGTCGGACGTGGCGGCGCTGCGCACGCGGGCATTCGTCGGAAAGGTGGCGACGGGTTTGGCGTCGAGCGGCAGCGGTTCGACGAGCGCGTGGAGATGCGGGCTGCGCGCGATGTGCTCGTTGATGAAATCGACGACCGGCCGGCCCCGCAGCGCTTCGGGATCGCAGACGATGGAGAAGTTCACGGTGTCGGCGGCGATGGGATTGATGCCGACGTAGGCGCCGTCGTCGAACACATGCATCTGGCCGAGCGGCGCGACGGAGTAGCGCGACGGACGGTCGATGTGAATGGCCGCACGGGAGCGCCGCACGGGCAGCGCCAGCCCGAGCAGGCGCGCGGTGAAAGATTTGCGACCATCGGCCCCGACGAGCAATCGCGCTTCGATCGTCTCGCCGCTGGGCAACGTCGCGGTCCAACCGCCATCCGCGCGCTCGACGCTGGTGGGACGTGCGCCCATGCGGACCACGGCACCCGCTTCCCGCGCGAGGTCGAGCAGCGTGTTGTCGAGTTGCGGCCGGAGTAGCGAAAGCCCGTGATCGGGCAGACCGTCACCCTGCGGGAAATACGTTTCGAGACGACGGAGATTCGGCGCGACCATCACCATTCCGCGCAGCTTGCGCGCCTCTCCCGCCACGCGTTCGTGGATGCCCAGCCGCTCCAGCAAAGCCACACCAGCCGGACACAGATACATCCCGCAAACCCGCTCGGGCAGCACCGCATACCCTTCGCAAAGCACCACCGAACGACCCGCTCGCGCCAGGAGCAGCGCCGTCGTCGCCCCCGCCGGACCGCCACCAAGAATGAGGACATCGGTCTTCATTTCGCGGACTCCTTTTTCAGTTCGACATGCACTGTCACATCCACGGTGTCTTTCACGGTGACCAGGCCGGCAAGCGAGCTCGGCGGAGCGAGCTTGAACGCCTTGAGCGACACCGGGAACGCGAGATCGAACGAACCTTGCGTCGGCGATTCCACGACATTGGTCACCGCGGCAGTCACCGTCCCGCGCGTCCCGGCAATCGTCAGCACCACAGGCATCGAACCGGGCCGTCCACCGGACGGACGCAACCTTCTCTCCTCGGCGCCGTTCACCTCGACCTTGAGCACGCGATATTTCGCCTGCTGAAACATCGTCCACATGTTGCGGTCGCGCTTCTCGTGATCGGTGCTCATCCGCTGCACCTCGACGCTGGAAGTCGCGCTGACCACCCGCCCATTTGCGCCCTCGGCCACCGTCACCTTGAGCGGCACTCGCCCCACTGTGCCGTCGAAATTGTGGAGCGTGGAATAGCCGCGAAACTTCACATCCGAGGTGCCGCTCCATGTTTCATCCGCATGGGTGAGCGGGGCTAGGACCAAGACGAGAAGAACGGCGAGGCGCGAGAGCATGGTCAGTTGTTGGGGAGGAGGAAACGACGGACGCGGTTGAGCGCAGGGATATATTGCCAATACGGTTTGCGGAATGGGAGGTGGCTCATCACGCGCAGGGCCATCTGCGTGACGGCGCTGTGCCCTTCACACGAGAGCATGACGTGCGGATGCTTGCGCTGAAAAGCGCGCAGCCGCGCTTCCAGCCAGTCCGGCGGCGTCGCGTGCGAATAAAAGAAATCGAGATCCGGCAACTCGCTGCGGCGGCGCAGGTCTTCCTTCACGAACAAGCCGGCCTCTACATCGTTGGCGATCGGGCTGCCGGGATACACGCGGATGCCGCTGGTGATGTAAGCCGCGTGCGGCGAATGAATGCGCTCTTCGATGAAGCCGAGCGTTTCCTCGACCGTCTCCGGCGTCTCGTCCGGGCCGCCGATCAGGAACACCCACAATCCGGTGATGTCGTGTTTGTCGAGCAAGTCGGCAGCCTCGTAGAGGCGGGTGCGTTGGTAATTCTTCTGGTAGCTGGCGAGCATCGTGTCCGAGCCGCTTTCCGCCGTCAGGATCACGCTGCGAAAGCCGACCGCGCGCATCCGCGCAAGCAGTTCGTCGGGGAGCTTCGAGGGGTTCAGGCCGGTGCCGACATAATTCGCGACCAACCCGCGCGCGGTAATAGCATCGAGGATCTCCAGCGCGTGCCGCGGCGGCAGATTGAAGGTGCTGTCCACGAATTCGAAGTCCTGCACGCCGCGCTGCATCGCGCCTTCCACTTCATCGGCGATGGCCTGCGGATCGAGGAAACGGTAGCGCGTGCCTTCGATGCGGCCGTAGGTGCAATACGTACATTTCAGCGGACAGCCGCGTTTGGTCTGCAGCGGATACCCGGCATCGCCGCGCAAATACGGGCGCAGATTTTCCACCCATTCGTAAAGCCGCGGCGCGGGCAAGCGCCCGGCGTCGATCACGCGGAAGGGCGTCTTGCCGCTGTCGTCCGCGCCGATGATCGCGGGCAATTCTTCGCCCGCTTCGAGCCGCGCGATGATCTGCGGCAAACTCTCCTCCCCCTCGCCGAGCAAGATGTAATCAGGCTTCACCAACCGCCGCACCAGTTCGGGATCCACCGTCGCGGCTGGCCCGCCGAGGATGATGCACATCTCCGGCCGCTCCTTCCGCGCTTCGGCGACCAATTCCGCCGGACCGCGCAGATAACTCTCAAACGCGTGGAAATCGCTGTTGTCGAGATTGCGGATGCCGATCGCCAGATAGTCCGCTGGCCATTGCGCGATCATCCGCCGGAAAGCAGTCCGCTCGGATGGTGATTCGGGGTAATCCAGAAACCGCACGTCATGCCCCGCCGCCCGCGTGGCGCTGGCGACAAAAGCGAGCCCGAGCGGAGCGACGCGATAAGGACGCATCGTCTCGTTGGCGTTCAGGAAAAGCACCCGCCGCGAGAGAAGAGTGGAGGGTGAGGGTCCGGTGACGGAGATCACGAGTGCGGCACCATACCGGGGTTCCTCCGACAAGCAACCGAGCCGGAGCACACCCAACGCAGCTACGGCTCGGGTTCGCGAAGCGTCCCGCTGGCGGTCAGCCAGTGCTGCAGGCGCGACCAGTCACCGCTCGTCGCGTTGATGGAATCCGGCGCGAGGTGCCAGGTCTGCCAACCTTGCACGCGAGCGGGAGCGATGTCGTTGTCGAGCCGGTCGCCGACCATCAAGGCCTCGGTATTGGCAATGCCGGCGGCGCACAGCCGGGCGGTCAGCAGGCGGAAGACATGCGGATCGGGTTTGCTGAAGCCGTGATCGAACGACCAGAAACAAAGGGCCGGATCGAACACCGCGCGGCCCAGGCCGGTCTCGGCGAGCGCGGCGTCGAGCTCGCGCAAGGTGTAAGGCTGGGCGTTGGACGCGATGCCCAGCGGGACCCCCGCATCCACGAGGAAACGCAGCGTCGCAGCGGCTCCGGGAATCAGGCGCAGCGTGCGGACCAGTTGCGCGTGCCGGAAGAGAAAATAATCGCGCCTCGGGGCGGACAAGGGCGCCAGTTCCGGCAGGGCCTCGATGGCAACCATCGGCCAGAAGATTTCCGGGAACGAGATGCCGGCGCGGCGCGCGATAGCGTGTTCGCGGACAATGATCTGCGCACAGGCGTCGCCAAATTCCGGGAGACTGAGTCGGGCCGGTTCTCCGAATTGCTCCCGCCAAAGTCGCGTCCAGCCGGCATCGGCGTCCACGGGTGGCGGGCCGACTTCGAGCAGCGTTTTATAGACATCGAAAATGACGACGCGGATGTTCATGTGGAGGTGGACCAGAGGAGCGGAAACTGATGCGCAGCGTCGAGCCGGGCGCGGATGAATTCCTCCTGCGCGGCGGCGCTGTCGGCCGGGCCGGGGCAATGCGGAAGACCGCGCACGATCTCCGCAAACCGCGCCGCGTAGGCCGGACCGCTCAGCCACTTCGCGGCGGCGCGCGGCCACGGCGTGACTTGCAAGCGCCCGGTCGCGGCCCGTTTTTTCCACGTCGCGAGAAAGGGATTCAGCGGCGCACAAACGGCCCAGGATTCGCTCGCCGGATGGCGCAGCACTTCCAATTGCGCGGCCAGCGTGAGCCGGCTGAAGGGCGTCGGCGTGAGCGACGCCTGCGCGAGCAGCACCGGCTGGCCCGCCCAAGCACGGCAGGGCCGCGGGAGGGCGCGCCGCCAGGTGCTGAAGAGCTTCTTCTGCCGCTGGACTTCGGCCGGCCAGTCGAACAAATCCGGCGCGACGAGGATTTCGTCATACGACTGCGGGAATCGAAATCCGAGTTCCGCGAGATCGGGCGCGATATTCGGCAGGCGGCGCGCAAGCAGCGGGCGGGCGGCCGCGGCGGCTTCGAGATTGGGCAGGCCAAAACCCTCCTGGATGGAAGTGAGCAGGATCGCTTCGCTCGCCGCCATCAGCTCCGCGACGCTCGGCTGGGCCCGCTCGTCGCCCGTGAGAATGCCGAGCCGCAGGGGCCAGCCGTGAGCGCGGGCGGCTTCCGCGAGCTTCTCAGCAAAAGCGTGTTCGTCTGCGGAGCTGGCTCCGCCGGTCGTCACCAGCCACGCCTCGGGACGCAGCCAGCGCGTGAGCAGCAGAGCTTCGGCGATATTTTTCCGGCGCAGCAGGCGGCACGGCACGAGCCAGACAGGCGCCGCGCTTCCGAGTTGCTCGCGCAGCCAGCGCCGGGCAAAACGCATCCGGGCGGGTTGGGGCGGCGGCGCCGGTCCGGCAGGATTCGGCAGCCAGTGGACGCGCCCGGGAAAATGTTTACGGAGAAGGTCGGTGTCCTCGCGGTTGATCGTCGCGTGGACCAGATGGCGACCCACGGGCAGCGCCGCCTCCGCGACCGCGCGCAAAGTCCGGAAGCCGCAGCGCCGCAGCTCGGGCCAGCGCTGCCAGCGATTTTCAAACCACCAATCGTGCTGATGCGCGAGCAGCGGGATCCGGCCCGCGGCGCAGGTGCGCACGAGTTCGCGGCTCAGCAGGAGGTTGCGGCCGAGGCCGAGATTGTGCGCCCAGACGATCGCGTGCCTCGGGTCGATTTCCGCGAAGAGTGCGCCCAGCGCGAGGCGGATTTTCCGCTGCAGATCCGCGGCCTTCGCCCGTTGTTCCGAGACATATCCGAAGGCGGGCACCGTCCGCACTTCCACCGGCGTCGGCGCGAGTCGGCGGCGGAATTGCTCCAGCCACGCCTCGTCGGGCGCTTCGCCAGTGGCAAGCACGACCGCGGCGGACTTCGCGCCCAGCCGCTCCACGATGGGCGACACCGCCAGCTCGATGACCCGCCGAATGCCGCCGGGGCGCAGATGGTAGTGGACGATGATCAGTTTCAATTCCCGCGGACTGTTTCACACCGCCCGCGTCCCCGCGAGCGTTCACTCGATCGTGGCTTGCGCGATTTCCCTCAGGCAGTTCAGCTATTCAGACTATGGCAGATTTTTTCCAAACCGGCGCCATCGCCACCCTGCACCGTCTCGGCAAGCCGAACGTCGAACGCCTCGAGAAGGAATTGACCGAGTTTTCTCGCGAGCGGCCGATCTCGCTCGTGCTGCCCTGCCACATTCGCGAGCTGGGGACGCGCGGATTGAAGACGATCGCACGCGAGCTCAAGAACGTGCCTTACCTCAAGGAGATCGTGGTCGGCATCGACGGCGCGACCCGCCGGGAAGACTGGGAGAAGGCGCGGAATTTCTTTCGGCAACTTCCGCAAAAGCCCGTGCTGCTCTGGAACGACGGCCCCCGGATGCGTGCGCTGTTTAAGAAGCTGGAGGAGAACGAACTGGGCGCCGGCGAGGCCGGCAAGGGGCGCAACGTCTGGATCTGTTTCGGTTACGCCCTGGCCAGTGAGCAGTCGCGGGTGGTGGCGGTGCATGACTGCGACATTCTCACCTACAGTCGCGAACTGCTCGCCCGGCTCTGCTACCCGGTCGCCCACCCGAGCCTCGGCTTCGATTTTTGCAAAGGCTACTCCGCACGCGTCACCGACCGGTTGAACGGCCGGGTCATGCGCCTGCTGGTCACGCCGCTGTTGCGCGCCCTGCGAACCATCGTCGGGCAGCATCCGTATCTCGTGTACATGGACTCCTACCGGTATCCGCTCTCGGGCGAGATCGCGATGGAGATGGACCTCGTGCGGCGGGTGCGGATTCCGTATGACTGGGCGCTCGAGGTGGGCATGCTCGCGGAGGTGTTTCGGAACTGCGCGCCGCGGGCGATCTGCCAGTCGGAGGTCTGCGAAAATTTCGATCACAAACATCAGGAACTCTCCCCGCGCGATGCCGAGAAGGGCCTGAACAAGATGGCCGTGGACATCGCGAAATCGATCTTTCGCCGGATGGCCGCCGAGGGCATCCGCCTCGATGCCGGACTCTATGACAGCCTGCTCAGCGCCTACATGCGCCAGGCCGAGGACACCCTCCGCTTCTACGCCGTCGATGCCGCGATCAACGGGTTGAAATATCCGCGGCACGATGAAGAGAGCGCGGTGAGCATGTTTGTCCGCAGCATTCAAAAAGCGACCCGCGCCTTCCAGGACGATCCGCTCTGGAGCCCGCTCATCCCCAACTGGAACCGCGTGGAATCCGCGTTGCCGAGCTTCCTCGACGAACTCCGCGACGCCGTGCGGAAGGATAACGCCTGACCGGCCGTGCCATGAGCGACGCGATCCTCGACCACCTTACTTTTCTCTATGGCGAAACGCGCGCACCGGCTCTGGCGCAGCGTTTGCGGGCAATGCTTGCGCGCTGGTCCGCGGAGCTTCCGGGCGCGTCCGCCCCGCGCGGCGCGCTCGCGCTCACGCCCGCCGATGTCCTGCTCATCACTTACGGAGATCAAGTGCGCGCGCCGGGCGAAACGCCGCTGCACACGCTGGCGGAGTTTGCCGCGCAGCATCTGCGCGCGGTCGTGAGCGGCGTGCATTTGCTGCCGTTTTATCCGTGGTCTTCGGACGATGGTTTTTCGGTGAAGGACTACCTCGCAGTCGATCCCGAGCTGGGCACTTGGGACGATATCGCCGCGCTCGGCCGCGACTTCGAGCTGATGTTCGACGCCGTCTTCAATCACATGTCGGCGCAGAGCGAGTGGTTCCGCCGGTTCGTGGAAGGTGATCCCGCGTATTGCGATTTTTTCGTCACCGTCGAAGGCGCGCCGGATCTCTCCGCGGTGGTCCGTCCGCGCGCGCTGCCACTGCTCACGACGTTCGAGACCGTCCGCGGTCCGGAGCGCGTCTGGACGACCTTTAGCGCCGATCAGGTGGACCTGAACGCCAAGAATCCCGAGGTCCTGCTCGCGCTGCTCGACGTGCTGCTTTTCTACGTCGCGCGCGGCGCCCGCTACATCCGCGCCGATGCCATCGCCTTTCTGTGGAAAGAGCCCGGCACGCCCTGCATTCATCTCCCGCAGACGCATCGCGTCATCCAACTCCTGCGCGCCGCGCTCGACGCCGCCGCGCCGCAGACGCTGCTCATCACCGAGACGAACGTCCCGCACGTCCACAACGTCTCCTATTTCGGCGACGGCACCAACGAAGCGCAACTCGTCTATAACTTCGCCCTGCCGCCGCTCGTCCTGCATTCCCTCGCTACGGGCGACGCCGCCAAACTCATCGGCTGGGCGCAAACGCTCGTCCTGCCCTCGGACGGCGTCACCTTCTTCAACTTCCTTGCGTCGCACGACGGCATCGGACTTAACCCCGCGCGCGCCATCCTGAGCGACGCGGAGATCGACGCGCTGGTCGCGCGCACCCTCGCCCACGGCGGTTTCGTTTCTTACAAACACAACCCCGACGGCTCGAAGAGCCCGTACGAGATGAACGTCAATTTCTTCGACGCGCTCTCGAATCCGGCGAGCGAAGAGCCGCTCGAAACGCAAGTGCGGCGCTTCCTGTGCGCCCACGCCATCCAACACGCGCTCGCTGGCGTGCCCGGAATCTATTTCCATTCGCTGTTCGGTTCGCGGGGCGACCGCACCGCCGCGGACACGAGCGGCATCCCGCGCCGCATCAATCGGCAGAAACTCACGCGCGAAGAACTCGAACAAGACCTCGCCAATCCCGCCTCCCTGCGCGCTCGCGTCTTCCGTGGCCTCAGCGAACTTCTCACGCGCCGCCGCCAGCTCGCCGCCTTTCACCCCACCGCCCCGCAACGCGTCTTCGCCTGCGACCCGCGCGTCTTTGCCGTCCTGCGTGGCGCGGAAAACAACGCCTGCCAAATGCTCTGCCTGCACAATGTCAGCGCCGAGCCGGTGGATTTCGCCGTGCCGATCGACACGGAACCGGGCTCCATCCCCTGCCACCTCGCACCCTACGAAGTTCGTTGGGAGCCGCTGACCGGCTCGTAGGCTGCTCTCGCCCGCCCGATGATTCTCCCCCGCCTTATTCCCCTCGTCCATCGCGCATGTCTTGCGCGCCTCAGCCAGTGCGCCCGCGGCTCCGGCACCATTAGCCGAGCCCGACTGCTGAAATCCGCGTTAAAGTTTTTTTTGCGAGGCCATCGCGCGCTTCATCAGGGCAGCGACGCCGTCGGCACGATCACCACTTCGTCGCCGTAGATCACGATCGACGCCCGTCCCCCGCCCGCGACTGGCACGGCCCGCCGCACCACCGGTGCGATCTGGTTCAAAGCCGGTTTCTCCAAGGCTTGGCGGACTCTCGTGATCGACGTCTCCGGGCGGACCTCCGCGACTCGCACCGGTTCCGCCGGGCGCACCGCGATTGCCCGCCGCACCGTCATCTCCGGCTCGATCTCCCCCGCCGGTTGGACCGCCACGGCCACCGGCGCCGGGGCCTGCGCCTCCAGCTTCGCGAGAAATTCCTGATCCGCGCGCTCCAACCGCCCGGCATTCACCGCGACACGCGCCGCGAGATCCGCGAGGAATTGCCGATCCTCGATCTCGGCCGGGACAGCATCCGCAGGCTCAAATTCCGGTGCCTGTTCGGCGAAAAAGACCGCGGCGACCAGCGGCGAAAAAGCGAGACAAACGAGTTTCATCATGGCGAAGGAAGTTCAGCGTTTTGGGCTCTTTGAGTTTCGTTATAAATCGCACGACAGCCCGTTGCCGGTTGCCTGTGCACTTCGGTCCATTCGTTCACCGCGGACCCGCGAACCCGGCGGCAGGCAGATTTTCTCCTCGTCCCCATTTTTCCCTTCGCCAGGCGAGACCACGAGAGTGAGTTCGACGGCGGAGGCTTTCTCGAGTCCACGGAACTCCCCACTCCAGAAGCCGGTCTACGCGTCCGCGTCGTCCGGCGAAAAGCCAGCTTCCAACTCCGGTACCGTGCGCAGGAACTCGATCGCCTCCGCCGCTTGATCGTCCAGCACCTGGAGGCGCATCGCCACGATCAAAGGCGTGTACTGAAACGCACCCTCGTCGAGCAGCCCGCGAGGTTAACGACAGACCGGCCCGTTGGCCAACCTTCCCGCCTCCCTCGCGGTGAATGATTCCTCCTGCCCCCGAGCGCCAATTCGGCCCGCAGGAAAATGAACTTCTCCACAGCGACCGGACTATGCACCTTAGGTGTCATGAACGTTCGCCCCCTCGCCCTCGCCCTCCTCCTCTCCCTCGCCGCCACCTTCGCCAGCCCCGCCGCCGAACCGCCGCTCCAGCCCATCTTCAATGGCCAAGACCTCGCCGGCTTTCATGCCGAGGGAGCCAGCGCCTTCTGGCGCGTCGAGAATGGCGTCCTCATCGGCGAAAACGACGCTGCCAAAAAAGGTCACTACCTCTGGACCCAGAAAGAATATCGCGACTTCGTCCTCGAGTTTGACGCCCGCTGGAAGAGCCCCACGGAGCGCGGCGTCGATACCGGCATCGAGATGCGCAAACCCAAGATCCAGCTCCAGCTCGGCACCTCCGGCAGCTTGAAAGTGGACATGACCGGCTCCTTCTACACCGGCGGCAAACCCGCCTATCCCGAAGCCGGCCAGGCCAAGGAGGCGAAGAAACTCATGAAACCCGAAGGCGATTGGAACACCTTCCGCATCCAGGCCAAAGGCGACACCTTCCAATGCTGGATCAACGGCCAGAAAGCCTCCGAATACACCGATCCGAAATTCACCGGCTCCGCCCCGCTCGGCCTGCAAATCCACGGCAACGTCGAGATGAAAGTCGAGTTTCGGAACCTGAAGATCGCCGAACTGTAAGCGCCCTTTTTTCCTACTCCCGCGGTCCCGTCGACCATCCGCGGCGGCGATCTCGCCAGACGCACCACCGCCTCCACGGCATGGCGTCCTCCCGCGAGGCGCCACGGCGCCACGATCTGCACCGTCCGGGGATCACCCGTCGCGTGAGCCGCCAGGGTCAGGAAAACTCCGCGTTCGCAGGAAACGTCCCGGGCCGCACCGCGGTCTCATCCACGTCATCCACCCCATGCGACGGCGCGGAGCTGCTTGGTCCCGACTGCTTTACACGCCTTCGCCGAAGAGGTTGGCGAGGCGGGCGGCGAGTTTTCTACGGGCGACGGCGTAGGAGAAATACTTGAGGCAGAGGTCGTAGTTGACTTTGGCCCACTCGGCGCGCAGGGGCTCGTTTTGCAGGATGTCGCGGGTTTGCTCGACGATTTCCTTGGTGACGACCTGCGACATTTCGACGGTCTTGAAGCCGAGCGGACCGATGTCGCGCGCATAGACGGAGTAGCTGTTCACGACGACCGGTTTTCCATGGTAGAGGGCTTCGAGGAAGGCGTTGCCAAAGCCTTCGTAATGGCTGGGATAGGTGACGAGGTCGGCGTGCGGATAGACGTCGTCGAGGGTGTAGATTTTTTTCCCGTCCGGGGTGAGGCCGCGCTTTTCGCCGACGCGCTCGTCCATGAAAACGACGCTGATGCCGGCATCGGCGATGCGGTCGCGGAGCATCGCCAGGTAGGCGCCGCCTTCGTCGCCGCCGGGGTGGGAGAGGACGAGTTTGGCGCGGGGGTCGGCGAGGCGGCGGACGAGTTCGATGGCGTGCTCGATGCCTTTGCGGGCGACGACGCGGGTGGGCTGGAGGATGAACCAGTCGTCGTCGCGCAGGCCGATCTCGCGGCGGAGGTCGGCGTTGTAGTCGTCGATGCCGTTCGAGGGGGTCTCGAAGTCGAGGATGTTAGGGATGATCTGGGACGGGATGCCGAACCGGCGCGCGAGTTCTTTCTGCGCCATGGAGTTGATGACGACGTGCTCGACGCCGTAGAGGAGCGGCGGGAAGGCGGCCTGCAGGTAGTCGTTGGCGGCGTTGTGGGTGAAGCGTTCGCGTTCCCAGGTGAAGTCGTGGTGATGGGCGATGACGGGGAGCGTGGTCTCGGCGATGACTTCGGTGAGGGCGACGCCGAGCGGGATGTGCATGGGGATGGCGAGGCAGTTCTCAGGGACGAGGACTTCGACGTCGAATTTCTCGATGAAGGCGTAGATCTCGTCCTTGAGCCGTTCCTTGATGGAATGGACGGTGTCGCTGGTGGCGCGGGAGCGGTAGGTGCGGCCGATGAGCTGGCTCTGGACGGCGGCGACTTCGGGGTGGTTGAAGAAGGCGAGCGGGGCTTGGTGGCTGACTTCGGGGGGCGCGTCGAGCCGGCCGGCCATCCAGAAGGTGGTGTGGTCGAGCCCGCGGAGGATGTGATCCCACTTGCGGGTCTCGAGGGTGACGCCGTCGGTGCCGTGAAAGCGGGTGCCGATGAAGCCGATGCGTTTCGGGGCGCCGGTGGTGAGGATGCAAGTGCTCATGTGGAGGGTGACGCTAAGGGGATCGCGCGGGATGTGTCCGCGGTCGTGCGCGCGGTGCGGTTTTATCGGCGTGGCGCGAAAGCGATTCCGGTGTTTCCCGATCGCGGGCTCGCTTCACCACCGTCGGATTTCCATCGTCCCGCCGGGACGGGCTTGCATCGCCCGCCGAAACGGGGCGGTTGAAGAACCTAAGGCAGGAGTTCTTTCACCAGCTCGCGCTCTTCCTTGAGCTCATTGATGGTGGCGGTGATCCGGTCGCGGCTGAAGTCGCCGATCGGGACCCACTTGGCGACTTCCCAGCCACCGTCGACATTGGTCCGCACGGGGAAGGAGGTGATGAGGCCGGGCTCGATCTCGTACTGTCCGCTGGAGTGGACGGCGACGCTGTACCAGTCCCCTTCCCGGGTCGGGGTGATAAGCGAGCGGACGGTGTCCACGACGCCATTGGCGGCGCTGGCGGCGGAGGAAAGGCCGCGCGCCTTGATGATCGCCGCGCCGCGCTGCTGCACGGTGGTGATGAATTCGCCCTGCAGCCACTGGGTGTCGGCGATGACTTCGGTGGCGGGCCGGCCATCAATGCGGGCGTTGTAAAAATCGGGGTACTGGGTGGCAGAGTGGTTGCCCCAGATGGCGAGGTTCGAGACGCTGGTGACATCGACGCCGGCCTTGAGCGCGAGCTGCGACTTGGCGCGATTTTCGTCGAGGCGGGTCATCGCAAACCAGCGCTCCTTCGGGATGCCGGGAGCGTTGCTCATGGCGATGAGGCAATTGGTATTGCAGGGGTTGCCGACGACGAGAATACGGACATCGGCGGCGGCGTTTTTCGCGATGGCCTGGCCCTGGCCGGTGAAGATTTTGCCATTAATGCCGAGCAGGTCCTTGCGCTCCATGCCGGCTTTGCGCGGGACGGAACCGACGAGCAGCGCCCAATTGACGCCGGCAAATCCTTCATCGAGCGAGGAGGTGG
Source organism: Chthoniobacterales bacterium (assembly GCA_038325425.1). Lineage (GTDB taxonomy): Bacteria > Verrucomicrobiota > Verrucomicrobiia > Chthoniobacterales > Chthoniobacteraceae > Chthoniobacter. The sequence continues at coordinate 15,268 of JBBQIZ010000082.1, forward strand.
CGACGATGCCCTTGAGCAGCGGGAAGGCGCAGTCCTGCAATTCCATGACGACGCCGCCGAGCGCGGGGAGCGCGGGCTCGATCTCGATGAGGTGCAGGATGACCGGCTGCTCGGGACCGAACATGGCGCCCGACGCGATGCGGAAGAGGAGAGAGTAACCGATCTGGCCGGCGGCTCCGGTGACGGCGACGCGAAGGGGAGTTTTCATAGAGGGCAAATACGGGGATGAAGTGGATCGGGAAAAGCGCGCGTGAGTTCAGCCAAAGGCCGCGCGCCCGGCAATGCTTTTCCTCGGCCTAGGTCCGGCCGGTGGCGCGGAGGATTTCGCGGACGCGCTCCATCTTGGCGACCAGCTCAGGGTCTTCGCGCCATTGGGCGATGGGCTGCAGCAGGCGCTGGCTCCAATTCGATTCGCTGATCGCGCCGGGGACATTGAAACGCTGCGAACTGGCGAAGAGGTCGGTGATCATGTAGAGCGCCATCCAGGAATTGGAGGCGAGGAGGGCGCGCAGGAGGTGCTCGTGGATTTCGTCGGAGTAGGGAGTGATCCGCTCGACAGTGAAGCCGGCCCAGGCGGCAAGCCGGCGCACTTCGCCCCAGGCGGCATCGCGCGCGGCAAAGGTCTCCGGGTCGCCGGTCTCGGCCACGGCGATCCTGCCCATCCACCCATCCCACATCGCGCGGATGGGATCGAAATCGTGGGTGGCGTAGGTGGTGACGGAGACGCGCTCGTAAGCGGCGCCGGGGATCATTTGCCCATCGGGCTGGTGTTCCCAATACGGGATCTTGAACCCGGCGATGCCGAGGCGCGCCAGGCAGGGGCGGACGTAATCGGGGACGACGCCGAGGTCTTCGCCGATGAGGCGGAAGGGGCCGCACTCTTCGAGCAGGACTTTCAGGATTTCCTCGCCTTGGGCGCAGTTCGCGGCCTTGTGCTCCGCGGTGTCGTCGGGAAACGGGACGAAATGCGGGAGTTCGCCGCCGGTGCGGAGTTGCGCTTCGTCCTCGGAAAGGAGGAGGAATTCGGCATTGAGCTGCGGGCGCCACGGGAAGCCGTAGATGCGGAAGAAGCCGAGGATGTGATCGATGCGGAACAGATGGAAACACGCGCGCACCTTGCGCACGCGCTGCCGCCACCACGCGAACCCGTGCTCCCGCTCGACCTCCCAGCGATAGAGCGGGATGCCCCAGTTCTGGCCCCACTTGTAGGTAAAAGGATCGGTCTCGAAGACCCGCTCCGGCGGGCAGCCACCGCACCACTGGTGATCGAACACCTCGGGCCGCGCCCACACATCGGCGCTGTAGTAGCTCACGCCAAAGGGGATGTCGCCCATGAGCGCCACGCCCCGGTCGCTCGCATACTGCTGAATGCCGCGCCACTGCTCCCACGCGATCCACTGCACATAGGACACCAGCCGCAGCCACTGCTCCAGCGAGCGGCGCTTCTCCGGCTTCTGCGCCGCGATCCAGGCCATCGCCAGCACCGGGCTCTGCTGCTCCGCGGGCCACAGGTCCCAGCGCTCGGTGCCGCCGTTTTCATCGATCAGCACGCGGAAGATCACATACCCCTCGAGCCACGACGCCTCCTCCTTCACGAAAGCCCGGAAGGAGCGCGCCCGCCTGTCATTCCGCTTCCACGAGTTCGCGAGGAAGTTCTCGAAAGCCTTGCCGAGCAGCTTCCACTTCAGCGCCTTGACCAGCGGATACGCCACCGGCCCGGCATTGAGCACGCCGAGATCCACCGCCGCGCAAATCCCCGCGATCTCCGCTGCGCTCAAGTCCGGCAGCGCCGCGGGCGAGATCTCGATCGTCGTCGGCTCCAGCGCCACCGACGAGATGGCATTGTAAGGCGAGTTGTCGTTGCCCGTCTCATTCACCGGCAGGAGCTGCACCACGCGGAAGCCGTGCGCCGCCGACCAATCGATAAACTCCCGCAGCGCCCCGACATCGCCGACGCCGAGATCGTCCTTCCCGCGGAGGGCAAAGAGCGGCGCGAGCAGACCGGCGAGCTTTTGATCGGGCGAAAGGTCCATGAGCAAGCGCGACGTTCAAACACCGCCCGCCCCGCGCATCAAGCCCGGATGCGGGAAA
>JBBQIZ010000083.1:0-16988 GCA_038325425.1 Chthoniobacterales bacterium
TGCGACACGATCACGCACATCAGGCCCGCGACCATGACCAGGCAGATCGACAGGCCCATGGCGGTGAGCCAGACCATGGGTTCGCCGGGGATGCGCCGCGGCGGGGCCGGGGAGGGCGGAGCGGATGCGGAGCGGTCGTCCATCACGTGGTCTTGTACTTCTCGCGCAGGTGCTGGCGCAGCAGCTCGGCGATGGTGTTGATGACGAAGGTCATGAGGAAGAGCAGCAGCGCGCCGAGGAACAGCGTGCGGTAGAGCGTGCCCTGGACCGCGGCCTCGGGCAGCTCGGTGGCGATGGTCGCGGTGATGGTCCGCATCCCGTCGAACGGGTTCCAGCTCATGATCGGCGTGTTGCCGGTCGCCATGACCACGATCATCGTTTCCCCGATCGCGCGGCCGAGGCCGATCATGACCGCGGAGAAAATCCCGGCGGACGCGGTCGGCAGGACCACGCTCATCGCCGTCTGCCAGCGGCTCGCGCCGAGCGCCAGCGAACCGACGACCAGCGCCTTCGGGACGTTCGAGAGCGCGTCTTCGGTGATCGTGAAAATGATTGGGATGACCGCGAAGCCCATCATGAAACCGACGACGAGCGAGTTGCGCTGCTGATAATCCGCGCCGGTCACGTGCGGCCACCACAGCCGGAAATCGGCGGTTTTCACCCCCGTCGCGGGATCGGTGACGGTGAAGAGCAGGCGCTCGACGGACGGCCCGAGATTCCACGCCAGCCAGCCGACCACGAGGAGGATCGGGACGAAGACGAAGACCTCGTAACCCGGCCGGATCTTGCGGCGCGTCTCATAGCGGAGCCCGGCCCAGAACCAGCCGAGCAGCAGCGCGGAGCCGGGGATCAGCACGATCATCGTGAGGATCGAAGGCACCCGCGTTTCGAGCAGCGGCGCGAGCCAGAGGGCGGCGAGGAAACCGAGCACGACAGACGGGAGCGAAGCCATGATTTCCATGACCGGCTTGACCACCCGCTTGTAGCTCGGTTCGAGAAAGAGCGCGGTATAGATCGCCGCGAGGATGGCGATCGGCAGGGCGAAAAGCATCGCGTAGAGCGTGCCTTTGAGCGTGCCGATGATCAGCGGGACGAGCGAAAGCTTGGGCTCGAAATCATCGGTGCCGCCGGTCGATTGCCATTCGTATTTCGGTCCGCTCGCGCCTTCGTACCAGAGCTTGCCGAAGAGCGCCTTGAAGCTCGCCTCGGGGTGCGGGTCGTTCAGGCTGTAAAGGTGCAACTGGCCGGTCGTGTCGAGGAAGAGGATGCGATCCTGCTTGCCGGCGATGATCGCCTGTGCGGTCTGGAAGGGCAGCGCCTCTTCCCAGCGGATGCTCTCCGTCGTGGTGTAGCGCAGCGAGGCCATGTTTTCCGTGCCGATGAGGAACGCCTTGGTGCGCATGCTCGCGGCGAAGAACGTCGGCAGGCCCGGCAGATCGGGGAACGCTTTCGTCTGCCCCCAGACGCGGTCGTTGCCACCTTTCGGAATGAAAAGGCTGAAGACGCGATTTTCGCCCGCGGCCGAAGTGGCCACGATGGAGACGTCGCCGAGCACGAAATTGAGCCGGGCGATCCGCTTCTCCGGGCTGTCGCCAAACGGCTCGAACCGCTGGCGCAGCTTGAGTTCATCGTCCTGCAAAAAGAAGTAGTCGATCTCGCCGGTGTCCGTGGCGACGACCACGCTGTCGGCGTTCGAGCTGACGAGGATCTGCACGGGCACGCCGTGCAATTGATCCGTGAGATTGAAGGTCGCGCCGACTTCCACCTTGCCGCGGCCGATCAGGCTGCGCTTCTCGGTCAGCATCGCGACGTGCACTTCCTTTTTGCCGGCGACTTCGCAGATCGCCGCGGCCAGCTTGGCGCCGCCGGAGTCGCCATACGCGACCTGATCGACCCGCGCGCCTTCCGGCGTGATCGCGTAAAACGGGTCCGCCTTTACGTCCTGGACGACCTGCTGTTTGCCGTCCGTGTAGGTCATCGAGTAGTTCAGGTTCACCACCGCGAACCGCCCATCGGCGGTCCCGACGATGACCTTCTGCCCCTGCTGCCGGTAAGCCACCGCGGTGATCTCCCGCGCTTCGGCAAATTCCGGCGTCACGACCTGCGGCGGACGCGCCCCGGTCGTATCGAGAAAAGTGAGGGTGCCGTTCTTTTCGATCAGCACCGGCAGCTCAGACCATTCATCGGTCCCGAGCAGTTCATAGCGTTTCTGGCCCGCGTCCAGACTCTTCAGCTCCGCGACTTCCGCCCCGCGAAAGAGCGGGATGATCTGCAGCAGGATGAAGACGAAAATTCCCGCGACCGCCGTGATCACCAGCGCTCCGCCCAGCTTGATGAACCACGTCATGAACCGGTCGAACGCCAGCGTGGCAGGCGAGACGCGGAAACGTTCCGGCGTTGTTTCCGGAGGTTTGGGCGGTGGAGGTTCGACAGTCACAGGAGTGCGGGCGGAAAGGAAAAAAGCAGCCCCGGGATGGGACCGGGGCTGCAGGTAAGAGGATTTCTAGCGTTTACTTCGAGACCTTGGCGATCTCTTCCTTGGCCACCGCGGCCGGCATTGGAAAGTAGCCGTCCTTGACCACGACCGCCTGGCCCTCCTTGCTCTGCACGAACTTGATGAACTCTTCGATCAGCTTGTCCGCGGGCGCGCCGGGCTTTTTGTTCAGATACACGTAGAGGAAACGCGCGAGCGGGTATTCCCCAGTCAGGCAGTTCTCATAATCGGCCGGGATATACTTCGTGCCGTTCTTCGCCGCGAGCGGCAGCGCGCGGACTTCCGACGTCTTGTAGCCGATGCCGGAGTAGCCGATGCCGGACTGGTCCGAACCGATGCCCTGCACGACCGACGACGAACCCGGCTGTTCCTTGACCGTGGCCTTGAAGTCACCCTTGTCGAGCGCGACTTCCTTGAAGAAGCCGTAGGTGCCCGAGGCGCTGTTGCGGCCGTAAAGCGAGATCGGCCTGGCGCCCCATGCGCCTTCCAGGCCGAGTTCACTCCACTTGCCGATCGCCTTGCCGCCGGACTTCAGCGTGCTCGAGAAGATGCCATCCACCTGGTTCATGGAGAGTCCCTTGATCGGGTTATCCTTGTGCACGAAGACCGCGAGCGCATCGATCGCCACTTTGATCTCCGTCGGCTTGTAGCCGTACTTCTTTTCAAACGCGTCGATCTCCGAAGCCTTCATCTCGCGGCTCATCGGCCCGAGTTGCGCGGTGCCTTCGATCAGCGCCGGGGGCGCGGTCGAGGAGCCTTTGCCTTCGATCTGGATGTTGACGTTCGGATACTGCGCCTTGAAGCCTTCGGCCCAGAGGGTCATCAGGTTGTTCAGGGTGTCCGAACCGATCGAGTTCAGGTTACCGGTCACGCCGCTCGTCTTGGTGTACGAGGGGATGGCCGCATCGACTTCGACTTTCTGCGCGAAAGCGACGCTGTGGATGGTGCCCAGGGCCACGGCAATGGCGAGGGAGTGGAGCGTGGAGGTGGATTTCATAGGGTAGGGTAGGTTGAATTTGAAGTAAGGAGATTGCGTGGCGTAATGGCTACATTTGGGTGACGGATCTACCGAGGGTGAGGTGGGAAGGAGGAAGAATTAGAACGAGATGCGAAGACCCGTCGTCCAAGTCCAGCCTTCATACTGGCCGCCGTCGTTGGCTTCGTCGTCCATCCACGTGTAGGTCAGGCCCGTCTGGACCTTCAGCTTGTGGCCGTAGAGATAGTAGTTCAGGCCCGCATAGAGTTCGTTGTATTCGTTGCCGCGCCCGCCGGTCAGCACGTTCTCGTAGCGGCTGAACCGCACGCCATTGTCTTCATCGCTGGCGAGGTAGGTGTAACGGCCCACGACCTGCAGTTTGTCGGTGATCTTGAACCACGGCATGATTGCCGCGCCCCACGCATTGCTCTGCCGGCCGAAACCCTGACCCCCAGTCACATCGGCGGAGACCCCCCATTTGTCGGCCTCGAGTTGAAAGACGAGCGAGCCGATCTGCTCGAAGGAGCGCGTCGCATCGCTTTCGGGATTCGGATCGTTATACACGTAGTCCGCACGGAGCAGTGCTTTCCTCACCCTCAGCGCCTTGCCGAAATCGTAGCCGACGCTGCCCAGCCAGAAATGGCCCGCATCGAAGTTGCCAAACTCCGGCGATTCCGTGCCGCCAGAGAAGAAACCGGTGTTGTACTGGAACTGACCGATCTTGCCGGAGAGGCTGACGCCCGGGATGTATTCGGTCGGGAACCAGAAATTGTTCGCGATGTTGTTCCGATCGATGGTGATCAGCTCGTTCGATGACGTGGCGCCATCGAGGGTGAACTTCACGCTGTGTTTGCCGACGGTCAGCTTGACCGCATCATTGAACGTCCACGCGAGGTAGGCATCGGTCAGGCGGCTGTAGAGCGGGTCTGGACCCTGGGGATTGAGATCGACCTCGACATGCGCGGTGAGCTTTTGGAGCAACTGCGCCTTGAAGCCCATCCGCCAGCGGCGAACGATCCAATCCTGGTCGTGACCGAGGTCGGAGTTGACGCCGTAGTTGTCCAGGTGCAGCCGGCCGGTAAAGCGGAACTCCTGAAGGAAGGCATTGTCCTTGTTTTTGTAGATCACCGGGACCTGCCAGATTTTGTCGTAAATGGATTTCTCCTCGACTGGATCGACCGGGGCCGAGATTTCGACAGGGCCGGCCAGGGTCGTGGAGCCAGCCGTGCCGGCAAAGGCCGCGAGGGCCAGGGTGAGGGTGGCGATGGAGCGCGTGGGCGTTGATTTGAGCATTGTCCTTGGTTGGGTTGGGTGGGGCCACGTGCGGCGCAATCTGCGACCGCACGACCGCCTTTTGGGGGGCGATGCGGGCGGACACTCGGGGCCGAATGTTACAAACAGATGGCGTTTCTGTGACGATTTCGTCACTTGTTCGTCACATTCAGTCGCGCCGCTTCTGGAGGCGACCCGATTTTCTGCCTCACCCTCTCTCCCCTACCCCTCGCGGCCTATTTCCCGCCGATCGCCCGCCGCAGGGTGAACTGCGCCTTGTTGTATTCGGCCACCGTGCCCAGATAATCGCGCCGCGCGCGCGTCAATTCCTGCTCCGACTGGATCGTTTCCGCGACCGCGCCAACCCCGAATTCCTTGCGGTCCCGCGACAACTCCAGCGTCTTTTGCGCAGCCTCCAGCGCCCGCTGCGCCATGGCCATCTGGTCGCTCAACGAACGCAACCGCGTGTGGCTCTCGACGACCTGCCGGACCACTTCCTCGCGGAGTTGCTGCGCCTCGAGTTCGGTCGTGCGCAGGCGCGATTCGCTGGCCGCAATGCGCCCGCGATCGAAGAGCCCGCCGGGTCCGATGCGCCAGGAAAGGCCCACGCTGTAGTCCGAAGAGTCGTTGAAATTGGCGATTTCATTGCCGCGCCCGCCGGCTAGTCCGCCGTAGGTGTAGTGTCCGCTGAGCGTGGGAACCAGCGGCCCATATTTCGCCCCATCGCGGGCGCGACGGGCGGCTTCGCGCTGCGCCGCGCTCATGTGGAATTCCGGCCGATCGGCCAGCGCACGCTCGACGAAAGTATTGAGCGGATCGTTCGAGACGATGAGCCGCAGCGGTGCGGGCGCCGATTCCTCCGGCAGCAGATTCACCGCGGGATCGAGCAACAGCACCTGCGCCAACCGTGCGGCGGCGACGCGCCGCGTCTCCAGCGCCTGCCGGTAGGTCAGCCGGTTGAGTTCCATCTGCGTCTGGATGCGATAGGCGTCACCGGCGAACGCGATGCCCGCATCGACCGCGCGCCGAACCTGCGATTCGTAGTCGGTCGAAATGCGCACCGCTTCCGAAGCCACGCCGACGTAGGCCTGCGCGCGGACGAGATCGAAATACCCGAGGGCGGCCGCGAGCGTCGCGTCCTGCGCCTGCGCTTCCGACGCATATTCGGCGGCTTTCACGAACTGCCGGGTCGAGAGTGTTTTGAAATAAGCCTCGCCAATGTCGAGCTGCGCCCGGACCGCGCCCCCGAAATCAATCGCCGCTTTTTCCACGTCGAGAATCTCCCCGGCCACGGCCTGGATATTTTCCTGATGTCCGCGAAACCCTGTGCCCACGGTGATCCACGGGAAAAACTGCTGCTGCGCCAGGGTGTGTTCGGCCTGGGCCAGCGTCGCCCGTTCGGCGGCCAGCTTCACTTCCACATTCTGCGCACCCGCCAGCCGTAACGCGGTCGCCAGATCGATCGGCCGAGCGCGGCCACGTTCGGCCTCCTTGACCGAATCACCGGCGCTCAATGGAGCGGCCGTGGCGAGCAGTGCGCAAAGCGCGAGAGGGCGGATGTTCATGGGGCGTCATGGGGATTGACGGGCTGGCCGTCGGTGAGCGTCATTTTGCCGACGAGGAGCACACGATCCTGCTCCGTCGCGCCGCTGGCAATCTCGGCCTTCGAGCCGTCGTTGAAGCCGAGCTTCACCGCGGTTTTCTTCGCCTTGCCGTCGGCGACGAGGAAAAGAAATGCGTTCGTCTTTTCCATGACCAGCGCCTCGACGGGGACGAGCAGCGCGTCGGTCTTCGTCTCCACGCCGATCTTCGCGGTGGTGTACATGCCGGGACGCAGCGTCAGGTCGGTGTTCGGCGCGTCGGCTTCGATGAGCATCGTGCGCGTGGCCTCGTCGAGCGCGTAGCTGATGCGGCTCACCTTGGCCTCGAACGTTTTGCCCGGCAGCCCTTCCACGCTGAACTTCACCGGATCGCCTTTGTCCACGAGCGACGCCTCCAGTTCGGGCACCGCGACCTGCACGCGGATGGTGTGAAAATCCGCGATCGTCACGATCGCCGCGGTCTGCGCTGCGCCGCTCGTCGGCACCGGGATGAACGCGCCCGGATCGACGAAGCGCTGCGTGATCACGCCCGCAAACGGCGCGGCGATGCGGCTGTATTTCATCAGCGTCGTCGTCTGCTCCAGCCGCGCGCGGGCGACCTTGCGTTTGCCTTCGGCTTCGCTCAACGACTGCGGCGTGACCAGGTCCGGCGCCTTCTTCGCCGCGTTGCTCACGCGCTCAAAGTCGATGTCCGCGACCTTCACCTCGGCCTCGAATTTCGCGAGATCCGACGCCAGTTCCGGCACCTCGATTTCGCCGAGCGGCTGGTCCGCTTTCACGGTGTCGCCCTTGTCCACGTCGAGCGATTTTAGATAACCCGGCACCTTCGCGTAGAGCGTCGCCTGCTGGTTGGCGCGGATCGTTCCGGGCAGCGTGACGTAGCGCGTGATCGAGCCGCGCGTCGGGCTGATGGCCGGGATCTTGGGCGGCTCCGCGGCCACGACCGTCGTGGCCAGCGCGAGCGTGAGACTGAGGAAGGACACGGATTTCATAGGGGAATCTAGCGGATCACAGGCGACACGAATTGCCCGCTCTCCGGGTCGTCGGGGTCGAGGGAAACGGAAAGCCGGCTGGAGCGGTGGCGCACGATGGCGAAGACCGCGGGCAGGACGAAGAGCGTGGCCAGCGTCGCGGCGCCGAGGCCGCCGATCACCGCGCGGCCCAGCGGCGCGATCTGCTCCCCGCCTTCACCCAGCCCGAGCGCCATCGGCAGCATGCCGGCGATCATCGCGAAGCTGGTCATCAGGATCGGCCGCAAACGGCTCACCGCGCCATCGACCGCCGCTTCCACTGCATCGGAGCCGGCGAGATGCGAGCGTTCCGCAAAGGTCACGAGCAGGATCGCGTTCGCCACCGCCACGCCAATCGCCATGATCGCGCCGATCGCCGATTGGATGTTCAGCGTCGTGCCGGTGATCCAGAGCATCAGCGCCACGCCGGCGAGCACCGCCGGCACCGTGGAGACGACCGCCAGCGCGAGCCGGAAGGATTGGAAATTCGCGCTGAGCAGCAGGAAGACCACGATCACCGCGATCACCAGGCCGGAGCGGAAGCCGTTCATCAGTTGTTCCAACGGCACGACCTGCCCGCGCACATCGACCTTCGTTTTGCCGTCGGCCTGCAAATTCACATCGGCGATCACCGCGCGGATTTCGCGCGTCGCCGCGCCGAGATCGATCCCGTGAATGTTCGCCGTGATGCTCACGATGCGCGCCATGTTGTAGCGCTCGTACGTGCCGACCGCCGTCCCTTCGGTGATCTTCGCGACGTTGCGCAGCAGCACCGTCGCGCCGCTCTCGGCGCTGACCGGCACGTTCTTCAAATCCTCGATCGTCTGCGTGCGCTCCTCCGGAATCTGCACCTGCACGTTGAAGCTGATGCCGCTCCCCGGGTCCGCCCAGAAGTTCGCCACGGTGAAGCGGCTCGACGTCGTCGCCGCGACCAGCGACCGCGTAATATCCTCCACCGTCACGCCCATCATGCCCGCGCGCTCCCGATCGATGTTCACCGCGACGCTCGGGAAATCCAGGTTCTGCGCGACCTGCGCATCGCGGATGAAGGGCAGCGCATTCAGCCGCTCGAGCAGCCTCGCCGCGTAATCCTTCCCGGTCGCCAGTGTCGGCGCGCTGATCGCCACTTCGATCGGCGTCGGCGAGCCAAAGCTCATCACCCGCGTCACGATATCCTGCGGCTCGAAGGAAAGCCGCACGTCCGGCAGTTCCTTCGCAAAGACCGCGCGCAGCCGCTCCTTGAAACTCTCGATCCCGCCCGTGCTGCCGCGCGCGAGCTGCACCGCCAGCCAGCCTTCCTCCGGTCCGCCGTTCCAGAGATGCACGAGGTTCACCGGGAAACTCGCGTTATGCACGCCGACCATGCCGATGCTCACCTCGAGCTTCTCGTCGCCGCCGGCTTCCCGCGCGATCGTCGCCAGAATCTGCTGTGCGATCTTCTCCGTCGTCGCGACCTGCGTCCCCGCCGGCGCGCGGAAACGCAGCGCGAACTGGCCCGAATCCGTCTTCGGAAAAATCTCCACGCCGAGCTGGCTGCCGATCAGCCACAGCGCGGCAAACGCCACGATCAGATACACCCCGACCAGCACCCAGCGCGCGGCCACCACCCCGCGCAGAAACGCCCCGTAGCCGCGCTGCAGCTTCGCGATGAGCGACGCCTCATGAAGTTCGGCGACATGCCCGCGCAGCAGCCACACCGTCAGGATCGGCACCAGCGTGCTCGAGAGGATGAACGACGCCATCATCGAAAAACCCACCGCCAGCGCGAGCGGCACGAAGAGCGCCTTCGCCGAGCCTTCCATGAAAAAGGCCGGGATAAACACCGCGAGCACGCACAACATCGCCAGCAACCGCGGCAGCGCCGTCTCCTTCGTGCCCTCGAGCGCCGCCCGCGCCAGCGTGCTGCCGCGCGCCAGGTGCGCGTGGATATTCTCCACCGCCACCGTCGCCTCATCGACGAGGATGCCGACCGCCAGCGCCAGCCCGCCGAGCGTCATCAGATGAATGTTCTGCCCGCTCACCCACAGCGCGAACACCGCCGCGAGCAGCGACAGCGGGATATTGATCACCACGATGAAAGAGCTGCGCCAGTCGCGCAGGAAGAGCAGCACCATCAGCCCCGTCAGGACGGCACCCAGCGCGCCCTCCTTGAGCAGGTCATTGATCGAACGGTTCACCACCGGCGATTGATCGAAGGAATAGCTCACCTTGATCCCGTCCGGCAGCAGCTTCTGAAACTCCGGGATGTTCGCCCGCACCAGATCCACGACCGCCAGCGTCGAAGCCTCCGCCCGCTTCGTGACCGGCAGATAGACCGAGCGTTTCCCATTCGCCAGCGCGTAGGCCGTCGTCACATCCGCCGCGTCCCGCACCGTCGCCACATCGCGCACAAAGACCGTCGCCCCGCCGGCCCGCTTGATCGGCACCGCTTCCAGATCCTTCGGGTTCGCCGGGATCGCATTCACCGGCACGATCGGATACTTCCCATTGAGATTCATATTCCCCGAGGGGCTGATCACGTTCCCCTTCGAGAGCGCCTGCACGATGTCATCCGGCGAAAGATTCAGCGCCTTCATCCGGTCCGGGTTCACACTCACCACCACCGCCCGCGAGCTCCCGCCAAACGGCGGCGGCGCCGACACCCCCGGCAGCGTCGCAAAGGCCGGCCGCACGCGGTTCAGCGCCTGATCCTGCATCTGGTTGAGCGTGATGTCCGGATCGTCGGTCGAGAAGACCAGATAGCCCACGGCCACGCTTCCCGCATCGAAGCGCATGATAAACGGCGCCACCGTCCCCGGCGGCATGAAGGCCCGCGACCGGTTCACCTGCGCCACCGTCTCCGACATCGCCTGCGACATATCCGTCCCCGGATGAAACTGCAGCTTCATGATCGACGCCCCCTGGATCGACTTCGACTCCACGTGCTCGATCCCGCTGATGTAGAGGAAATGATACTCGTAACGGTAGGTCAGGTAGCCCTCCATCTGCGCCGGATCCATCCCGCCATACGGCTGCGCCACATAGATCGTCGGCACATTCAGCGGTGGAAAAATGTCCCGCGACATCTTCTCGATCGCCAGCCATCCGCCCAGGCACGCCGCGAGCACCAGCACGAGGACGGTGAGCGGGCGGCGGAGCGAGAGGGAGACGATGTTCATTCAGCGGGAGGAGGCGGACGGATATAAAGAGCGGCCCGGTGCGGGGCAAGCGCGTGCCGATGGAAATCGGCTCCACGGCTCTGCGTCTGCCTCAGGGAGCGTCCGGTTCGCGCTTCAAAACACGCCGGGCGGGAAAAGTTTCGCCTTTCCGTCCGCTGCCCGCCCGGAGCCCCACACCTTCCCCGAAAAATCGGAACCGCCCGCCGCTCGCCGACGGGGATCAGTTCCGCCGGGCAGTCATCGTTCGCGAAGACCCGCACCGTCGCCGCCACCGCGATGCTCTGCGTAGGTAGGCGCCGCATTCCACCCGGCCCGCGGGGGCAGTGTTTCGGATTGACGGCGCAGATATTCCGCTTCGAACATCGCCCCATGGAAACTTCCCCCACTCCCGGGCGTGATCCGGTCTGTGAAGCCATCGAGCGTTTATTGCGCGATCTCGAAAAGTGCGGGGACGGCCCGCTCGAGGTCGAGGAAGCAAATGGTTTTGTGCAACTCCGCTACGGTGGACTCGCCGTGGAAGCGCCCACTTTGGATATCGCCTTGGTGCGTCTGGCCGATCACATGATCGATAGCCCCCCGCATCGCGAACACATTTGCGCGTTGCTCCGCAGTTCGCTGAGTCCGGCCGCGTAGCACTGGCGGCGGCGCGGGAAGCTCTGCCACACAGCCAGCACGGCAGCGGCAGCCGATTGAGGGGACATTATGAATACCGTTCGTCTCATCCTCGCCGGCCTCGCCCTCATGACGGTCTCGGCCTGCACCACTTCCCACAGCCAGAATCCCGCAGAGTCGCCCGGCGGAACTTCCACCGGTGGCACCGCCGGCCATTCCATCGGAAGCCGCGGCGCGCGGGCCGACGTGAACCGGTAAATTCTCCGACCGGTAAAGACCTCCGCCCAACCGGGGCGGAGGTCATCGGTCGGTCGGTGATCCCGGGTGTGCCGTTGGCGGCCAAAGGCATCCCCGGGGTTCATCTCCTATCAACCCTCCGGCAGCGCGGGCCCGCCGCCTCCCGGATCGTCGATTGACAGGGAGTGCTGACCCACCCACCGTGCACCCCATGCCTTCCACCTCTGGCCGGCTCGATATTAGGTGCGTCAAAGTGGACGCGGAATACATCCTGCAATTTCGGGGGGTGGAGTGGTCGGAGACGGTTTCCTCGATCGAGGAAGCGATTCAGCGCGCCGGCGAACTCATCGTCGAGGAAACGGTGGTCGTTTTTTATGACGCGACGGGCATCGGGGTCGTGATGACGATGCTGTTCCCGTTCCAGGAGAAAACCGCTACGCGCGGCGGAGCGGAATGGGCCGAGCGGCTGTTGAGGGTCAATCCGCCGGGAAACCGCTTTGCCCAGCTCAAGACGGTTTTGGCGACCCGCGGGGTGCGCGGCGCCGTCCAGTATCTGAATTCCCTGACCGCGCATCGCTTCACTTCCCTGTACAAATTCGACGGGCCGACCCTCCATCGGATCACCTTTTACGATCGCGAGAACCCCGAGGCCGACCACTGCGAGGACGTCCCGATCGAATCCTCGTATTGCGTCTTCGTGCGGGATCTCCACGGGCCGTTCATCATGGACGACTCGGGGGCCGATGAGCGGGTCCAAGACCACCCCAAACGCGAAATCCTCCAACGCTACTGCGGGGTTCCGTTGCTCGATGAAATGGGAAGAATGTACGGTTCGATTTGTCACTTCGATTTCGCGCCGGGACGCATTGAGGAAACGGAGGTGGCGTTGCTCGAACGGCTGGCGGCCCTGCTGCGCCCTTCGTTCGCCATCGAGGGTCCGGGAGCGCCGCAGAACGACACGTTGGGGGTGGGGGCCGCGGATGGGGCCCAATTTCCCGGTTTTCGGGGCGTTTAGCCGCGGATATTGGGGGTCTATCCGCGGATAGACCGGAAATATCCCCGGATATTTCTGCTCCATCCCCGAGTGTTGGCGGTCAGGGCACGTTCATCGTGAAGGAATCCTCCGGCCCGGTGAACTATCGCTACGGCAAGTCGGCCACCTACGTTTCCAATTCGGGCAAGACCCTGACCGCAGACCAGGTCCGCAACGGATCAAAGTCGGCGTGCCGGTCAGCGTGCATTACGCGACGGAAGGTGATGCCCGCATCATCAACCGCGTCCCCATAAGTTTGAGTGAGGCCGGGCGGAGCAATCCGCCCGGCCTTCTTTGTGCCCACCCGGAAAGCGCGGGGGCGGCGGCCTCCTCCCCGCCGGGCTATGGCAGGAGCGTGGCCGCGGCGCCGATGAGGGCGGCGGCGAGGACGAGCCAGGTAGAATTGATCCGCCCCCAAAGGACGAGCGCGCCGCTGAGGACGGCGAGAGCGATGGTCAGCGGGTCGATGAGCGCGGCGCGGGCGAGTTGGGCGGTGACGACGGCCATGAGGGCGAGCGAGGCGACGTTGAGGCCATCGAGAAAGGCCCCAGCCACGGGCGAACGGCGCAGGCGCGGGATGAGCGGGCCGCTGATCGCAACGAAAAAAAAGGCGGGCAGGAAGATGCCGATGGTGGCGACGCCCGCGCCGGGGAGTCCGGCGAGCAGATAGCCGATGAAGGTGGCGGTGGTGAAGACGGGGCCGGGGGTGATCTGCCCGACGGCGATGGCGTCGAGGAGTTGCGCTTCGCTGAGCCACTGCCAGCGTTCGACGAGATCGGCGCGGAGGAAGGCGAGCAGGACGTAACCGCTGCCGAAGAGCACGGCGCCGACTTTCAAAAAGAAGAGGAAGAGCGGCCCGAGGCCGAAGGGCACAGCGCTCGCGGCTCCGGCGACGGTGGCGAGCGACAGGAGCGGGGCGGCGCTGCCCAGCACGGGAGCAGATGGGAGATGGGGCGGGCGGCGGCGCGCGACGTGGAGCGCGGCAACGACCGCGCCGGCGCCGAAGAGGACGCCGAGTTCATGGACGCCCGCGATATTCAGCGCGACGGCGAGGAGCGCGATGGCGGCGAGAAGCCAGGTCTTCAGCGCGGTGCGGCCGAGCGTCCAGAGCGCGCGGAGGATGATCGCGATGATGACGGGTTTGACGCCGTAAAGGACGCCTTCGATCGCGGGGAGTTTGCCGAAACGCACGTAGGCCCACGCGATGGCGGTGACGATGAGCGTGGCCGGCAGGATGAAGGCCGCGCCCGCGATGAGCAGGCCGGGCCAGCCCGCGCGCCGGTGGCCGATGTGGATGGCGAGTTCGGTGGAGTTCGGGCCGGGGATGAGATTGGTCGCGCCGACGAGGTCGAGAAATTCCTCGGCGGTCAGCCAGCGCCGCCGCCGCACGATTTCCTCCTCCATCAGGGCGACATGGGCGGCGGGTCCGCCGAAAGCGGTGGTGCCGAGCTTGAGGAAGAGCGTGGCGAGTTCGCGCATGCGCCGGGTTTTGGCGCCCGCGTCCAATGGGTCGGGAGAGAGGTCCATGCCGGCGCGGCGGCTTTACAATGAGAGCGTCCCCTGCACGTAGCCGAAGTCGGCGTCGTCGGAGGGGCCGGTGTCGCGCAGATAATCGCCGGCGAAGAAATGGCTGTAGCCGACGAGGAAGCTGAGCCGTTTGTGCGGCTTCCAAACGAGCGTGAGGTCGAGTTCCTGGCCGGCAAAGGAATCGGCGCCGAGGCGGCGGATGTCGCGACCGTCCGGGGTGCGGGTGCGGAGGGTGGAGAAGCCGTTGCTGCGGTACCAGTAGTCGCGCGTGTCGGCGAGCCAGAGCGCGTGGTAGTCGAGCGTGACGGTGACGGTGCGGGCGGGCTGCACGCGGAGCGAAATGCGGGCGTCGTGCAGATTGCGCCAGCCGAATTCATCCATGAAGCCGTAGTGCGCGTGGTTCGAGGGGAAGAGGTTTTGGAAGGACTGGCTGCGGGTGTCGTCGGGATTGCGGTCGCCGCTGGCGTAGGCGTATTCGAGGCCGATCCGGGGTTTCCCCGGGGCATCGAAGGTGTAGCCGGCATTGACGACCCCGGCGAAGGCGCGGTGATCGAGCCGCGGGGTGCTGCGGTCGCCGGTCCAGACTTCGCCGAATTGCCCGGCAAGCTCCAGCGTGTAGTCCCACGGGCCGAGCGCGTCCTTGTTCGATTTCCAGCGGGTGCCGATGGTGGTGATGCGCTGGGCGGGGCCGTTCCAGGAGCCGCGCGGATCGAGCGAGTTGATGGGGTCGAGGTCGGGCTGGTTGTCGCCTTTGTCGCGATACAGGACGTAGAAGTCCGTGGTCTGAAAGGAGAGGAAGGCGAGCCCGGCGTAGAGGCCGAAGAAATGGTCGGCGCGGTCGCTGTCGTTGATGACTTCCTCCTTGATCTGCACGGGCCGCGCGGCCCACGCGTCGATGAAACCGACCCGCTCGCTCGCATAGTGGAGTTTCACGCCGTCGAAGGTGCGGCCGAAGTTGCCCCATTTGGGGTCGGCGACGAGGCGGGCATCGCCGTAATCCAGCAAGAGGCGACCGACGGTGAAGCGCACCGGGAAGCGGGAAACGTCGCCGATCTCGACAGAGGCCAGGCGCAGGTCGAAGTCGCCACCTTCAGTCCCGCCGACGCCGGGGACGTTGGGACGCTCGGAGTTCCACTCCTGGGTGTCCTGGACCTGGCCGTAAAGCTTGAGCCACGACGTGGGCTGGAACGTCACGCCGAGGCGGAACCGGCTGAGCAGCCAGGAGTCGTCGGTGGCGTCGTTCAGCGCGTCGTTGAAGTCGCGGTTGTTGCTGCGCGCCTCGAAGCGAAGCCGCTCCTCGAGGTCGTAGCTAAAGACGGCGGACGCGGCGGGCGCGACCGTGGCTTTCGCGACGCCAGTTTCGCCGGCCCGCGCCAAAGGCGCGGCCAGCAGCACCGGGAGGAGGACCACGCCGAGACATCGAAGCGAGAGAGGAGAAATCATGGGAGCGCCGTCGTTGTGGCAGCAGACCCCGCCCGGGAGCAAGCTCGCGCCCGGCCCGCGTGGCCGCTCAATGAAATACTGCCGCTCTCGCCGAACTGGCTTCAGCCGTGGACGGTCTCGCCGCCGTTCAAGCGCAGGACCTGGCCGGTCGGAGCGGCGCCCAGATCGGTGCCCGCCCCGGCTGTCGGGGTTGCTTGTCGGGAGGTTCGACGGCCGCTTTTTCCGCGGAAGCTGAGGCTTGGCTCGCGCCTACCAAAGACCGACTAACTTGAGGATGACGACGACGACGACGATGACTCCGATGATGTAAAAGATGCTGCTGTTCATATAACGAACTTTATCGCATCCCGCCCGCTCGCCAGACGGGACAAAATGTCGACTTCGTAAAAAAACTTTCACCCTTTCGCGTCACGCTGACCCGGACAAATGCGGCTCGCTTCTGGACAAGATGCGGACAGCCTCCTGCTCAGGAAGGAATACACTTTCTTACACCCCTTATGCGTATCGACCGATTCACCCAAAAAATGCAGGAAGCCCTGCAAGCCGCGCAGGATGCTGCCTCCAAAGCCGGCCACCCCGAAATCAGCAACGAACATTTCCTCCTCGCCCTGCTCGAGCAAAGCGATGGCGTCACCCGTCCGCTGCTCGACAAGATGGGCGTCGCTTCGAAGACGCTCGAAGACTTCCTCCACCTCGACCTCTCGCGCCGACACTCGGTGCAAGGCGGACAATTGACGCTCGGCCGCGATCTCTCGCAGACCATCGAGACGGCCGAGAAGGAGATGGCCAAGCTGAAAGACGAATACCTCAGCGCCGAACACTACCTGCTCGCGGTCTCCGAGTCCGCGTCCGCGCTCGGCCAGATGCTGCGCAAGAGCGGCGTGACGCGCGACAAATTGATGAAAGCGCTCCAGCAGGTGCGCGGCTCGCAGCGCGTCACCGATCAGCATCCCGAGGGCAAATATCAGACGCTGGAAAAGTACGGGCGCGACCTCACCGCGCTCGCGAAGAAGGGCAAGATCGATCCCGTGATCGGTCGCGACGACGAAATCCGCCGCGTCATGCAAGTCCTCTCGCGCCGGACAAAAAACAACCCCGTGCTCATCGGCGAACCCGGCGTGGGCAAGACGGCGATCGTCGAAGGACTCGCGCGGCGCATCGTCAGCGGGGACGTGCCGGAGTCGTTGAAAAACAAAAAGCTCATCTCGATGGACATCGGCTCGATGATCGCTGGCGCGAAATTCCGCGGCGAATTCGAGGACCGGCTGAAGGCCTTCCTGAAAGAAGTCACCGACTCGCAGGGCGAGATCATCCTCTTCATCGACGAGCTCCACACCATCGTCGGCGCGGGCGCGAGCGAAGGCGCGGTTGATGCGAGCAACATGCTCAAGCCGCAGCTCGCGCGCGGTGAACTGCGCACCATCGGCGCGACCACCCTCGACGAGTATCGCAAATACATCGAGAAGGACGCCGCGCTGGAGCGCCGCTTCCAGCCCGTGCAGGTCGATGAACCGAGCGTCGAGGACTCCATCGCCATCCTGCGCGGGCTGAAGGAACGCTACGAAGTCCACCACGGCGTGCGCATCCAGGACGCCGCGCTCGTCGCCGCGGCCACCCTTTCACAC
>JBBQIZ010000084.1:0-16883 GCA_038325425.1 Chthoniobacterales bacterium
CTTCAAGGAAGACAATCCGAGCAAGATCGTGAGCGGGTTTGGCGGCACCCTTTGCCTCGTGGCCAGTTTTCTTTACATCACACTTTTTGTGACCCTCGCCGCGCTGCCAGACCTCCGCCGGGTCGTGAAAATCGCATGGCCGCTGCCCGATAGCGCGCCCTACATCCTCGCGGTCGTGCTCAGCGCGGCGGTCCTGTTTTTTCCACTGCTCATTGCGATGCGGCGCGTGAAAAATCTGGAAATCTGACGCGCCGCCCCTACCCTCGCGATTCATGGCTGAACGCACCCGCTCCGACGACCAATTCCTCGATCTCCCCGAAGACGATTCGCTCGCTGGAGAGCACCTCGACAACCAGGTGCAGAAGGCGCAGGAGCAGCTTCTCTCGCTCAAGCGCCAGCAGGAGGCGATCGAAAAACAGAAACGCGAACTCGAGGAACTGAGCCGCCGCCAAGAGCAATTGCAGGCCGGCAAGGCGGAGATGATCGAGAAGTTCACCCGCGCGATCGTCGTGCTCGAACGGGAAAATTACGACGCCAGCAAACGCGTCGAATTGCTCAACGCCATCCATGATTCTTTCAACAACCACCTCGAAGCGCTCGACGTCCTCAACCCCAAGGCGTGGGAAGGACTCGACATCAACAAGGAACTGACCAAGGCCCTGAGCGCGGTGGATGATGCCCGCGCGGAATACGCCCGGTCGTTGCCGAAAATCAGCCCGGCCAAGGACACCGACGGCAGTGATCCGGTCGCCGCGAGCGTCGGGTACCAGATGGATTACACGGCCACGGAGCAAAAGGATTTCATTTACTGGCTCAAGGCGGGCTTCGCTTTCACGCTGCCGCTTTTCGGGCTGGGCGTGCTCCTCATCATCGTCCTCGTCGCCGTTTTTAACCGCTAGGCGGGCATGATTCCGAAACGTCGCCTCTCAGGGAAACCACCCGTTCCACCGAGTCCGCTCGACGCAAAAGCGCGCGCCCTCGCCGAGACCCAGGCCAAGCTCGAAGCCGAAATCGCGCGGCAGCAACAAGTCATCCAGGACGCGCCCCAACGCGCGAAGGAAATGCAGCAGCGCCGCCGCGAGGAGCTGATCAATCGCGCCAGTCGCACCGACGCGCGCCCGGGCTCCCGCGTCGCCCTTCCGGATCGGCGTTACAACGAGCAACTCAACGTCGGCGTGCACGCCAGGCCCCGCCTCCGCTCCGAGCGGCGCCGCGGGCGGCTGCTGTTTTTCGTCCTCCTGCTCACCTTCTCCGGCCTGGTCTATTGGTTTTACTACACGGTCACGCGGCCGTGACGATTCGGCGCCGGGCGGCGCACATTCGCGTTGAACGCCGGGCACACGCCCTTTCTACTACCGCTTCCCTATGAGTGCCGTTTTTGATGTCCGTTACACTGCGCAACTCGCCCGTCTGCATTTGAGCGAAGCGGAAATCGCCAAATTTCAGGCCCAGCTTTCGCAAGTGCTCGCCTATGTCGAAAAGCTCGAGCAGGTCGATGTGAGCGGCGTCGAGCCGACCGCCCACGCCAACGCCATTTTCAACGTCTTCCGCGAGGACGCGCCGCGCGATTGGTTCACCGCGGAAGACGCGCTGGCCAATGCGCCGCGCAGCGCCAACCAGCTCTTCATCGTGCCGAAGGTCATCGAATAACGCATGGACTTGACCGCTCTTTCCGTCGCCGATTTGCAGAAGAAGCTGCGTAGCAAAGAAGTCTCGCCCGTCGAGGTTTTGCGCGGCTTGGAGGCGCGCATCACGCAAGTCGATCCCGCAATCCACGGCTATCTCTCACGCGATTTTGACGCCGCGCTGCAGCTCGCCGAAAACGCCGACGTTTCACTGCCGCTCGGCGGCGTGCCGATCGCCATCAAGGACGTGATCAACGTCACCGGCGAACCTTGCACCGCGGCCTCGAAAATTCTGCAAGGTTACCGCGCGAACTACGATGCGACCGTCATTCGCAAACTGCGCGCGGCGGGCGCGATTCCTTTCGGACGCTGCAATCTCGATGAGTTCGCGATGGGCAGTTCGACGGAGAATTCCGCCTTCGGCCACACCCGCAATCCGTGGGACACGGCCCGCATTCCCGGCGGCTCGAGCGGCGGCTCCGCCGCGGTCGTCGCCGCGGATGAAGCCTTTGCCGCGCTCGGTTCGGACACCGGCGGTTCGATCCGCCAACCCGCAGCGCTCTGCGGCTGCGTCGGCCTGAAACCGACCTACGGCCGCGTTTCGCGCTTCGGTCTCATCGCTTTCGCCTCATCGCTCGATCAGATCGGTCCGTTCACCAAATCGGTCCACGACTCCGCACTCCTGCTGAATGCGATTTCCGGACGGGATCCCCAAGATTCGACCAGTCTTGACGAGCCAGTGCCGGATTACACCGCCGGGCTCGGGCGCGATTTGAAAGGCGTGCGACTCGGCATGCCGCGTGAATATTTCATCGAAGGCGTCGATCCGCAGGTCGATGCCGCGGTGCGTGCCGCGATCAAACACTACGAATCGCTCGGCGCGGAGATCGTCGCAGTCTCGCTGCCCAATACCGAGCACGCGGTCGGCGTTTATTACATCATCGCCACCGCCGAAGCTTCGGCCAACCTCGCGCGTTTCGACGGCGTCCGTTACGGCCATCGCGCGGCGGATGCAAGCAACCTGCTCGATCACTACGGACGCACGCGGGAAGAGGGATTCGGGCCGGAAGTGAAACGCCGCATCATCCTCGGCACCTACGTTCTGAGCAGCGGCTACTACGACGCCTTTTATCTGCGCGCCCAAAAAGTCCGCACGCTCATCCGCGGCGACTTTACGCGCGCCTTCGAAAAGTGCGACGCCATCATCGGACCGACCTCACCCGAACCGGCCTTCAAGGCGGGCGATCGCAGCGACGATCCGCTGAAAATGTATCTCGCCGACATCTTCACCATCGCGGCCAACCTCGCCGGGATTTGCGGCATCTCCATCCCCTGCGGCTTCGCGCAGATGGATGGTCAGCAACTGCCGATCGGGCTCCAACTGCTCGGCAAACCTTTTGCCGAAGCCCAACTCCTGCAAATCGCCCACGCCTACGAGCAGTCCACCGAGTGGCATCAAGCGCGCCCCGCGCTTTAGGGAAAACTACGCCGCCTTGGTCGCTTTGTGACCGAGGATGCGAAGTGTTTGATTCAGTTGCTCGACTTGCAGCGGCTTTTTTAAAACCGTCACCGGGCCAAACTTCAGAATGTTGTCGAGCATCTGGCTGTCAGGATACCCCGTGATGATGGCGATGGGCAGATTCGGATCGATCTCCTTCGCAAACTTGTAAATTTCGTCGCCCGTCGTGTCCGGCAATTGCAGGTCGAGGAAACAAAAATCGAACTTCTGTTTCTGCAACGCCGCCATCGCTTCCTTGCCCGTCCCGACCACCAACCGGCTGAAATTGGCCTTCTTGAGGAAAAGCTTGAACATGCTCTGGAGCGCCTCGTCGTCATCGACCACCAGCACCGTTGGCTGCCCCTGCTCCTCCGCCCGTAACACATCGCGATCCAGCGCGTCCTTTTTCACCCGCCAGCGTCCGCCGATCTGAATCGCGGGAAGTTGTCCGCGCTGCACGAGATAATACACGGTGGGTAGAGGAATCCGCAGGTACTCGGCGGTTTCCTTCACAGTCATCAGGTTATGAGGCTGCGGCGTTTGAGCCATCGGATCGGTGTTTTTTGTAATTTCCACGTTTTTACCAGAGTTCGCCGGAGCCTGTCGATTTCATGCCCCTGTGTCAACGCCGAAGTCTGCGCGTTTTTGCGGAGACCGCATGCCGACGCTGGACAATCCGCAGCGTGGCGCGGATAGTCGCGCCTTTCTTTCCCGGCACCCTCATGAGCGCCATTTTTCTAAAGCGATTCCTGCAACGGCCCTTTCAGGTCGCGTCTATTATTCCCAGCTCTCGGGCCTTGATCCGGCGGGTCGCGGGCAAGATGGAACTCAGCCAACCGCGGGTCATCGTCGAATACGGTCCCGGCGAAGGCTGCCACACGCGGGAAATCGTCCGCCAGATGCATCCCGAGTCGCAGATCATCCTCTTCGAACTCGACCCCGAACTCGCGCAGCATCTCTCCGAACAGTTCCGCGACGATCGCCGGGTGACCATCCTCAACAGCGACGCCGCCCTGCTCGCCCAGGAGTTGGTGAAACGCGGCCACACCCACTGCGATTACGTCGTGTCCGGCATCCCCTTCAGCATCCTGGAGCCGGAGAAAAAGCGCGAACTGCTCCGCAACACCTACGACGCCCTCGCGCCGCACGACAGTTCCGCGTTCATCATCTACCAGGTGACGAACGAACTCGTTGGCCATTGCCGCCACTTCCCGCGCGTCGAGTCGGAGTACTGCCTGCAGAATCTCCCGCCGATGTTCGTCACGAAGTTCTACAAGACAGCCAACGGCCACGCGAAGGGGACGAACGGGCATTCCAAAAACGGTCACCCCCGCCACTAGGTCCCGCCTTCCGCCCGCTTCGATCAGTGGGGCAGAAGGAGAAGGAGGGAGAGGTTCCGAGACATCGCGCTTCCAAGCCGAGCACGCTTTGTACAAGCTGCGGGATGTCCTCCACCCGCATCGAAAAAGACTCCATGGGCACGATGGAAGTGCCTGAAGACGCCCTCTACGGCGCCTCGACCCAGCGCGCCGTCCTCAATTTCCCCATCTCCGGCCAGCGCTTTGGCCGTGAATTCATTCGCGCCCTCGGCCTCATCAAATGGGCCTGCGCCGAAGCCAACCACGAACTCGGCCGCCTCAGCGCCGAACGTGTGGCCCTGATCGAACTTGCCACCCAGGAAATCATCGAAGGTAAACTTGACGAGCATTTCCCGGTGGACATTTACCAGACCGGCAGCGGCACCTCGACGAACATGAACATCAACGAGGTGATCAGCAATCGCTGCTCCCAGCTCGCCGGCGAGCCCGTCGGCAGCAAACAACCCGTGCATCCCAACGATCACGTGAACATGGGCCAGTCGAGCAACGACATCATCCCGACCGCAATCCACGTCGCCGTCGGCGAGCGCATCCGCCGCCATCTTCTGCCCACGCTCGACGGCCTTCACCTCGCGCTTGACGCTAAGTCGCTGGAGTTTTGGGACGTCATCAAGATCGGCCGCACCCATCTCATGGACGCCACGCCCGTGCGGCTCGGCCAGGAATTCGGCGGCTACGCCAAGCAGATCGAATACGCCAAACTCCGCGCCGGGAACGCCCTCGCCGCGATCGAAGAACTCCCCCTCGGCGGCACCGCCGTCGGCACCGGACTGAATTGCCATCCCGACTTCCCCGGCATCGTCATGCGGCACCTTTGGAATCAGACCGGCATCGCCTTCCGCGAAGCGCGCAACCACTTCGAAGCACAGGCCGCCAAGGACGGCCTGGTGCAGGCCAGCGGCCAACTCAAGACCATCGCCGTCTCGCTTTTCAAAATCGCCAACGACATCCGCTGGCTCGGCAGCGGCCCGCGCTGCGGCATCGGCGAAATCCTCCTCCCGGAAACCCAGCCCGGCAGCTCGATCATGCCTGGCAAAGTCAACCCGGTGATTTGCGAAAGCGTCATGCAGGTCTGCGCCCGCGTGATCGGCAACGACACCACCGTCACTTGGGCCGCCGCAAACGGCAATTTCGAACTCAACGTCATGATGCCCGTCCTCGCGCATTCCATCCTCGAATCGGTCAACCTCCTCACCAACGTCGCCAATGTTTTTCGCGAAAAGTGCATCGAAGGCATCCAAGCCAACATCCCACGCTGCAACGAGCTGGTGGAATATTCGATGGCCATGGTCACCAGCCTCGCGCCGATCATCGGCTACGACAAAGCCGCCGAGATCGCCAAGGAAAGCGCCAAGACCGGCAAAACCGTCCGCGAAATCTGCCGCGAAAAACAGATCCTGCCCGAGGACGAACTCGCCAAGGCGCTCGATCCTTTCGCGATGACCAAACCCGGCGGCGAAGGCAGCGCCGGCGGTTAGTCCCCCCGTTTTAGATCGGCAACAAAAGTTGATGCCGGCGCGGCGAGACGAGCGTGGAAACACCGACCCCGATCAGCCGCAACGGACTTTTCACCAACCGATCGCGAGCGAGAAGAAACTGCGCCAGCCGATAGATCGCCGCGGCCGAAGTTACCGGATCTTCCAGCCGCACCTGCCGGGTCAGCGTCGTGAAATCGCTGTAGCGCACCTTGACCTGCACCGTTCGCGCACCGAGGCCGTGTTTCTCCAAAGTCTGGGCGACATCCGACGCCATTTCTTTGAGCACGGACCGGAGGGTCGGTCGGTCGTCCGTGTCCTCCAAAAATGTGTTCTCCGCGCTGATGCTCTTGCGCTCGTCATCGGTATCGACCGCGCGATCGTCATCGCCAAAGGCCCGCCGTTTCAGGCTCTCCGCGAATGAACCGACGATCGCGTGGAGGTCGATCACCGTCGTTTGCAAATCGCCGATCGTCCGCAGGCCTTTTCGCTCCAGCGCCTCCGCCGTCACCGGCCCGACCCCGTGAATCGACCGCACGGAAAGCGGCCGGAGAAACTCCACCTTTTCCTCATCGCGGATCAGCGTGAGTCCATCGGGCTTGTGGAAATCGCTCCCGAGCTTGGCCAGAAATTTGTTCGAGGCGACGCCAATGCTGGCCGTCAACTGGCGTTCGCGGGCGATGCGTTCCTTGATCTCCTGCGCCACCGGCACCGCGGCACTCAACGCCATGTCGACCTCTCCAAAATCCGCGAACGAGGCGCTGAGGTCGAGATACGCCTCGTCCACCGAAACCTTCTCGATGATTGGAGTCACGCTGCGCAGGATTTCCATGATCGCCGCGGACTCGGCCCGATAGGCCTCCATCCGCGGTCGGACGAAGATCCCGTGCGGACAAAGTTTTCCCGCGGTGCGCGACGGCATAGCCGAGCGAACCTTAAATTTCCGCGCCTCGTAGCTGGCCGCGCAAACCACGCCGCGCTGATTCGGCGGCGATCCGACGATGACCGGCTGGCCGCGATATTCCGGATGGTCGCGTTGCTCCACCGAGGCGAAAAAGGCGTCCATATCGACGTGAAGAATGACGCGTGGCATCGGTTTCACTTTGCACGGGTTCGCTCCGGCCACGAGCGGAGAAAGTGGCGGCGGCAGCCGCAGGTCACGGCGAGCGCCACGCCACAGCGGCTACTTCACCGGCTACAAAAAACGGCAGGAACATCAACCAGAACTGCCAGTTCCAAGCGACGAAGCCGGTATCAAAACCCAGCCACAAACCGAGAGCGCTATAGCCGCACCCGACGAGCAAATCCGCCCGGAATCGTCGGCGAGAGAGCAGCCGTTTGGCCCCGCGAGCAGCCAGCCGGGAGAAGATCATTGGGCGGTATTCCGTGATCGTCTTCATGCGGAAAGGAGTTCGCTGGTCTGCGATTCTTTGAGTTCCAGGATTTCAGCGATCTCCCCCGCGGTATTGAAAATCCAGATCTCAGCACACCGTCCCTGGCCGATCTGCGCCGCGGCAAGAATCGCTTCGATCAGCCGCTGGACCCGCAGCGGCTCGGGAATCAGCCCTTCGCAGGCCAGCTCAAAACCCTTGTCCACCGCAAGCGGACGAATGGAAAAGACACACTTTGCAGACATGTGTTCTCATGAACACTATTCCGGAAAGTGGCGCAAGGGAAATTCCCGCGTTCGCCCGC
Source organism: Chthoniobacterales bacterium (assembly GCA_038325425.1). Lineage (GTDB taxonomy): Bacteria > Verrucomicrobiota > Verrucomicrobiia > Chthoniobacterales > Chthoniobacteraceae > Chthoniobacter. The sequence goes on from JBBQIZ010000084.1 coordinate 7,673, forward strand.
GAAGTCCGAGGTTACAAGGCTGCGGCGAGCTTCACGATCTCCGCGAAGTCACGTGCGACCAGGCTGGCGCCGCCGACGAGCGCGCCGTCGATGTCGGGTTGCCCCATGAGTTCGGTCGTATTCCCCGGCTTCACGCTGCCGCCATATTGGATGCGGACCTTTTCCGCCGTCGCGGCGGTAGAGATTTCAGCGAGCACTTTGCGGATGAAAGCGTGCGCTTCCTGCGCCTGCGCGGGCGTGGCCGTGCGGCCGGTGCCGATCGCCCAGACGGGCTCGTACGCGAGCACGACATCTTCGAGTTCCTTCGCTGGGATGCCGGCGAGGCTGCCTTTGAGCTGCGTTTCGAGGACCGCCTCGACCTGCCCGGCATCGCGTTCGGCGAGTGTTTCGCCGATGCAGACAATCGGCACGAGCGAACCCGCGGTCGCCGCCTTGGTCTTCTTGTTCACGATCTCATCGGTCTCGCCGAAGAGCGTGCGGCGCTCGCTGTGGCCGAGGACGACATAGCGGACGAACAGTTCGCGGATCATTGCGGCACTAATTTCGCCGGTGAACGCGCCGCCCTTTTCCCAATGCATGTTCTGCGCGCCGCTCTTCACATGCTGGATCTTGCTCAGCCGCTCGGAAACATAGGAGAGCGCGGTGAAGGGCGGGACGATGACGATGTCGATCCGCTTTTCGTCGGCGACTTCGAGCAGAAAGGTGTCGAGATAGGTCGTCGCGTCGGCGACCGTCTGGTTCATCTTCCAATTGGCGGCGATGATCTTTTTACGCATGGCGTGTGGTGGTTATTTTTCGGTGAGTGCGGCGACACCGGGGAGGGTTTTGCCTTCGAGCAGTTCGAGTGAAGCGCCGCCCCCCGTCGAGGCGTGGGTCACTTTGCTGATCACGCCGAATTTCTTCGCCGCGGTCGCGGTGTCGCCACCACCGACCACACTGATTGCGCCGGCTTCGGTGGCTGCGGCGATGGCTTCGGCCATGGATTTCGTGCCGCCGGCGAAGGCATCGAACTCGAACACGCCGGGAGGGCCGTTCCAGATGATCGTCTTCGCGCGGCCGATGACTTCGACAAAAAGCGCGCGGCTCGCCGGGCCGGAATCGAGACCTTCCCATCCCGCGGGAATGCCTTCCTTGTCGGTCGCAGCAGCCACGGTGGCGTCCGGCGCAAATTTGTCCGCGGTCACGAAATCGACGGGCAGATGAATCTTCACGCCCTTCGCCGCAGCCTTGTCGAAAAGCTCCTGCGCGATCTCCGCGCCCTTCGCATCGAAGAGGCTGTTCCCGATTTCCATGCCTTCGAGCACTTTCTTGAAAGTGAACGCCATGCCGCCGCCGATGATGATCTCGTCGGCCCGGTCGAGCAGGTTGTTGATCAGCGGAATTTTGTCCGCGATCTTCGCGCCGCCGAGGATGGCGAGCAGCGGGCGCGCGGGGTTGTCGAGCACTTTGTCGAAGGCTTCGAGTTCCTTTTGCATGAGGAAACCCGCGGCTTTCTGCGGAAGATCGACACCGACGACCGACGAATGCGCGCGGTGCGCGGTGCCGAAGGCGTCGTTGATATACACGTCGCCGAGCTTGGTCAGCGAGGCGCGGAACGCCGCGACATCGGCCGGATCGGCCGTTTTCTTCGTGCCGTCTTCGAGCTTCACCTTGCCCTCTTCCTCGATGTGGAAGCGCAGATTTTCGAGCAGGACGACTTCGCCCGGCTGGAGCGCCGCGCAGGCCGCTTCGACTTCCGCACCGACGCAATCGCTGAGAAACTTCACCGGCTTGCCGAGCAGTTCTTCGAGCTTGTCGGCCACCGGTTTGAGCGAGAACTTCTCGCTGCGCTGACCGTCCGGCCGGCCGAGGTGGCTGGCGAGCACCGCCGAGCCGCCCTTTTCCAGGATGTATTGGATGGTCGGGAGCGCGGCGGCGATGCGCGCGGTGTTGGTGATTTCGCCGGTTTTCTTGTCCTGCGGGACGTTGAAATCGACGCGCACGAAAGCGCGTTTGCCGGAAAGGTCGAGGTCGCGAACGGAGAGTTTGGCCATAAAGATCGGGTGCTTGGTTTTCAAGACAAGAGCCTGCGGCGCGAGGGCCGCAGGCTCCGTCGGTGAATGGGATCTGTCGTTACTTGGCGACGACGCGGACCATCTCCAACACCTTGTTGGAATAGCCCCATTCGTTGTCGTACCACGAGACGAGCTTCACGAAGGTGCCGTCGAGCGCGATGGACGCCTCGGCGTCGAAGACGGAAGTCATGGCCTCACCCCGGAAGTCGGTGGAGACGACCTTGTCCTCGGTGTAGCCGAGCACGCCCCTCATCGGGCCTTCGGCGGCCGCTTTGATCACGGCTTTGATTTCGTCGAAGGTCGCGGATTTGGTCAGTTCGGCGGTCAGATCGACCACGGACACGTCGGAAGTCGGGACGCGGAACGCCATACCGGTGAGTTTTTTGTTCAGCTCGGGAATGACCTTGCCGACGGCCTTGGCGGCGCCGGTCGAGGACGGGATGATGTTTTCGAGGATGCCGCGGCCGCCGCGCCAGTCCTTGTTACTCGGGCCGTCCACGGTCTTCTGCGTGGCGGTCGCGGCATGCACAGTGGTCATGAGGCCGCGTTTGATGCCGAACGCGTCGTTGATGACCTTGGCCAGCGGGGCCAGGCAGTTCGTGGTGCAGCTCGCGTTCGAGATGATCGCCTGCCCGGCATAACTCTCGTGGTTCACGCCATAGACAAACATCGGCGTTTCGTCTTTCGATGGCGCGGAAAGGATCACCTTTTTGGCCCCGGCCTTGAGATGCGCGCTGGCGGTCGCTTCATCGAGGAAAAGACCGGTCGATTCGACGACCACCTCGGCGCCGACTTCGTCCCACTTCAGCGTGGAAGGATCCTTCACTGCGGTGAGGCGGATCTTCTTGCCGTTCACGATCAGATTGGTGCCCTCGACGGAGACTTCGCCTTCGAAGCGGCCATGCACGGAGTCATACTTCAGCATGTAAGCGAGGTAATCGGGCTCGAGCAGGTCGTTGATGCCGACGACTTCGATGTCCTTGGAGAAGTTCTGCACTGCGGCGCGGAAGACCATGCGACCGATGCGACCGAAACCATTAATGCCAATTTTGATCATAGATGTGTGTGGATGCTTTGAGTGTGGTCTTTTCTTCGGAAAAAACCGCGCGCCACTAAATCGGCGGCACCGCAGAGCGTCAACCCTCATTCCCGCCCCGAGCCCGTTTGCGAGTCCTCTCCGGGGAAAACCCGCCCGATTATCTGCAAAAATCGCGGGAAAACTGGAATGCCCGATGCTTCCTAAACGCACAGGAAAGAGCGGTTAGTTTCCGCGCTTCCGTTGCCATGACAAAACCAATTTTTCTCATCACTGGCGGGCGCGATGCGGGGCATGTGGAATTGCGCACGGAATCCGGTTTCGCGAGCGACTTCGCCTCGCGCCGGCCCTACCCGCGGCCGGTCCTCGGCATCTACGTGAAACCGGCGTAGCGGTTGGCCCGGACGGGGAAAGATTGCCGAGCCGCGGAGATCGCCATAGTTTCCCAGCCGCGCCAAACTAAGCGGCGCTCCAGATGTTGCCGCCGGAGAAACTAGAGCACTACGAATTGCAGAAAAACGAGGACGGTTCCCTCATGGAACTGGGCCACGGCGCGATGGGCGTCACCTACAAGGCGTTCGACTCCAACCTGCGCTGTCACGTCGCCCTCAAGCTGATCAGCGCCAGCTACCTCAACGACCCCACGGCCGCGGAGCGCTTCCTCCGCGAGGCGCGCGGTGCCGCACAGCTCCGGCATCGCAACGTCGCCTCCGTCTTTCACCTCGGGCGCCACGCCGACTCCTATTTCTACGCGATGGAATTCATCGAGGGCGACACGGTGGACGAGCGCGTAAAACGCGAAGGTCCGCTCGATGCCGTGCTGGCGCTGGAGGTGGCGAGCCAGGTCGCGAGCGCGCTCATCGCCGCGCACAAGCAGGGCCTCGTGCATCGCGACATCAAGCCCTCGAACCTCATGCTCGTCCGCGAGGGCGACGGCGAGTTGATCGTCAAGCTCATCGATTTCGGCCTCGTGAAATCCGCGCTCATCGGCTCGACCGCGGGCGCGCTCACTTCGAGCGGCTTCGTCGGCACGCCATATTTCGCCAGCCCGGAGCAGCTCGACCAGCGGACCGAGGACATCCGCTCCGACATCTATTCGCTCGGCGTCACGCTCTGGTTCATGCTCACCGGCAAGCCCACCTTCATGGGCTCGGTCGCCAGCGTCATCGCGCAGCACCTCGACAAGACGCCAGAATTTGAAGCGCTCGCCGTGCTCCCCGCCTCGGTCGTAGGCGTGCTGCGCAAGATGCTCGAAAAGGATGTAGAGCACCGCCTCCAGACGCCGCAGGAGCTCCGCGCCGAACTCAAACGCTGCATCGAAATTCTCAAGACCATCGGCCCATCGAACGAAGCGGTGCCCACCATGACTTTCGACGCCGCCTTCGAAACCATCGGCCTGAGCAGCACCGCAGGGCTGCGCCCGAAACCGCAGGCCGGCGCGGTGCTCGGGGAGCGCTACCGACTCATCGAAGACCTCGACTCCAGCGATCCCGGCCGCTCCTTCCACGCCGAAGATCTGCAGCAGCGGCAGCGGGTCCGCGTGAAGATCGTGCCGTGCGACACGGGCGCCTTCGCACCGATCAAGGATGAAGTGACGCGCCTGCACAGCACCTCGCACCGCAACTTCATCAGCGTGCTGGCCGCGGAGCACACCGGCGCTTTCGGTTACGTGATCCTCGAATGGCTCGAAGGCTTTTCCCTGCTCGATCTCCTGCGCGCGCGCCACGAACTCACCCTCCGCGAAACGCTCGCCCTGCTCGACCAGATCGCGCCGACCATCGACGCCGCGCGCGACCTCCAGGTCCGGCTCGCTTTGGAGCTGCGCGACGTTTTCGTCCACTTCCCCGAAGGCTTCACCGAGGCCGACGAGCAGGTCATCCTGCGCTGCCCGCTCGCCGAGTGGCCGGCCTACGTCGTGAAGCTCGACCCACTCGGCAGCCTCGACGAGATGGAGGAAAAGCACGCCTCTTGCGAGCGCACGGTCGTCAATGCGCCCGAGCGTTGCCGGCCTGCGGCCATCGCCCAACTCGCATCGCTCACCTACGATCTGCTCGGTGGGAAACCGGGCGCGTCGGCCCCGCTGGCCAACGTCTCCGAGGACGGCAACGACGCGCTCCGCAAAGCGCTCACCGGGCGCGATCACTTCCCCTCGGCGCGCGCTTTTGTCGAAACACTCAGCCGCTCCCCCGACAAGGAAGTCACCCGCCCCACGCAAGCCAAGAGCGCTCAGGACCCGGCGCAAATCGCGGCCTCGCAGCCGGTCCTGCGTGCTCCCGCTCCAAAGGAACCCAAAGCGCCGCCGAGCCGCCCGAATTTCTCCGCCGCCCATGCTGCGAAACTCCCGCCGTGGCGTCAGCCGACATGGCTCATCGCCGGAGCTACCGGCGCCGTCGCCTTGCTCGCCATCGGCATTTTCGCGTTCTCCGGCGGCGATCGGAAACCCGGCCCTTCCGCCAACCCAGCAACGCCTGCCGTCAATCCACCAGTTGCGCAGCGCGTCCCGCCAAAGTCCGGTCAGCCTTGGAAGAACAGCCTCGATATGCGCTACGTCCCGATCGGCGAGGTTCATTTCGCGACGACTGAGACGCGCCTGAAAGACTTCACCGCTTTCGTCCAAGCGACCGGCTACGATGCCGTGGGCGGCATGTATTCACTGCAAAAAAACGGCTTCAAGCAACACGGGCACTCGTGGAAAAACCCCGGCTTCCCGCAATCGCCTGAGCATCCTGTGGTCGGCGTGTCGTGGGAGGATGCGAAGTATTTTTGCGAATGGCTGACGCGCAAGGAACGCAGCGAAGGGGCGCTCAGTGCCGTGCAGATTTACCGTCTGCCGACCGACCGCGAGTGGAGCGACGCGGCGGGCTTTGTGAATGAAATCGGCGCGACCCCCGAGAGTCGCAGCGAGAAGGTGAAAGCCTTTGCGTGGGGTGCCGGGACGCTGCGCAACAACGCAGTCAATTTCGCCGGCAGCGAGGCCCGATCGACCGCGCCCGCAGGCTGGGCGACGATTCCCGGGTATCAGGACGCCGCCGCCCGCACGAGCGTGGCGCCGAGCTACGGACCCAATGCCCGCGGCATCTACGACCTCGGCGGCAATGTCTGGGAGTGGTGTCAGGATCGCTTTAACAAGACCAGCAACTGGCGTGTGCTGCGCGGCGGCTCGTGGGCCACTTCGCGCCCGCCGGAGCTCTCGCTTTCTTTCCGTCGCGGTTACGATTCTAGTTTCCGCCACGACGACATCGGCTTTCGCTGCGTCATTGCCACGGATTCCGGAGAACGCTGAACCATGAAACCACTCATTCGATTCAACCTCATCTTTCTGCCACTGCTCGCACTGGTGCTCGGCATCGTGGCCTTCACCGCGCGCGGCCTGCTCCAGGCCAACGCCCGCGAGCAGATCGCGCAGAACGCGCGGATCATCATGGAGACCGCGACCTCCAGCCGCACCTACACGACCAAGCAGGTCGCGCCGCTGCTCCAGCACAAGAACTTCAAGCTCGAGGCAGCGATCGCGGAATTCAAAAAGACGCTCGAGGAATTGCCCAGGGAAGCCGACCCGGCGACGCCGAAGGATCTGCGGCTGACCAGTTCCAAAAAAGCCTACGCGCTCGGCCAAACGCGGCTCCTCGCGGCGCAGCAGCAGCTCCTCGACACGCTCAAAGCCAAGGAAGCCGAGATGCTCGACACCGAGTTTCACCCGCAGTCAGTGCCGGCTTTTGCCGCGACGGAAATCTTCACCTACCTGCGCGAAAAATTTCCCGAGTATTTCTACAAGGAAGCCACGCTCAACCCGACCAACCCGCGCGACCGCGCGACGGACTGGGAAACGGATGTGGTGAATCAATTCCGCGGCAACCCGAAGCTCGCCGAGTTTCAAAAAGAACGCGAGACCCCCACCGGCCCGGCACTGGTCCTCGCACGGCCGATCAAGATCAACAACGTCAGTTGCCTGACCTGCCACAGCACGCCGGACAAGGCGCCGCCGGAGATGATCAAACTCTACGGCACGGCCAACGGCTTCGGCTGGAAGCTCGACGAGATCATCGGCGCACAAGTCGTCTCCGTGCCCATGGCCGTGCCGGTGGCAATGGCCAATAAAGCCTGGGGCAGTCTCACGACCTGGTTGCTCCTTTCTTTCGTCGGAATCGGGCTCGCCGCCAATGCCGGCGTGGTCTGGCTGCTCCGCCGCAGCGGTTAGTCCATATCGACGTGCTCGCCGCCTCTCATTCATGAGCTTTTTCGCCGCCATCGCCGCCGCACTCGCGCTGATTTTCGCCAACGCTCCGCACGTTTCCGCGGCCGACAGTTCTCCCAAAAAATCGGAAGCGAAGGACATCGATCCGCCGCTCGGATTTTGGGTCCACGCGAAAAGCGATCTCTATGTTTCCATCGACCCCGCCAATGCGGACCTCCCAGATGAATTGGTCGTCGGGAAACGCATGCTGCAAATCGGCGGGCCACCTCCGACCCAAGGCAAGGCGGATGACGTATTTATCCTGACCAAACACGAACGCCGCGGGAACAGCATCGTGGCGAGCGGCAGCTTTAACTGGGACGCGAACAGCCATCCGATCGAACTCGAGATCACGTGGACGGCCAAGAGCGTGACGGTGAAAATCCTCAAGAACCCCGGGTATCAACTCTTCCCCGTCGGCACCCACGTGCTGAAAAAGCAGAAGCGCTCGTAGTCGGCGCGCGTCAGTTCGGGTCCACTTTTCGCCCGCGACGCAAAATCCACGCAAACGGCTCCCACATCTTGAGAACGCTGAGCAAAATTTTGCCGGGTTTCAGGGGCGGAGCTGCGGGTAAAATTCGCCCCGCCGCAACAGACGAACCCGTGGCCTGAGTCGTTAAACCGAACCCGCGCCTGCTACGCTGACGCGAGCGGCACGTCGTGATACTCCAGCGCCCACTCGCGCATGAAACGCACCCGCACCGGGCGGATGCGGTAGATGATCATTTCGGGATTCTCCGGCGAGCCGAGATAACGACGCAGCAGCGGATTGCTCTCCCAGATTTCGCCCAAAACTGCCGCATCAGTCAGGACTTCCGCGATCCCGGTGATACGCACCTGATCGTGCTGCTCGTCGAGGTAGTTGAGTTCGACTTTGGGATTCGCGGCAATTTCGCCGGTCTTGCCGTAGCTGCGCAGGTTGGCAACGTAGATCGTAAAGTCTTCATCGACGCGGACCGGCGAAACCGGGCGCACGCGTGGCTGATCGCCATCGATCGTCGCCAGTTGCGGAAACTTCGCCCGGGCGAACACGCCGCGCACGAGCGCGGGAAGTTCGTCCGGAGTGAAGGGCTTGGGAGCCGGGGCCGGCATCGCGGCCGACTACGCTGGGGATTCAGTCAGGCCCGGAGGATAATCCGGGGCGATGGTCGTGCTTTCTTCGCGCTTCAAGGGCGGTGGCTCGCTCCGCGTGCGCGGGGGCACGGCGGGCGGAGGAGACTGCATCCGACCGGTCTCGATGATGTCGCGGATCTGCTTGCCATCGAGGGTCTCGAATTCGAGCAACGCCTTGGCGATGATTTCGACTTTGTCGCGATGCTGGACAACGAGGTCCGTCGCACGGGCGGTGGCGTCGTCGATCAGCTTGCGCACTTCGCGATCGATCTCCTGCGCCGTCTGCTCGCTGTATTCGCGGCCCTGGCTGAGGTCGCGAGCGAGGAAGACGTGGTCTTCATGCTGGCCGTATTCGACCATGCCGAGTTTGTCGCTCATGCCCCATTCGCAAACCATCTTGCGCGAAAGCCGCGTCATCTGCCGGATGTCCATGGCAGCGCCCGTCGAGACGTCATGGGTGAAGAGCTCCTCCGCGATGCGACCGGCGGCCGTCATGGCGAGGTTGTCGATCGCTTCCTTGCGGCTGAGGGAATGCTGATCACCTTCCGGCAGCGACATAGTCACGCCGAGCGCTCGGCCCCGCGGGATGATCGTCACCTTGTGAAGAGGATCGGTGTGCTCGAGCAACACGCTGAGCAGCGCGTGGCCAGCCTCGTGCCAGGCGGTCGAGGTTTTCTCCTTGTCGCTCATCGCCATACTGCGGCGCTCGCGGCCCCACCGGACTTTGTCGCGGGCTTCTTCGAATTCGTGATTGGTGATCGCCTTCAAACCCAT
>JBBQIZ010000085.1:0-16673 GCA_038325425.1 Chthoniobacterales bacterium
CGCTTCCAGCCCGTGCAGGTCGATGAACCGAGCGTCGAGGACTCCATCGCCATCCTGCGCGGGCTGAAGGAACGCTACGAAGTCCACCACGGCGTGCGCATCCAGGACGCCGCGCTCGTCGCCGCGGCCACCCTTTCACACCGCTACATCAGCGACCGCTTCCTGCCCGACAAAGCCGTCGATCTCGTCGATGAAGCCGCGAGCCGGATGAAGATCGAACTCGAATCCATGCCCACGGAAATCGACGTCCTGGAGCGCGAGATCATGCAGCGCGAGATGGAGCGGCAGGCGCTCAAGAAAGAAAAGGACGCCGCCAGCAAGGAGCGTCTCGAACGCATCGAACGCGAACTCGCCGCCAACCGCGAGAAGAGCGCCGGGCTCAAGGCGCAGTGGCAGAACGAGAAGAAGGTCATCGACGAACAGCGCAAGCTCAACGAACAGCTCGAGCAGTTGAAGATCGACCTCGAGCGCGCCCAGCGCACTGGCGACCTCACCGAGGCCAGCGAAATCCAGTACGGTCACATCCCCGCCGCTCAGCGCGAGATCGAAGCGCACAACGCCCGGCTCGCTGAGATGCAGCGCAGCGGCGCGCCGATGCTCAAGGAAGAAGTCACCGAGGAAGACATTGCCAAAGTCGTCGCCGCCTGGACCGGCATCCCGGTGTCCAACTTGCGCGAGAGCGAACGCGAAAAACTCATCCACATGGAAGACCGCCTCGGCGCACGCGTCATCGGCCAGCGCCCCGCGATCACCGCCGTGTCCAACGCCGTCCGCCGCGCCCGCGCCGGCCTGCAGGATGAAAACCGCCCCATCGGCTCGTTCATTTTCCTCGGCCCTACTGGCGTCGGCAAAACGGAACTCTCTCGCGCCCTCGCCGAATTCCTCTTCGACGACGAGCACAGCATGGTCCGCATCGACATGAGCGAATACATGGAGAAACACAGCGTCGCCCGGCTCATCGGCGCGCCCCCCGGCTACATCGGTTTCGAGGAAGGCGGCCAACTTTCGGAAGCCGTGCGCCGCAAGCCCTACAGCGTCGTCCTCTTCGACGAGATCGAAAAAGCGCACCACGACGTCTTCAACGTCCTCCTTCAGGTCCTCGACGACGGCCGCATCACCGACGGCCAGGGCCGCACCGTCGATTTCAAAAACTCGGTCATCATCATGACCAGCAACCTCGGCTCGGCGCACATCCTCGACACCACCGACAATGCCGAGCAGCGCGAAGCCCGCGTCATGGAAGCGTTGCGCGGCCACTTCCGCCCCGAGTTCCTGAACCGCATCGATGAAGTCGTCATCTTCGACCGCCTCGCCGACGCCGACCTCGCGAAGATCGTCGAGATCCAGACCCTGCGCCTCGTCAAACGCCTCGCCGCGCAGAAGATCACCCTGCGCCTCAGCGACGCCGCGAAGATTCACCTCGCCCGCGAAGGTTACGACCCGGTGTATGGCGCGCGCCCGTTGAAACGCGCCATCCAGCGTAGCCTGCTCGACCCGCTCAGCCTCGAGATCCTCGCCGGGCGTTTCCACGAAGGCTCCACCATCACCGCCGACGCCGTGGACGGGAAGATCGTGTTCGAGAGCTAAGCCGCCCCGTCCACCGCCTATGGCGTCACCAGCGTGATCCAGCGCAGTCCTGAGCGCCGCGCGACTTCTCCGGGAGCGGCGCCGCCACCGCCGATTCCTCCAGCATCGGGACCGTCATCTTCAACCCGAGCATCCGGGCCGCGGCTTTTTGCGCGGAGAGATAAGGATCGGAGGCATTCCAGGGCACATGCACGCCCACCCAGGCGAGCGGCAACTCCTCGATCATCCGCAACTCCTGCGTCGAGGCCGCCAGTTCCTCTTCCGTGCACGTGCCCCCGCCAAAGGTCGCCGCCGCCACCATCTGCAGCGGCGGGAAAAAACCCTCCGCCTCGAGCGCAAAATAATAATGGCGTGAGGCCACCGGCGGGCCCCGACGGTGGATCGCACGATCGGCCAGCGGAGGCCGGGAAAAGCGGAGTTCCACGCTGACAACCGCCGCGGTCGCAGCTACACAAGCGCCTCATGAAAGCCCGCGTTTGGTTGTTTTTAGTTTTCGCCCTGACAGGGGCGATGACGGCGGGCGCCCAGACGCCGACGGTGCCGGTCGGCAAGCTCTCGATCCGGCCGCCGGAGACGGTGCCGCCCGGTCTTGCCGCTCGCGCGGCGGGCCGGCCGCGGGTAGTTCCGGCGAAGGAGCCGATCCACCTGCCGCCGGGCCGGAAGCTGCGGCTCCTGGTCAAGTTCCGGGATGAATTGAAGGCCCGGTCGACGGGCGCGGGAGAGCTGGTGGTCCGCGCGAATGCGGAAAAGGAAGTGGCGGCGCTGGCCGCGGTGGTACGCGGCGGACGGATGCGCTTTCGCGCGACGGCCACGGTGGCGGATGCGAAGATCGAGGCTTTGCGCGACCGCGCGGCGCAACGGACGGGCATCGAACCGCCGGATCTGGCCGGGCTGCTGGAGGTGGAGGTGGAGCCGACGGCGACGCGCGCGGAAGTGATCGCGCTGGCGGAGAAATTTCATCGGCTGCCAGAGGTGGAATACGTGCAGCTCGAATCGCTCGATCAGCCGCCGCCGCCGCCCGCGGCCGATCTCGCGCCGCCCTCGGCTTCGCTCGTGGGTTATCAATCCTATCGCACGGCCAGCGGGATCAACGCCGACGCGGCATGGACAAAATACGGGGTCCGTGGCCACGGGGTGCGGCTCACCGATTGCGAATACCAATTCGATCCGAACCACGAGGATTTGTCGGAGCTGGTGACGCTGCAGAGCGGCATCTCAAGCATGTACACTGCGTTCGGGGCCGATCACGGGACGGCCGCGCTCGGGGAAGTGGTGGCCGCGGAGAACGCCTATGGCATGACCGGTCTCGCGCCGGGGGCGACCTGCTTTTTCTATCCGGAGTATTCCACCCGCACCAACGGCACCTCCCAGTACCGTACAGAAACGGTGCTCGCGGCGATCGCGGATTCGGAGCCGGGCGATGTGGTGATGCTGGAGATGCAGGCCACGGGCCCGGGCGGCGCCGGCAAGTATGTGCCGGCGGAATTCGAGCAGACGGTCTGGAACTCGGTGAAGACGGGTTCCGACGCGGGCGTGATCGTGGTCGCGGCCGCGGGGAATGGAGCGGAGAACCTGGATAGCACGGCCTTCGCCAACTATCGGGCGCGGGGTGACAGCGGGGCAATCATCGTCGGCGCGGGAAACTCGAGTCGGACGCGGATGTCCTTTAGCACCTACGGGGCGCGGGTGAATGTGCAGGGCTGGGGGACGGGCGTCGCGTCGCTGGGCTACGGCGATTTGCAGAAGTATGGCGGCGATGCCAGCCAAGCCTATACGAATACTTTTTCGGGGACGAGTTCCGCGACTCCGATCGTGGCGGGCGTGGTCGTCCTGGTGCAATCGCTGGCCAAGGAGACAATCGGGCGGCCGCTGACGCCCGCCGAGATGCGGCAGCTCCTGGTCGCCACCGGCCAACCGCAGACCGGAACGGTCTCGCAAAACATCGGTCCCCTTCCCGATCTGCAGGCGGCGTTCGCGGAACTGTATGTGCGCTTCCCGTTAAACTTCACGGTCCGGACGGGCTGGGGGCGCTACTACTTCGGCACGCCGACGCCGGTGCTTTCGACTAACGGCGACGCCGATCAAAACAACAACCTGCTCGAGTATTTCTTCGGCACGGATCCCACAACGAATCTGCCGGGACAGCAATCCCGCTGGCCGAGCTTCCAGCAAGTCGGCGATCGGGTGCGGCTCACTTTCTCGAACTCGCCCAACCTGGCCGATGTCGCCTGGACCGTGGAAGCATGCGGCGATCTGCTCGACGCGGAATGGGAGCCGCTGGCGCACGGCGTGGATGGGGTGTCCATCCTGCGCAACGGCAACACCGTGCAGGTCGAGGTGCCGCGGAGCGGGCCGCAGCGGTTCTTTCAGCTCAAGGTCACACCGTTGGCGCCCTAGCGCCGGGCCGCTGGCGCGGGGATCTTCTTGAAGCGCTGGGTAAGTTCGACAAGCGGGCCTTCGACGCCGAGGCGCTCCAGGCTGCTCGCGCCGACGAAGCCGACGCAATCGGTGTGCTGGTTCACGTAGGCGGCGTCATCCGGCGTGGCGATCGGGCCGCCGTGGCTGAGGAAATAGATGTCTTTCCGCCCGGTGCTGCGCGCGCCTTCGATGATCGCGGTGGTGCGGCGCACGGCGTCGTCCATGGAGACGACGGCGCTGGTCACGCCGATCGAGCCGCCGACGGTCGTGCCGACGTGGGCGATGATCGCATCCGCGCCGACATCGGCCATGGCTTTGGCTTCCTCGGCGGTGGCGACGTAGACGATGGTGAAGAGGTCCATGCGGCGCGCGAGGCCGATCATGTCGATCTCCTTTTGCACGCTCATGCCGGTTTCCTCGAGGACGCGCCGGAAGTGGCCATCGATGATCGTGTGGGTCGGAAAATTGTTCACGCCGCTGAAGCCCATGTCCTTCACTTTGCCGAGCCAATGCCACATGCGGCGGCGCGGATCGGTGGCGTGGACGCCGCAGATCACGGGGATTTCCTCGACCGTCGGGAGGACTTCGTATTCGCCGATGTCCATCGCGACCTGGTTGGCGTCGTCGTAGGCCATCAGGCCGCAGGTCGAGCCGTGGCCGCTCATCCGGAAGCGGCCGGAATTGTAGATGATCAGGAGATCGGCGCCGCCTTTCTCGATGAACTTGGCGCTGATGCCGGTGCCGGCGCCGGCGGCGATGAGCGGTTCGCCTTTGGCGAGCGCGGCGTCGAGGCGGTCGCGGACTTCTTGGCGCGTGTAGGGGTTACCTTTTCCAGTCCAGGGGTTGGGCATAATCGAGGGAGTTGAGAGTTGAGAGTTGAGTGGAAGAGGAGCGGCGGGGAAAGGGTTTGTGCGTTTCTGATAGAGGGTGGTGCGTCCGGACGCGGCGCGGGATGACAGCGTTATCAGACAAATGCCCCGCCGGGCGGGCAATCTCACTTTGCCGGCGCGGCTACGCTGTGTTACGCATCCGGGTATGTTCTCCGCTGGCGCTCTCAGCCTCTCCTTTCCCGGTGCTCAAATCGCGGTGACGACGGCCACCCTCGACTCGTATCAGACGGGATTTTTCCTCGGCGCCGCGCTCTTTGTGGCCTTCACGATCTGGCACGGCTGGCGGCTCGGGGTGGTGCGGCAGGTCATCAGCATCATCGCGCTGATTGCCGCCTACCTCATCGGATACTTCGGCGGCGGGGCGCTCGGGCCGGTGCTGGCGAAGTTCGTCGATTTTCCCGAGCGGGTGCTGGCCGTCTTCGGGGCGGTGTTCCTCGGGTTCGTGGTTTATTGCTGCATCATGCTCGTCGGGGCGATCGCGTTTAAGAAAACCTCGCAGCAGAGCGTCGGGCTGATCCGCCTCGGCTACGGGATGGCGGGGGCGGCCTTCGGCGGTCTTTACGGGCTGTTCCTCGTCTGGATCGCGGTCCTCGCCATCCGCCTGCTCGGCAGCGTGGCGGAGACGCAGATCGCGAGCGAACGCCAGCCGACGCCGACGCGGCTCGCCCACTCCGGCAAACCCTCGCCTTCGCCCATGCCTCAACCGGAGCCGGGCGCCGTGGTCCGCGGGCTGGCACACATGAAGCAATCGCTGGAGCAAGGCGCGGCCGGCGCAGTGGTCCAGCAGGTCGATCCGATCCCCGGGACGCTCTACGGCATCCTGCACAAACTCGGGATGATGGTTTCCGACGAGAAAAGCGTGACCCGTTTCCTCAACTACCCCGGCGTCAAACCGCTGCTCGCCCACCCGAAGATTGCGGCGCTGCAAAACGATCCCGACATCACCCGCGACATCCTCAACGGGAACTACCTCGCGCTGCTCCGCAACCGGCACATCCTGGCCGCGGCGAATGACACCGAGATCGGCGAGCTGATGCGGAAGTTCGAGTTTGAGAAGGCGCTGGATCACGCCATCCACCCGAAGATCGAGCCGTCGCGGAACTGACCGGCGCCACGGTTCCGGCGCCGCGGTGAAATCGGACGGCTGGAATCTCGTTGCACCGGCGCTGGTCGCCGCCGTTCGTTTTTCGTTTTTATCCGCGGATGCGTTCAGACATGGTCCTCGCTTCGCCTCGCCCACCCCTCTCATTTTTTCGCCGTCGCATGACCTATATCCCCACCATCGGCCTCGAAGTCCACGTTCAGCTCAAGACCCGCAGCAAGATGTTCTGCGGCTGCCCGGTCGAATATGGCGCGCCGCCCAATTCGCACACCTGTCCCGTCTGCCTCGGTTATCCCGGCGCGCTGCCGGTGATGAATGAGGAGGCTCTGAAAATGAGCGCGCTGACCGGACTGATGCTCGGCTGCGCGGTGCCGGACATCTGCAAATTCGACCGGAAGAATTATTTCTACCCGGACATGCCGAAGAACTATCAGATCACGCAGTTCGACCAGCCGATCTGCCAGGGCGGCGCGGTGCCGCTGCACGATTTCGCGTATCCGAAGGACGCGCAAAAAAACATCGCGCATCCCGGCAAGAGCGTGCGCCTGACGCGCATTCATCTTGAGGAGGATGTCGCCAAATCGCAGCACTTCGAGTCGAGCACCGGCATCGATTTCAACCGCGCGGGCACCCCGCTCATGGAGATCGTCAGCGAGCCGGAAATCGAGACGCCGGAGGAGGCGTTTGCCTATCTCACCGCGCTCCAGCAGATCCTCATCTACGGCGGCGTGAGCGACGCGGACATGGAGAAAGGCCAACTGCGCTGCGATTGCAACGTGAGCGTGCGCCCGGAAGGGACCAGCGAACTCGGGGTGAAGATCGAAATCAAAAACATGAACTCGATCAGCGGCGTCCGGCGCGCGCTAGCTTATGAGATCGAGCGGCAAATGGACGCCGCGCGCCGCGGCGAAAAGCTCATCCAATCCACCCGCCGCTGGGATGACGACGCGGGCCAGACTTTCCAGATGCGGGTCAAGGAGTCGTCGCACGACTACCGCTATTTCCCCGACCCGGACCTGCTCCCGGTGGACACGCGCGCCTTCATGCCGGAGGTCCGCACGAAACGCCCTGAGTTGCCCGGCGAAAAGCGCGACCGCTTCGAGCGCGATTTCGGCGTCACCCCATACGACGCCAGCGTGCTCGCCAGCGATCACGCGCTGGCCAACTATTTCGACGCCGCCGCCAAAGGTGCGCGCAAGCCGAAGAACGTCGCCAACTGGATCATCAACGATCTTCTCAGCGCACTGACCGCGGCGGACAAAACCATCGTCGATTGCCCGATCTCCGCGCACGCGCTGGACGAACTCGTCAACCTCATCGACGACGGCACGATCAGCGGCACCCAGGGCAAGACGGTGTTCGTCGAGATGTTCGCCACGGGCCGCGGCGCGGCGGAGATCGTCGAGGCAAAGGGGCTGAAGCAGGTCAGCGATACCGGCGCGCTCGAAGCACTCTGCGACCAGGCCATCGCCCACAGCGCCAAGGCCGTCGCGGAATACAAAGCTGGCAAAGCGCAGGCGATCAACTCTATCAAGGGCCAAGTGATGAAGCTTTCCCAAGGCAAGGCCAACCCGCAAATCGTGGGGGACATCCTCGCCCGGAAACTCGCCGAATAATTTGCCATGAACCGCCCGCTGACTGCCACGCTCGTCCTCTGCTTCAGCCTCGCCGCCTCCGGCTTCGCGGCGGAGAAAAAGACCAGGAAATCGACGAAAAAGCCGCGCTCCGTGCCGCCGCAATCGAAGATGATCGTGATCCCGCCGCCGACCGATCCGGCGATCACCAGCGGGGAAACGCCGAAGCTGATCAGCAGCGAGATGAGCGGCAAAGACCTGCAATTTTTCACGGCCGCGGTCGAAGCGGGCCGCGGGCAGGCGTATCTCGTGAACCTGCTCCAGGCGCGGGCCGAATCCGCGCAGATCAAGTCCCTGGGCGAAGCGCTGGCCGCGACTCAGGAAGAAGAGAACCGCCAGATCACGCGGCTCGCCGGGATCAAAGGTTGGCAGGTGTCGACGGAACCGACCGCGGCGCAAAAGAAGATCGGGGCCGAGTTGGAAAAGCAAACCGGGTCCGACTTCGACAAGGCGGTGATGGATCGGCTCATCGCGGCCAGCCAGCGATCGGTCACCGCCTACGAAGCAGCGGCCTCGTCGAGCGATGCGGACATCCAATCTTTTGCCAGCCAGATGCTGCCGGTCGCGCAGGAAAAGCTCCGGCTCGCGGAAAAAATGACGGGCGCAGGCAAGGCTGCCGCCAAGTTCTTCCGCACCGGCACGCCGGAGGCGGTCGCGCCCGGCTCCACGCCGAAGCCGATTCCGCCGCCCATCACCCAATAGCGCCCGTGGCCCTTAGGAGCGCGAGTGCTTCTTCGTCTCGCAGCAGGCGCTGCCGGCCGGGCAATCCTTGGTCGGCGGGCATTTGGTGCTGGCGCAGCAGCCGCTCGTCGAATTGTGCGACTTCTGCGATTTCATGCAGGTGCCGCAGGCGGAAAAGGCGAAAGCGATGGCGAGACTGGCGAGGATGACTTGGAAGGATTTCATGCGGCGCTTGATGTCGTGTGGTTCGGAGGAAAAATCCAGCGCGTTATTTCGCGGGAATGAGGTTGAGCGTGTAGTAGGCGGAAGGGTGCAGCAGCTTTGAGCCTTTCGCCGAAGTCACACCCGGCAGATGCATCTCGTGGACGTGACCTTCCACCAAGCCAGCAATGATCAGCCGCGCGCTGCGGCCATCGCCCGCGACCTGCACGCTCTTCACCGTCGGCGTGCTTTCATCGACCTTCGGGCTGCCGTAAGTCGATTGGTAAATGTGGGTGTAAGCCTTGATCGTGTACGATGCCGGATCGCCCGCGGTGTTGAGGTTGACTGGTTCGGTGAAGGTGAACTCAAAGCCATCCGGCCGCGCGCGCATCTCGTGAATTTCGAACGGCGTTTTGCCCGTCCAGACGAGCCGCTGCAAGGCGAAGGGTTTGCCGCCGCGCGCTCCCCAGCCGCGATCCGTCCCATAGACGAACATCGAAGCATCAGCGGCGTATTCGAGCGCCAGCGTGCCCGAGTCGAAGCCCTGCCGGAACGGGAAACACGCGCCCTGATAGCGGTCGTTCACCTTTTCCAAAAAGACCCGCATGACGGTGCTCTGCGTCTGATCCCCGACAAACATCTGTCCCGCGAACGGCCCGAACTTCCCCCCGGTCGTGTCCGCGACGAGGCCGCTCGCCGACTGGCCCATCTCCGGATACGGAAACATGATGGCCGGCGGGATCAGCTCGGGAATGCGCTTCACTTCCTCGTGCATCCGCCCGCCGCTCTTCGGCATCTCCGGCTTCTTCATTCCGGTCGCCGCGATGGCGTCTTTCGTTTCCGGTTTGTCGAACCAGGCGAGCCCGTCCGGATGGCCGACGAAATGATTCGGCCGTAATTCCTTGAGCGCGCAGGCGCCATTCCACGGCCCCTGGTTGTCGGTGTAAAACATCACGCCCTCGGCGTTCATGCCGATCCCGCCGGGCGAGCGCAGCCCGTTCGTCGTCGGGATCCATTTCCCCTCGGGCGTCACTTTCAGCGCCCAGCCGCGATACGGCACATCGCTGCGGAAAGAGCCGGTCAGGCAAAGTGCGATCCAGAGATTGCCCTGCTTGTCGAACTTCGAGCCGAAGGCGTATTCGTGGTAGTCGCCGTTGATGCCCCACGGATCGCCGACCGTTTCAAACACATCGGCCCGACCGTCGCCGTTCGTGTCTTTCATCCGCGTCAGCTCGCCGCGCTGCGTGGCGTACAGCCAGCCGTCTTTCGCCGCGAGGCCGAGCACCTCATGCAGGCCGCTGGCGAAGCGGGTATATTTCAAATTCTCCGGCGGATCGCTCAGCGCCTTTTCGAGGACGTAGATGTCGCCCCGCCGCGAAGCCAGCGCCAGACGGCCTTCGCCGAGCCATTGCATCGCGCCGGCTTCGAGCGTCACGCCCTCCGGCGTGGGCAGCGTGACGATACGGTAGTATTCCGCTTCGGCCGTTTGCAGATTCGGATCGATCTTCGGTTTTTCGTTCGCGGCAGAGGCCGCGCCGAAGCTGGCCGCGAGCAGAAGAGCACAGGTGGTGACGAGTTTCATGGGCGGGAATTACCAGGAGATTTCTTGGACGATCTTCGCTTCCTGCCCGGCGAACATGACGGGCACAAGCAGTTCGGTCTTCCCTTCGCTCACGCGCAGCAGCGCCTTCGCTCCCGGGAATTTCATCGTCACCTTTTCGCCGATGTGGAAGACCCCATCCTTCTCTTCGATCTTGTCGGCCAGGGCGGCGCGGAAATACAGCCGCTCGCTCGCCTTCGTGGCGCGCAGCTTGATCGTCCGCACGAACCCCGGGTCGTCGTTCACGGTCACCGCGACGGGGAAATCTTCGACCGCGATCCCCGGCCCTTCATAGCGGAAAGTCGGACGCATTTTCTCGTCGAAGGAGTAGCCGCGGAATTGCCAGCCCGCCGCCTTGCCCGCTTCCTTCGGCCACGCGGAACTCTCGCTTTCCAGCACCGCGAATGGCGCGCCCGGCGGCCCTTCCACGACAGCCGTGCCGAGCGGCTTCTCGAAGCCCTGCCCGCGACCCGTGCGATGTTTGGCCGCGTCGATGAAGGCGCCCTGCCAGATTAGCGCCAGCCGCTGCTCATTCGCGTCGAAAGCGAGATTCGCCTTTTCCGGATAACCGACGCCGATCGCCCGCGCGCCCGCGCCTTCGATGAAGTTGCGATAGATCACCGGCTCCTTGTCGGCGATCAACTCCTGCTTGCCCTGGACCAGCCCGGGCGGCAGATCGGTGAAGTTTTTCCGCGCCAGATACGCCCAGATGGCGAAGATCTGCTTCTCGGTGTCGCCCCCGAAGTAGTCCTTGTTCACCGCCACCCCGCCGGGCCAGAACGACGGCATGCGCGTGCCGGGCCGGAGCGCTTGCGGATCGAGCAGATAACGCCGGAACCAATCCCATTTCAGGCGCTGCCCGCTGGTCGCGAGATCGACCGCGGGAATGCCGAGCGACTTGTTGCCGTCGAGATTGTGGCAGGCGATGCAGGTCAGCCCGCCGACGCCGATCATCTTCCGGCCAAATTTGTTCGCATCGCCCGCGACGCCTGCCGCGAAGACATCCGGCTGCGCTGGCGCGTCGGCTTTCGTGTCCGCCTGGTCGAAGAGCGCCGGTAAATGTCCGACGTTCTTTTCGCCATACTGCGGCATGCGCGTCGCCATGTACGGCCGCACCGCGCCGCCTTCGAGCAACACCGATTTGATCCACTCCGGCCGGAGCTTTGCGCCCACGCCGGTCAGCGTCGGCGGGATGCGGCCTTCTTCGCCGAGATCCGTCTCGCCGAGGCCCGTGAAATAGTCGCGCTTCAATCCCTCCGCCCCGCCGCGCCGCTCGCGCGAATGGCAGGCGTAGCAATTCATCGTCGTCATCGTCCGCGCGATCTGCTGCTCGGAAGTCAGCGGTTCGTTGAGTTCCGCCTGACTGCCGAGTTGGGACAAAATCACCACGCGTTGCCGGTCGCTGATCTCAAATTTCGGCACGCCTTCCTTCGGCTTCGTCGCGAGACATCCGCCCGGCTGGCGCGCGTTCAATTCCGCCAGCGGCTTCGACTTCCGGCCGGGCCCGTCCACCTGATGGCACGCCCCGCAGTTCAGCGTCGCGAAGAGTTCCTTGCCGTGCTTCGCCTTCGTCGCATCCAGGGCAAACATCGCGTCGCCCACCGGCCGCATCGGCTGGCCTTCGTGCGAGAGGAATTTTGCCTCGATCTCGCGTTTGTCCAAACCCGGCCCCTTCCACGAAACGGTCAGCGCCCGCTGGCCGCCGCCATCGAAATAATGCACCCGGATCGCGTGCGCACCCGGGGTCAGCTTCACCTTCCCGCTGCGCTCCTGATTGGGATGAATGCCGCCATTCTCGACCACCATCTTGTCGTTGATGAAGAGCCGCGAGCCGTCATCGGACTTCGTGAAGAACTCATATTCGCCCTCTTTCGGCACCTCGATCATCCCGGTGAAGCGCACCGCAAAATCGTTTTTCCGCTCCGCCACCGCGAGCGTGAAATTATCCACGTGCCCCTTCGTCTTCGCCTCCATCCGGTCGAACTCCGGCAGCTCCGGCAGATCCGCCTCGTAATATTCGTAACCGAGCCCGGCGAGCCGCGCCGCCTCACCCGCCGGCACCTGCGCGCGCAGCAGATACATGGCGATGGCGCGCGCCTCCGCCGGCTTCAGCTTGAACGAAGGCATCCGCCCGCCGGGCCGCGATTTCAGCGGATCCTGCAGAAACGCGGCGAGCGCGGAGACGGTGTATTTTTTCTCCAGCGCTCCCATCGGCACCGAGGTCACGCGCAGCTTGTCGAACTCCGCTTTCGCCTCCGCATTGTTCGCCTTGTCCGCAGGCAAAACCTCCGGTGCGTGGCAGGTCACGCAGCCCACCGAGTGGAAAAGATCCTGACCGCTCTTGATCGCCGCGGCGCTCGCCCCGATCGGCGCGGTTTTGTCCTCCCCGCGCAGTTCCATGAGGTAATGCGTCAGCGCTTCCGCCGCCTCCGCGCGCTTCGGTTCATCGAGCCCGGCGAGCAGATCCGGCATCAGCGTGCCGGGCTGGGTCGCCTGCGGATTTTCGAGAAAGGCGCGCAGCCACTGCGGCGTGACCCGCGCCGCATGGGCGGGATTGAGCCGCGGCGAAGGCCGCGAAGCGAGCCGCGCCTGGACCGGCCCGGACGCCGCGTGACAGGCCACGCAATTCATTTCGCTGATCAGGATTTCACCGGGGCTGACCATCGCCTGCGCCCGCGCGGCGGCGAACCAAAGGAGACCGGTGAAGACCGCGGTGCGGGACCACGAAAGGACAGAAATTCGGATCATGAGTTCAGGGAAGATGCGCGAAGCGCGGCTGTAATTAGCCGACCGCCGCACACCTTGCTAGAGCGAATCCACCGCGCGACGATTTTGCCGGACCTCCCCGGACGCCGCGCGAAAGCCTACTGCGGCGCCGGTGCGGCCGGCATGATCCAGAGCCGCTGATCCTTGCGAAACGGCACAGCGACCGCGCCGTGCTGCGCCACATAATCGACCAGCGGCTTTTCCAAGCGGTCATTCACCCCGAGCAGGATCGCCGCCGGCGGATGATCCGCGAGATGACGCTCCAGAGAGAGCGGCGAAACCATGCTCAGGCGGGCCGCCTTGGCGGGGTCCACGAAGGGAGAGACGCGCCACGCAAACGGACCATTCGCAAACGCCGGATCGATCTTCAGCCCGGCCTCCAGCGGATAAAGCGGCGCGAGGGTCAGGATCGTTCCGGAGGGCACCTGCTGCCGCAGGGCGTGGGACCGCGCATGCACCTTCACCGGCGTCCACTCCCCGGGACTCAGCATCTGCGGCAAGTTCTCGTACCCCGCGCGGTGCCAGAACATCGCGAAGACCGCGCCGGCCACCGTCCCGCCCGCCGTCAGCCGCCACGCCCGTCCGCCCGCCGGCAATGACGCGAGTCCATAAATCACCGCCGCCAGCCCGAGCGGAACCAGCGGATAGAAATATTGCCGATAAGCCGGCGAAGGCGCGAGCGCGCCAAACAGGATGAACGGCAGCAGCAGCAGCAGCAATTTCCCCTCCGGACGCAGCCGCGCGCCCGCCCGCCAGGCGACGATCCACGGGATCAGCGCCGCGAGCAAAAGCGGGAGATCCACGCGCAGGACATCCTTCCAGAGGAACCGGAATTTCCGGCCGAGCGTCATCGTATTCGGCCCGCCGATCGCCTGGCGAAAGTCCACGTTCACCTGCGGGAACTCCCAATTCCCAAACAGAAACGCCTCCGGGTCCAGCGCCCACAGCGCCCCCATCGGGACGAGACTGAGCACGACCCCGCCGGTGAACGCCGCCGCCGGCGCACACCGCAGAGGACGCGTCGCACCCACTCCTCTTCTTCCTCTGCGCCCCTCTGCATCTCTGCGTTCTCTGCGGTAAAATCCGTTCGCCCACCTCCAGCGCGGGAACCCCAGGCCAAAGAGCGCCACCAGCCCGAACGGCGCGAGCAGCGGCGCGTAGGTCAGACGCACCCCGATGCACAGCCCCAGCACCACCCCCGCCGCCGCAAACCAACCCGCGTGCCCGCGCCGCCAGCCCATCCCGAGGAGCAGCGTCGCCAGCACCGCCAGCAGCAAGCCCGGGTCATGATTCCACGCGCGCCCCGAGGCCTGGATGAAGACCGACGCCGAGCCGCCGAGCGCCACGATGGCCAGCGCGAGCAGCCCCGCCATTCCCCGCCCGCGGTCCTTCAGTTCCTCATAAGCGACACTGCCGAGCAGCCCCAGGATCGCCGCCGCGCACAGCGTCGAAAACATCCGCGCCGCGAACAGCAGATGATCGCTCAGCGCGAACAGCACCGCATAGATCCCCGCCAGATACGGCGTGTGAAAGTGCGGATAATCGCGATACGGCAGCAGCCCCTCCCGCGCCAGCAGCACCCCCGCGCTCACATGCTGATGCTCGTCGTGATTGAGCGACTTGCCCATCGACAGCGCAAACAGGAACGGCAGCGCCACCCCGGCCAGCGCCAGACAGATCCACCCGCGGCGGCCCATCAGCTCTGGGCCGCTTCCGGCAGACGCCGCGGCACCGCGCGCAGACCGATTTGCGATTGCGCCCCGCGGTTGCCGCTCTCGTGATACTCGGCGTCCTCATTCACTTCCCACAGATCGTAGAGCGGTTCGCCCGCCAGGATGTTCTCCGCGCACAGCATCGCCGTCATCATCGAGTGATCCTGGTTATTGTATTTGTGCATCCCATTCCGCCCGATCAGGTGCAGCCCGGGATAAGCCGCCTGCACGTCCGCCCGGAACGTCGCCACATGCCGCGCGTAATCGTCATCGTAAACCGGATACGCCTTCCGCTGCCGCACCACACAGCCATCCACGATGTCCTCCTGCTGCGCCAGCCCGAGTTGGATCAGCTCCTTCGCGCCCAGCGCCTGCAGCTCCTCATCCGTCAGATTCCACAGCCCCGTGTGCTCGAAACAAAAATATTCCAGCCCGTAGCAGGCCATCGCCGGGTCCGGCACCATCTCCGGCGACCACGATTTAAAATTCTGGATGCGCCCCACCTCCACCGCAGGATCATGCACATAGATCCAGTTGTCGCTCAGCGCGCCGCGCTCCTTCAGGATCAGCACCACCGTCAGGAAATCCCGATAGCGCAGGCTCTCCGCCGCCGCCACCGCCGCCGCCGTCGGCGCCGGATCGAGGATCGTCGCCAGCTCGCGGATCGGCGTCGTCGAGATCACATGATCCGCCACCACCACCGTCTCCTTCCCCTCCCCATCCCGCGCCGTCACCGTCCACTCCCCCGTCGCCGCATTACGCGACGCCTGCGTCACCCGGCGATCCATCAGCACCTCATTGCCCATCGCCTTCACCTTCCCCGCACACGCTTCCCACATCATCCCCGGCCCCAGCCGCGGATAGCGGAAAGAATCGATCAACGTCTTCACCGTCGCATCCCCGCGCCCCCGCTGCGGAAAAAGCGCCGCCAGGATCGCCTTGCTCAGCGATAGCCCCTTGATCCGCTGCGCCGCCCAATCCGCCGAAATCTCCCGGCAACTCATCCCCCACACCTTCTCCGTGTACGTCTTGAAAAAGATCGAAAACAGCCGCTTCCCGAACTTGTTCGTCACCCAATCCTCAAACGACACCGGATTGCGCACCGGCCGGAGCCGGGCCTGCGCGTAGGAAAGCACACAGCGGAACGACTCCCAGATCCCCAGCTTGAAAAGCGCCTCAAACGCCCGCAGCGGATACGAGAAAAATTGCTGCCGATAGAGAATCCGCGACGACCGCGGGCGCTGCAGCAGATCGTCCGGCAGCAGCTCCGTCCAGAGCGCCTCCACCTCCTGCGACTTCGAGAAAAAACGATGCCCGCCGATATCGAAGTGGTAGCCCTTGTAATCCGCCGTCTTCGAAATCCCGCCCACGTATTTCGGGTCCCCCTCGAAGACCGTCACCCGCGTCCCCGCCTTGCTGAGCATATAAGCCGCCGTGAGGCCGGCGGGACCGGCACCGATGATCGCCACATGGGGGCGGAGAGATTGCGACAAAATAGGAAAGGCGAAAGCTGACGTAGAAAAGACGGGCGCTCAGTGAACAAGCGGCCCCCCGCTCTCGCCAGCAAAACTTTTCGCCACAGCAGCACCCCAGCGATGCCCACCGCCATCCTCCCAAGCGAGCCTCCCGGAAATAGCGCCCCAGAAAAAACTCCCGGGGAGCGCAGGCGGCCCGCCTGCCGGGGCGGGCCGCTGGCCCGCCCCATCTCTGCGCGCAGCGCAGCCCGCGCACGATGCACGCTCACGATACACGCGTCGAGGGCTCGGCTCACGCCGAGGACTCTGCCGGGCCAGCGGCCCGGCAGCACAGGCGAGCCGCCTGTGCTCCCCCAGAGTTCCCCTCGTTCCGAAACTCCATTTCGGAACGCACTTGTCCCGGCAGTTCCATTGCCCCCGTGTGGGCGAGTTCGCTGCGGCGAGTTCCGCCGGGTAGCGCGGGCCTCCGGCCTGCTGGTCGGTCTGGGGATCGCTTTTGCCAATCCGTTTTTTCCGCGCGCGCGGAGTTTTCCACGGGCGTTTACGGAGGGGCGGCGGGCCGCGGGGCGCTCCGCAGCGCCTATTTGACCTCGGCCTTGAGGGAGCT
>JBBQIZ010000086.1:0-16473 GCA_038325425.1 Chthoniobacterales bacterium
GTCAGCGCTTCGAGGTCGCCGACGATCTCGCCGAACTCGGTCGAGTCATCGTCGCTGATCGGCGCATCGAGCGAAGCCGGGCGGATCGAGACCGTCTTAAGCTGCGAGATTTTTCCGGAGGAAAGACCAACTTCTTCCGCCAACTCGTCATCGGTCGGTTCGCGGCCGAGTTCTTCGCTCATCTGGAGCGCCACGCGGCGCATCTTCGAGATCTTGTCCACCAAATGGACCGGCAGACGGATCGTCTTGCTCTGGTTGGCCAGCGCACGCTTGATCGACTGCTTGATCCACCAGGCGGCGTACGTGGAAAGTTTGCCGCCCTTCGCGGGATCGAAGCGCTCGACGGCTTTCATCAGGCCGATGTTGCCCTCGGAAATAAGGTCGAGCAATGGCAGGCCGAGGTTGGCGTAATCGTGCGCGATTTTGACCACGAGGCGCAGATTCGAGCGAATCATGAGCGAACGGGCGGCCTTGTCGCCCACCTTGATTTTTGCAGCGAGTTCAATCTCCTGATCAGGCGTGAGCAGCGGGATTTGACCGATCTCTCGGAGGTAAATTTTGATTCCTGAATCGGAATCTTCGCCAGACTTGTAGTTCATTTTGGGTGCCTCGGGCTTTCTAGGTGATTTTTAATCAGCAGTTTGTGTGCGTAAAGGTAACGACGGTCAGGTGCTCTTCGGTTGTATTTTGTGAAAAATGGGGCGGACGAAGTAAATTCGATGTAATGACAATGGCTTCGTTTGGGGTGGCCGTCGAAGAAAATTCTTTATCTCAGAGAGTCAGTAGTCAATGCAGTTAAGTATCGCTGCTTCTGACAGGGGTTGTTGGTCCCTGTTCAAACCTTTTTACTTCCTCCTGCCGTCCTGCCACTTTTCCCCACGTGCTGGCGAAAGTTTATTCAGCTGCAGTCTATGGAGTGGATGCCTTCGAGGTGGAAATCGAAGTCAATGGCGCGTCGGGTAGTCCGGTCATCGTGGTTGTCGGCTTGCCGGACGTCGCCGTGAAGGAAAGCCGTGACCGAGTCACGACGGCGATCAGCAATAGCGGTTATCATTGGCCGCGGGGGCGCACGACGATCAACCTCGCGCCCGCCGACGTGAAGAAGGAAGGCCCGAGCTTCGACCTGCCGATCGCCCTCGGCATGATCGCGGTCGGCGCCGAAGTGGATTTGCCGAACGTCGAGCAGTTCTGCTTCGTCGGCGAACTTGCGCTCACCGGCCAGGTGCGGCCGGTCAAGGGCGTCTTGCCCGTGGCGATCGAAGCGCGGCGGCGCGGACGGAAAGCGGTCGTCGTGCCTGAGGCGAATACGCGGGAAGCGGCCATGGTCGAGGGCATCGAAGTTTATGGCGTGCGCAATCTACGGGAGGCCTTCGAATTCCTGACCGGCGAAAAAACGCTCACGCCCGTCCGCGAAGACATCACGCAATTCTTCGCGCGGCACCAGAGCTACGACGTGGACTTCTCCGACGTGCGCGGCCAGCACCACGTCAAACGCGCCATCGAAGTCGCCGTCGCCGGCAACCACAACGCCCTGTTCATCGGCCCTCCAGGCTCCGGAAAATCGATGATCGCCAAACGCATCCCGACGATCATCCCGCCGATGACGCTCGAGGAAGCGATCGAATCCACGAAGATTCACAGCATCTGCGGGCTGCTCGACGCTGAGCATTCCTTCGTCGCCACGCGGCCCTTTCGTTCGCCGCATCACACGATTTCCGACGTCGGCTTGCTCGGCGGCGGCATGAATCCGAGCCCCGGCGAAATCAGCGTCGCGCACAACGGCGTGCTCTTTCTCGACGAACTCCCCGAGTTTCGCCGGCAGACGCTCGAGGTCATGCGCCAACCGCTGGAAGACGCCCGCGTCACCATCACGCGCGCCGCCGGTTCGATGACCTTCCCCGCCGACTTCATGCTCGTGGCCGCGATGAATCCCTGCAAATGCGGTTACTTCGGTGACCCCAAACGGGAATGCCGCTGCTCGCCGCTCGACGTGCAGCGTTATCGTGACCGCATCTCCGGCCCGCTGCTGGACCGCATCGACATCCACGTCGAGGTTCCCGCTGTGCAATATCGCGACATCTCCAGCAACATCCCCGGCGAACCGTCCGAGGCCATCCGCGAGCGCGTGAAAACCGCGCGCGAAGTGCAGCGCCAGCGTTTCGGCGAGCACGGAAAAAGCCGCACCAATTCGCGCATGTCCGCGCAGCTCATCAAACGCCATTGCCAGCTCGATGAAGCCGCGGAAGGCATGATGAAAATGGCGATGACCGAACTCAATTTCAGCGCCCGCGCTTACGACCGCATCCTGAAAGTCGCACGCACCATCGGCGATCTCGCCGGCTCGGAATCGATTCTCGCGGAGCACGTCGGTGAGGCCATTCAGTATCGTACACTGGATCGGAGCTTATGGAGCTGAACACCGCTTCGCCGTGCCGTCATTTTGCCAGCGACAACTTCGCCGGCATCTGCCCGGAGGCGTGGGCGGCGATGGAGGAGGCGAATCGCGATCACGCGCCGAGCTACGGCGCGGATGCCTGGACCGCCGAAGCGACGCGGCTGATTCGCGAGGTTTTCGAGACCGATTGCGAAGTGTTTTTTGTCTTCAACGGCACGGCGGCAAATTCCCTCGCCGTCGCCGCGACCTGCGCGACTTTTGAAAGCGTCATTTGCCACGAGCACGCGCATCTCGCGACGGACGAATGCGGCGCGCCCGGCTTCTTCTCGCACGGCCTTTCGCTCGTCCCGCTCGCGGGCCACGAGGGCAAGCTGCACTTCGCCGACGTCGAGCGCGCCGCCACGGCGCGCACCGACGTCCATCATCCGAAGCCGCGGCTCGTCAGCCTCACGCAATCCACGGAACTCGGCACCGTTTACTCCGTGGAGGAAGTCGCCGCCATCGGCGCCGTCGCCGATCACTTGAGCCTCGCGCTGCACATGGACGGCGCGCGATTTGCCAACGCCGTGGCCAGCCTCGGCGTCGCTCCCCGCGCGATCACTTGGGAGGCCGGCGTGGACGTGCTTTCGCTCGGCGGCACTAAGAACGGCATGGCGGGCGGCGAAGCGCTCGTCTTCTTCGACAAACATCTCGCGCGCCAATTTGCCTTTCGCCGGAAACAGAGCGGACAGCTTTCTTCAAAAATGCGCTTTCTCGCCGCGCCGTGGGTGGGCGTGCTGCGCGATGGCGGCTGGCTGCGGCACGCCGCGCACGCCAACGCGAGGGCGGCGCAACTCGAAGCGCGCCTGCGCGCCCTGGCCGGCGTGCGGATCGCCTATCCGCGCCAGGCGAATGCGGTCTTCGCGCTGCTGCCCGCTCCCCTCGCCGCGGGCCTGCAAGGGCGCGGCTGGCAATTCTACACCGACGTCGGCCCCGACGGCGCCGCCCGGCTCATGTGCTCGTGGGACACCACCGAGGAAGACGTCACCGCTTTCCTGCGCGACGCGGCCGAATTGGCGAAATAACCGGGCGCGCGTAGACTAGCGCGGAGTTCACGATGAAACCCGCGCAGCGCAAAATAGCCCGCATTCTTTTCGACGAGTTCCACAGCGAGAGCTGGTCGATTTCGGCGGAGCGCGCCCGCGAGATGGAGCCGGAACGCGCCGCCAATTCTTCCTACGCCGCCGCCGCCGCCGCACTCGCCGCGCGTGATTTCATCGTCGCCCGCCACCTCACCCAAACGCTCGACGCGGCCGCGCTCGCCGAGGCCGACGTGCTCGTCCTGCCGCACCCTTGCGATGCGCGTTGGGAACGCACCACCTCGAACGGCTCTCCGGCCTTCACCGCCGCCGAGATCGAGGCCGTGCAGTCCTTCGTCCGCGCGGGCGGAGGCTTGCTCGTCATTTCGGAATACGAACACACCAAATACGGCGACAACCTCAACGACCTGCTCGCGCCCACCGGGCTGCGCATCGAAAACGGCACCGCCTTCGATCGCTCGGCCTGCATCCACGACAATCCCGAATGGATCCTCGGCGAACCCGCGGCCGAAACCTCGCTCGCGCACGGCGTTTCCCGGGCCTGCTTTTACCGCGCGGGCTGGTGCAGCGCGCAAGGCGACGCCGCCCTCGTTTGGAAAACTTCCGCGCGGGCCAGTCCGCCGCAGGCGGGGCTGATCGGCATTGCACCGCTCGGTGCCGGGCGGGTCGCCGTCGTCACGGATTCCGTGCTGTTTGGCGATGAACGTCTTGGCGAATTCGACCACTTCCAGCTTTGGCTGAATCTCGTCTATTGGCTCGCCGCGCCGCGCGCCGCGACGGGTCCGACACCCACAAATGAGCCAGCCCTGCCCGGCCATTGGCCGGCATTAAAAACCGCGGTCGATGAACTCCGCGCGCTCCAGCGCAGCGACGGCAGCGTTGCGCCGGAAGATCACGCAGCGGCGGACCGTCTCACGAAGACCGCGCTCGCGGCGCTCGAAGGTCTGCACCTGCATTTCCCGCATCAGGCAGAGTATTTTGCGGCACTGCCCCGCGACCTCGCCGCGTGGCAGGCCGGCGGATTTGCGCGGCCGGATTTTGCCGATTCGCTCACGGCGTTTCAGCCGCAGCGCGACCGGCGCGACGGCCGCGAACATCTCGTGCTCTTTCCGCTCTACACGCCGAATGCGTCGAGCGACACCCGCTTCGAGGCATTGATCATGCGCACGCCCTGGCCGGACTGGCTGGCCGCGCTCGAGGCCGGTGCCTACTGCAATCCGAAATTCGCGCCCGGCCATCTCGTTGATTTCACGGCGGGTTACGCGAGCGAATGCGCCGTGCTTTTCCCGGAAACCGTGGCGCTCGCCGGACGCCCGTCGAATCAGTTCGCCACCATTTTCTGCGACCGCGAAGCGCGCCGGCTGCAGCGCTGCACGGAGCGGGCCGCGCGGGCGGTCGGGCTCACGCTCTTCCCGGAATTGGATTTCTGGCTGTGTTCGCGGCCGCTGATCGAGGACACGACCGCGCTGTGGGACTTGATCCACGACGCTTCGCACAGTCTCGGCGAACTCCCGTTCGATCCGTTCATGATCCGCCAGCGCGCGCCGTTTTGGATGTACGGGCTGGAGGAATTGCGCGTCGATCTGCGCAGCTTCGAGGAAGCGGCGCGACTCGCGAAGGAAGGTTTTCCATTCGCGCGCTACGTCACGTGGGCGATCGTGCTCGACCGCGTGTTTCGCTTTCCGATCACCGGGCCCCGCATCCGCAATTACGACGCGCTCGGCGGCCAGTTGCTCTTCGCTTACCTCCACCAAATGGACGTCCTCCTCTGGCGCGACAATCGGCTGATCATCCGCTGGGACCTGCTGGCCGACGGCATTCACGGTCTGCGCGAAGAATTGACCGCGCTCTACAAACACGCCGCCGACAGCTCCAAGCTGGCCTTCTGGCTGGCCGGACACTCCCTCATTTCCCGCTATCTCCGTCCGAACGTCGCCTCGCAATGGAAGGCCGGCGACGCCGTGATCAACGATGAGCGCGACCTCAAGCGCTGGATCGCGCTCGTGCACGAGGACGAATTCCCCCTGGGCAATTTCCACCTCAATCTGCAGCGCCGCCTCGCCGCCGGTACGCATCCCTGAATCTCCGTCCTTGTTAAAGAGTTATTCCCGCCGTGCGGAGCATCGGGTTTTTCCCGCGGGATTTCTTCCACCCCGCGCGTGTCGCAGATCTGCGTAAACCACTTGCCGATTTACGCGCGCGGATGCGCGTCGTCATAGGCGGACTTGAGGCGTTCGATGGTGACGTGCGTGTAAATCTGCGTCGTGGACAAGCTGGCATGGCCGAGCAGCGATTGGACGCTTCGCAGGTCCGCACCGGCGTCGAGCAGGTGCGTGGCAAAGCTGTGCCGCAGCTTGTGCGGGCTGATATTCCCCGGAATGCTGGTGTGCGGCAGATACCGCTTCAAGACGAGCCAGACGTTTTCCCGCGCCATCCGCCGCCGCACTTTGCTGATAAAAAGCGGCCCGGCATGCACGTTCGCCTCCTGCCGGTATTTTTGAAGCGCGGTGAGCGCGGGTGCGCCGACCGGGACGATCCGCTCCTTCCTCCCCTTGCCGAGCACGCGGACGCTCTCCGAATACACGTCCACGCTGGCCACATCGAGGGCCACGAGTTCCGCCAGACGCAGCCC
The DNA here is from genome assembly GCA_038325425.1 of Chthoniobacterales bacterium. Classification (GTDB taxonomy): domain Bacteria; phylum Verrucomicrobiota; class Verrucomicrobiia; order Chthoniobacterales; family Chthoniobacteraceae; genus Chthoniobacter. The sequence continues at coordinate 6,107 of JBBQIZ010000086.1, forward strand.
GCTGCTGTAGAAAAGTTCGAGGATCGCCGCATCTCGCGCCGGCATCCACACGGGAGCCTTGTTCGATTTTTCCACCCGCAGCGGAGCCCCGAGCAGTTCGTCGATCTGATTGGCCGTCAGGACGACCGGCAGCTTTTTCTCCAGCTTCGGAAGCTGCACTTCCTTCAGCGGATTGCTCTCCAACCCGTGGCGTTCGGTGAGGAATTTAAAGAAAGTGCGCAGCGCCGCAAAGTGCAGCCGGATTGTCGGGCGCGCCATCGCCCGCTTGCTGCAGTCGAAAAGGTAACGGCGAAAATGGTCCGCGGTCAGTTCCTTCCACGAAGGCAGATTCGGCGTCTCGCGGAACCGCGCGAGCGCGTGGCGGTAGTTGGCGAGGGTGGCCGGCGCGGCATTACGCTCGACTTCGAGGAAGCGAAAAAAATCGTCGGCGAAGCGATCGCGATTGGGGCGTTTCAAAACGCCGCGATCTTACGCCACCCGTCCGCGCTACGCCAGCGTCGCGCCGGGGCGCCCTACTTTTTGCCGATCAACGGCGCCAACTCGGCGGGCTGGCCGGTCGCTGCCACATCGCCCACGCGCGAAGTCCCGCGCACGAACGACAGCGTCGCCGAGCGGCGCTCCACCTTGTCGGGCGATTGGGCCACGATCGGGATCGCGAAGTCGCCGTCGGGCAGCGTGAAGTGGTAACGGAAGGTGCCGTCGGGCGCGAGTTTGATCTCCTGGCCATCGACCCAGACGGTCGCGTCGGGATGCGTGCCGCCGTAGAAAATGATCTCCGCGTTGACGTGCATGAAAAAGCCGCGCTCGCGCTTCACGCTAAACGGCTGCGCGCTCCAGCTCGCACCGATCCCGCTGAAAAGGCTGGTTGGCCCCGGCGCCAGCGATTCGAGCAGCGCGCCCGAAAGTGCGCTCGCACTCTCGCTGTGAAGCTTTTGTTGGAGCTGTTTGCGGATCAGTTGATCGATCTCCTCCGAGCCGAGGCCGAGCCGATCGACGAGCGTGTCGCCGAGCAGCGTGGCCAGCACCCGCTTCTGCTCCTCCGTCCAATTCGGTGCCTGACCAGCGCGGAATTCAAGCCGGCCTTCCCCGGCGATGCGCGAAAGCGCACAGATCAGACTTTCGCCTTCGACCATCTTCTCCCTCACCAGCTCGAGCAAACGCTCGAACGTCAAATGCGCTGGCACCGTCGCAAAATCCGCCGCCGAATCCTCGGCCACGCTATCCGCCGGCGTCCTCGCCGCACCCGATTGCACGATGCCATGCCACGCACCCGCGGGCTCGAAGAAGCCGATCTCGGCGAAATATTCCGAGTCCGGGCTGGCCACCGGCACATACCAATTGCGCGCCTCGGCCTTGATCTCGATCAAGCCGGCATCCGCCCCGTCCGCCGTGGAGATTTTCAGGAAAAACTGTTTCACGCCGCCGCGGAACGCACTCGCCGCATAGCTACCCCAATTGAAATCCCAATAGCTGAACAGCCACCGCGTATCGCGCGCCACCAGAAACAACGTGTCCTGAAAATAGCTGACCGGCAACTCGCCCAGATCCTCGAAGGCGGGCACCGCCACGCTCGGGCTCTCCGTCGCACCACCGATCTCGAATTTATGCGTTTCGGTTTCCTCCTCGCCGTTGATCAGCGGCTCCGGAGCGATTTGAAAAGCGCCGGTCTTTGCGGCGGGCGCTGGCGTGCTGACAACGGGATCGAGGTTGCTTTCGGGCATAGTGAATTGCAGGTTGAGTTTCGACGATTTCCTTACTCGGACGCTCCACCTGCTTAAGGAGCCCGAAACAATCGGTCAACACTATTTTTATCATCGAAACCTGCATTTTACAGCTTTCGGACTCTCAGATTAGAGAATTCGCCATAATTTTGCACAATACCTACTAATGCTGACCAAACGCGTCATCCCCTGCCTCGATGTTCACGACGGTAAAGTCACCCGCGGCGTCCAGTTTGGCCGCGCCGAAGACGGTGGCCTGCGCAACGTCGGCGACCCCGTCGAACTCGCCATCCGCTACAACGACCAAGGCGCCGACGAGATGGTCTTCTTCGACATCACCGCCAGCGCCCACGGTCGCTCCACGATGATCGACGTCATCCAGCGCACCGCCGCCCATTGCTTCATGCCCCTCACCGTCGGCGGCGGCATCCGCACCACCGACGACATGCACGCCCTGCTCCACGCCGGCGCCGACAAGATCAGCATCAACTCCAGCGCCATCGCCACCCCCGAGCTCATCAGCGCCGGCGCCCAGCGCTTCGGCAGCCAGTGCATCGTCGTCAGCATCGATGCGAAAAAGACCGCGCCCGACCGCTGGGAAGTCTTCGTCCAGGGCGGCCGCAAACCCACCGGCCTCGACGCCGTCGCCTGGGCCACCGCAGCCGTCCAGCGCGGCGCCGGCGAAATCGTCCTCAACAGCATCGACGCCGACGGGACCAAAGCCGGCTACGACCTCGTCATCACCCGCCGCATCAGCGAAGCCGTCGGCGTCCCCGTCGTAGCCAGCGGCGGCGCGGGCACCCTCGATCACATGGTCGAAGTCCTCGCCGCGGGGAAAGCCGACGCCGTCCTCGCCGCCAGCATCTTCCACTTCGGCACCTACACCGTCAGCGACGTGAAGCGCTACCTCGCCCAGCACGGCCTCCCAGTGCGCCTGCCGGAAGTTGTCGGGGCGTAGCGCGAAAACGCGGCGAGATTGGTCGCGAAGAACGACCGCCAGCTGCTTCCTGCTTAGATCATTTGCTGACCTCGAAGCGAGACGCGAAATGGCCGATTAACATCCACCTCGGCGGCGGCGCCGGCACGAGCCTGTTGGAGACGCATCCCGCGGAGCCGGAGGAGCCGCCGACGCCATATGCCCGGAGGGACACGCTCCCGCGTGTTCCCCAATATCACGGACGCGCGGGAGCGCGTCCCTCCGAGAGTGCGCCTTCGACGGCGGCGATGATCCGCACGGTCTGCGCGGCGGCGCGGACGTTGTGCACGCGGAAGATGGCGGCGCCTTGCAACATGCCCTGGACGATGCAGGCGACGGTGCCGGCGTCGCGCTCGGCGGCGACGGGCTGGCCGAGGACTTCGCCGATCACGGTCTTGCGCGAAACCGGGAGGAGGATGGGGCGGCCGAAATGCGCGAGGCGGTCGAGCTCGCGGTAGATGCGCAGGTTGTCGGCGCGTTGTTTGGCGAAGTCGATGCCAGGGTCGAGGATGATGGCGTCGCGCGAGACGCCGGCGCGTTCGGCGAGGGCGATCTTTTCGGCAAAGAACTGCTCGAGCCGCGCCAGGATGTCGTCGTAACCGACATGGGTGTGCGGCACTTTCGGCTGGCCGAGGGTGTGCATGAGGAGGAGCGCCGCGCCGGTCTCCGCGCAGAGGCGGGCGTTTTCGTCGGTGGGCAGTGCGCCGATGTCATTGAGGATGTGCCCGCCGGCGGCGAGCGCCGCCCGGGCGACGGCGGGGCGCCAGGTATTGATGGAGAGGAGCGGAGTGCTTAGTGCAAAATGCTCAGTGCGCAGTCGATCGCGCGCGGCACTCTGCACTAAGCACTGCGCACTAAGCACTAAGCACTCCTCCCAACCCTCGATGAAGCGCACGAGCAGCGCCGCTTCTTCCTCCTCGCGGATCGGCGGGCGATTGGTCCGCGCGCTCTCCGCGCCGAGGTCGATGATGTCCGCCCCATCGGCGAGCAGCCCGCGCGCTCGTTCCAGCGCCGCATCCACATCCGCCACGCCGTCGCCGGAGAAAGAATCGACGGACAAATTCACGATGCCCATGACGAGCGGGCGGCGGGGCCATTCCAGCGTGATCCCGCGGGCGGCCAGCTTCATGGCAGCGCGACGAACGAGATCTGCCGCCGGACAAACCGCGCGGTCTGCGTGTAGCCGACGCTCCGCGCGAGCGCGACCGCTTCCGCGAATCCCGCCCCCAGCTCGGCCACGGCGTGCGCGTCGGAATTGATGAGCAGCGGGATCTGAGCGGCGTGCGCGAGCTCGAGAAATTCGCGCGCGGGGTACTGTTCGGCGCAGTCCTTGCGCCAGCCCGCAGTGTTGATTTCAAAGGGCGTGCCGGTTTCCGCGAGCGCGGTGATCACCGGTTCGTAGAACCGCTGCAGATCGCCGGCCGGCCGGAAGCCAAATTTCTTCGGCAGGTCGGGATGCGCGACGAAATCGAACAGGCCGCTGCGGATCGCGGCCTCGTAGGTGCGCCCATAGCTGGCCCAGATTTCGGCCACGTCGCCGTCGCGGTAGCGGCTGATGTATTTCGGATTATCCACCTCCACGCCATTCGGCAGATAGTGGACGCTGCCGATGAAATAATCCCAGTCCGCGAGGCCGCGCAGCTCCTCGATCCAAGGCTCGCGCCCCGCCAGATAGTCGCATTCCAAGCCCAGCCGGATGGGGAGCTGCGGAAATGCGGCCCGCGCCTTTGCCACTTCGTCGAGATAGCGCGGCAGGTCTTCGCGGAGCATCCGCCAATCATCGAAATGCGCCGGCATCGGATTATGATCCGCGAACCCGATTTCGCCCAGGCCGAGCGCGACGGCGCGCGCCGCATACTCGGTCGGCCAGCCCGTGGCGTGATGACAGAGCGGCGTGTGCACATGGTAGTCAGCGAGCGCGGAAAACATTGGATTTCCGAATTTGCCGGAGAGTGCCGTGGGACGCACGCGCGAACTCTCCGCTTGCCCCGCCACACCGGCGCGGCCAACCTTTTCGCCCCATGAGATTCATCGAGACCGTCTTCCAAAAACTGAAGCGGCATCCCAAACGCATCGTCTTTCCCGAAGGCACGGAGCCGCGCGTCCTGCGGGCGGCCGCCCGTTTCGTCAAGCTCCAGCTCGGCGCGCCGGTGGTGCTCGGCAGGAAAGATGAGATCGAGAAAATCGCGCTCGAGGAAAAGATCAATCTCGACCACATCGGCGTGATCGATCCGCAAACCTCGTCCGACCTGCCGACGTTCGTGGCGCGGATGGAAAAGCTGAAGCGCTATCACAACCTCGGCACCAAACAGGCGGCCGAGATCCTCACCAATCCGAATTACTTTGGCGCGATGATGGTCCAGTATGGGCAGGCCGATGGCATTGTGACCGGCGCGCGCGAGACGGCGAGCAGCGCGCTGCGCCCGCTCATCCAACTCATTAAACCGCTCCCGACGACGACGAGCGTCTCCAGTTGCATGATGCTCGATCTCTCGAACAAACGCTACGGCGAGCGCGGGGTGATGCTCTTCGGCGATTGCGCGGTCATCCCGGAACCGAGCGTCGAGCAACTCGCCGATATCGCGGTGCAGGCCGGCGCATTGTGTCGGCAGCTCACCGGCAATAAACCGCGCATCGCCTTGCTGAGTTTTTCGACCAAAGGCAGCGCCAATCTGCCTTCTCCGCAAAAGGTCGCCGCCGCCACCGCTCTCGCCCGGCAGAAAGCCGAGGCGCAGATGCTCGAGATGGAAATCGACGGCGAACTCCAGGCCGACACCGCGCTTTTGCCTGATCTGGCCGCCCGCAAAGCGCCGACCAGCCTGGTCGCCGGCCGGGCCAATGTGATGGTCTTCCCCGACCTGAACAGCGGCAACATCGGCGCCAAGCTCGTGCAATACCTCGCCGGCGCGGAAACCTACGGCCAGATCCTACTCGGCCTCTCCAAACCGTGCGCCGATCTTTCCCGGGGCGCGAGTGAGGACGACATCCTCGGCGTGGCCGCGATCCTCGGTCTGCAAGCCATCGAATTCCGGAAGCTCTACCCCAGCGAAGCGTGATGACCCCAGCCATCGACGCCGTGCGATGAACACCACCACGCCCCGCATTTTCGTCGCTGCCACCGAGCAGAACGCCGGCAAAACGACCACTTCGCTCGGCCTCTTTTCCGCGCTGCAAAAGCGCCGCGGCCGGATCGGCTTCATCAAACCTGTCGGCCAGCGTTTCGTGGAGGTGGAAGGCAAACGCATCGACGAAGACAGCGTCCTTATCGACCAGACCTTCAGCGTGCAGACGCCGCTCGAAGCGATGAGCCCGATCGCGGTGGAGCCGGATTTTACGCGGCGTTACATCGAGAACTCGAACAACGAATTTCTCATCCGGCGCATCCAGAACTCCTTCGACCGGACGGCGTGGGAAAAGGATTTCGTGATCATCGAAGGCACCGGCCACGCGGGCGTGGGCTCCGTCTTCGACCTCTCGAATGCGCGGGTGGCCAAGCTGCTCAGTAGCAAAGTCCTGCTCATCGCCGGTGGCGGCATCGGCAAACCGATCGACGAAGTGGCGCTCAACAAGGCGCTCTTTGACAAGGAGGGCGTTGAGCTTGTTGGCGTCATCCTCAACAAGATCCTCCCGGCCAAATTCGACTACGTCTGCGACTTCGCCCGCCGCGGCCTGGCCCGGCTCGGTATCGATTTATTGGGCGCGATTCCCGAAGAGCCAATCCTCGCCAACGCCACGCTCGGCCAGATTTGCAAGACGACGCGCGGCACCTTCATCAACGGCAAAACGAAATCCCGGCGCCGCGTGCAGAAGGTGGTGATCGGCGCGATGAATTCCGGCCACGCCATGGCGTTCTTCAAGCCCGGCACGCTTATCATCACGCCCGGCGACCGCGAGGACGTGATCCTCGCCGCCTTGTCATCGAGCACCTTGAGCGAGAACGATGGGCACACCATCGCCGGCCTCGTCCTCTCCGGCGATCTTGCGCCTTCGCCGCCGATCATGGAGTTGCTGCAGAACTCCCAAGTGCCAACGATCGCTTCCCCGCTGGACAGCTACACGGTCGCGAGCAGCATTCACTCGATGACGGTCAAAACGCTGCCCGGCGATGTCGAGAAAATCGACAAGATCCAATCGCTGGTCGATCGCTACGTCGAAGTGGATCGCCTGCTCAGCAAGCTGTAGAGCAGCTTCCCGGTCAATCCCGGGCCGGTTCCTGCTGCGGCTCCACCGGCTCGGCCCGCCGCACTTCCATCTCCTCCGCGTCTTCCTTGTCCGGCTTGCCGGCCTTTTTCTTGGTCTTCTTCTTCGGCTTGCTCTCTTCCTTGAAAAGCTCGCGCAACACCTTGCCGATCAGCGGCGCGGCGTGGCTGCCGCCATGCACATCGTCCGCGTTTTTCGCGTCGCTTTCGTAAAGTGCGGCGAAGGCGTACTTCGGATTGTCAATCGGCGCGACGCCCGCAAACCACGCCGCCGTCTGCTCGCGTTTGCCGGCGCCCCATTGCGCCGTGCCGGTTTTGCCGCCGACTTTGACATTTGGCACCGAGGCTTTTCCCGCCGTGCCCATGCCACTCGAAACGACCTGCACCATCCCGCGCTTCACTTCCTTGAGTACCTGCGGGTCAAAGTCATATTGCGCCCGCGCCCGGATGCCGTAAGCCGTCACGATCTGGCCATCGATGCTCTGCACCTGCTGGACGAGCCGCGTCTGAAAAAAGGTGCCGTTGTTGCCGACGATGGCCATCATCTGCGCCATTTGGAGCGGCGTGATCAGAAGGTCGCCCTGCCCGATGGAGAAGTTCGCCAGATCCCCCTCGAGCATCTTCCGGCCATGCACTTTCCGCATGTATTCGTCGTTTGGCACGCGGCCTTCCGCCTCCGCGACGAGCGGGATTCCGGTGCGCATGCCGAAGCCAAGCCGCTGCGACCATTCGCTCATACGCTGACTGCCGGTCTTGATCCCGACTTGGTAAAAGTAGGTGTTGCACGACTGGGTGAGCGCGTCGGCAAAGTTCAGCGAACCCGCGTCGGTCTTTTTCCAGTTCCGAAATGTCAGGCGCCCGATGGTCAGGGATGGCGGACAACTGAAATGATCGTCCGGTTTGATCACACGCTCTTCCATCGCCGCGATGCCGGTGGTGACTTTGAAGGTCGAGCCGGGCGGATAGGCCGAGCGAAAGGCACGCGGGAGCAGCGGGATGGCCGGATCTTCCTGCAACGCCTTAAAGGCATCCGACGAGATGTTCGGGATGAAGGCGTTGGGATTGATCGTCGGCCAGGAAGCTAGGGCGAGGATGTCGCCGTTACTCGGATCGAGGATCACGATCGCCCCGCGCTTCGCCCCCTTTTCCAGCGCCTCCTCGCACAGCCGTTGAATGTTTTCATCAAGCGTCGTGATGACGTTGTAGCCGGGCTGCGGCGGGATGGTGACCTGTTCGCTGGCTTTTTTCCCGCTCGGGTCGAACGCCATGTTGAACTGGCCGTCCTTGCCTTGCAGTTGCGTATCGAAGGTCTGCTCGAGACCCTCGCGACCTTCGGCACCGGGCCAGAGCGGTTGGCTGTTTTCGATCGGTCCATCCGGCATGCGCCCGGTGCGGCCGGCATAGCCGATGACGTGACCGGCCAGCGGACCGTTCGGATAGAAACGCTGATACGTCGGCTGCAGCGAGAGCATCTCGGGCTTCCGCCGGTTGAACGCCTCAATCTCATCGGGCCGCAAATCCTGGGTGATGACGAGCGGCAGAACGCCGCGGTTTTTGTAGTGCTTGAGCAGCAGATCCTGGCCGATCGAAACCGGTCGACCCGTGATCTCACGGGCGAGGAGAATTTGCGGCTCGGCGAACCGCATCACCTCAGCGTCGGAGAAGGTCGTCGGGGTCGGAAAATTGATCGCGAGATTGTAGCTGACGCGGGTTTGAGCCAGCGGATTGCCGTGCCGATCCACGATCTGCCCACGGGGCGCCGGGATGTTCAGCACGTAGGTCCGGGCATTTTTCTGGGTATTCCAGGTGGGCTCAAAACTGGCCGACGCCGCGGGCGTTTTTGTTCCGCCCACCGAGGCCAGCGGCGACTCGCTTCGGGCGGAAACTCCCGCTTCCGGACCCTGCGCATGCGCCCAAACGGTCGTCAGCAAGAGGCAGGCGGAGAAAAGCAGTCGGTTCATGAGCGGCGGGAGTCTAGGCCGATTATCCAGGGTGCTCAACTGCTCAGCGCACCGTGAAGCGGGGGTTCTGCCCGAGGAAACGGATGGGATTCTGAAAGACCAGCCGGTCGATGGTTTCGGCGGAATGGCCCCGGCGGCGCATCTCGATCGCGGTTTTCGGCACCGCCAGCGGATCGCTCCGGCCCCAGTCGCACGCGCTGTTCAGCCACACGCGCTGGCCGCCATAAACCTCGAACATGTCGATCGCGCGCGGCGGTGTGGTCTTTGATTCCGGATAAAGCGTGATGCCGGCCCAAAACCCCGCGTCGAGCACCATCTGGATCGTGTGCTCCTCGACGTGATCGATGATCACGCGATCCGGCTTGATCCGAGCATCGGCGAGCAGCGCGTCGAGAATCAGCCGCGTGCCCTTGAATTTGTCTTCCAGATGCGGCGTGTGGACGAGGATCAGTTGATCGTGCCGCGCCGCGAGGTCGATGTGCTGCTCCAGCACCTTCAGTTCGTTCCGCGTGTTTTTGTTCAGGCCGATTTCGCCAATGCCGAGCACGTTCGGCCGATCGAGAAATTCCGGGATGAGCGCCAGCACTTCCGCCGCGAGCTGCACGTCCTCGGATTCCTTTGGGTTGATACACAGCCAGGTAAAATGCGGCAGGCCAAATTTCGCGGCGCGCTTCGGCTCGTAATCCGTGAGCTGGCAAAAGTAATCGTAAAATCCCTGAGGCCCGCTGCGATCGTAGCCCGCCCAGAACGCTGGCTCGCAAACCGCCGCGCAGCCCGCGGTGATCATCGCCTCGTAGTCATCCGTGGTCCGGCTGACCATGTGTCCGTGGGGTTCGATGTAACGCATGGGAAATCAGCTTTCTTGCGTCCCAGGCCAAGCGCCAACCGCACCCTTGCCCGGCGCCTTCGCAATCGGCTCCGTCGTCGGATCGCTCAGCGCCATCAGCACACTCTTCGCGCGCACCGGCTCGCCGCAGTTCAATTCCGCAAGCGCTTTGCGAAACTCCGTCAGCCTGAAATCCGGCTCCCCTTCGCCACGATCCACGCGATCGAGGAACGCCGCGATGTCGATCAGCTTCGACCGGGCGTCCATGAAATAGAGATCGAGAATCTGCTGGCGGGTCATGAAGAAAATTAGAATCGGCGTCAAACCGCGCAACCCCTGAAAACAACACAGCCCCGGAGAAAACCCCCGGGGCTGCGCGTTAAATCAACGGAGTGCGAGGCTGCGGTTTATTCTTCCGGCGCGAAATCCTTGTGCCCCTTTTCCTTCTGCTCGCTGAGCTTCTCGAAAATCTTCTTCGCGTCATCGGTCTTGCCGCCCTTCACCGCGGTCTCGAGATCGGCGTAGCTTTTCGCGAGATCGGCCATCTGCGCTTTGTATTTCTCGAGATACGCCGCCTTGTCCGCCGCCGGCACGTCTTTGGTCTTCATCGGCTCCATCTTGATCGAGGTCTCGATCGACTTCCGGGACGCGGCAATCAACGCCAGATTTTCGTCCTTTTTCGAC
>JBBQIZ010000087.1:0-16290 GCA_038325425.1 Chthoniobacterales bacterium
CCAATGCCGCGGTTTCGCGGCTCGACTGGCCGGTCACCCCGAACCGGCGCGGCCAGTATTTTCTCGATCGCGTTTACCTCGAAACCGCTTCGCCGCTGGGTTTCTGGGCGGTGCGCGCCAGCCAGCCCGTGCGCGCGGAACTGCGCGTGTATCCCAATCTTTTCGACGAACGGAAAAACGTCGCCGCGCTTTTTCTGCGGCGGGGCGATCTCGGAGCCCACGCGCAACGCCAAGCCGGGCAGGGGCGCGACTTTGAAAAGCTCCGGATGTATGTGCCGGGCGACAGCTACGACGAAATCCATTGGAAAGCCTCCGCCAAGCGCGGGCATCCCGTGACCAAAGTCTTCCAGATCGAACGCACGCAGGAGGTCTATGTGATCGTCGATGCGTCGCGGCTCACGGCGCGGGAGTTGAAAGTGAAAAACGAACACGCCGGCCGCAATCCGGCGGAAACCGGGGGCGTCGTCGCGGCGCACGCGACCACCACGGTGCTGGAGCGGTTCGTCACCGCCGCGCTCATTCTCGGACTGGCGGCGGAGCAGCAGGGCGATCAATTCGGACTGATCACCTTCAGCGACCGGGTGCTGAGTTTCGTCCGCGCGAAGAACGGCCAGGCGCATTACGACGCCTGCCGCGATCGCCTTTACACGCTGCACCCGCAAAGCGTGACGCCGGATTTCGAGGAACTGTGCTCGTTCATCCGGCTGCGCCTGCGCAAACGCGCGCTCCTCATTTTCCTCACGGCGCTGGACGACCCGTTGCTCGCGGAGAGCTTCGCCAAGTCCAGTGAACTGATCTCCCGCCAGCATCTCCTGATCGTGGACATGCTCCAACCGCCGGGCGCGACGCCGCTCTTTTCCGACGAGCGCGTCCGCAACATCGACGATCTTTACCGCCACCTCGGCGGCCATCTGCAATGGCAGAGCCTGCGCGAATTGGAAAAAGTGCTGCAGCGCCGCGGCGTCCGTTTTTCACTCCTCGATCCCGATAAACTCGCGGCGCAGGTCATCGGTCAGCACGCCGACGTCAAGCGGCGGCAACTGCTCTGAGCCATGATTATCGATCTGCCTCGTTTCATTGCCGCGGAGCGCCCGACCTGGACGGAACTCGAGAAGCTGCTCGACCGGCTCGAAGCGGATCCGTACGCGCAAATGTCGCTCGAAGAGGTGCAGCGTTTCCATCTGCTCTATCAAAAAGTGTCCGCCGACCTCGGTCGCGTCGCGACGTTTGCCGCGGAGCCGGAACTGAAGCGTTACCTCGAATCGCTGACCGCCCGCGCTTACGGCGAGATCCATGAAACGCGCACGCGCAGCGCGAAGTTCCGCCCGGTGCATTGGTTTGTGAATGATTTCCCGCGCGCCTTCCGGCGGCAGGCTGGTCCGTTCGCGGTGGTGATGGTCATCACGCTCGTCGCGTTTCTTTTCGGTGCCATCGCCACCGCGTTCGACGAGGAAGCGAAGGAGGCGATCCTGCCTGGACAATTTGCCCACTTGATGGACGACCCGGCGAAGCGCGTGGCCGAGGAGGAAAGCGCGACGCGCGACCGACTCGACGGCGCGAAGTCGCAGTTCGCCAGCATGCTGATGGCGAACAACATCCGCGTGTCCATCTTCACCCTCGCGCTCGGCATCACCTTCGGCATCGGGACGATCATCAACCTTTTTTACAACATGGCGCTGCTCGGCATGGTCGCGGTTGATTACGTGCTCGCAGGCCAGACGGTCTTCCTCCTCGGCTGGCTGCTGCCGCATGGAATCATCGAAATTCCGGCGATCCTCATCGCCGGCCAGGGCGGGCTGGTGCTGGGCCGGGCGCTCGTCGGCCGTGGTGATCGCGCACCGCTGAGCGCCCGACTCCGCGCGATCGGCCCCGATCTGATGATGCTCATCTACGGGGTCGCGGTGATGCTCGTCTGGGCGGGCATCGTCGAGGCGTTCCTTTCGCAATATCATGAGCCGGCCATTCGCTACTGGCAGAAGATTGCGTTCGGGGTGCTGGAAGGCGTCGCGCTCGTTTGGTTCCTGTGGTTCAAGCGTGTCGCCGAGCCGGCGGAGGAGGATCGCTCATGAGCACGGCTTTGCGCATCAAGACGCCGGAAGGCATCACCTTTTCCTTCCAACTCGCCGGTCCGGTCGTCCGCGGCCTCGCGTGGGCCGTCGATTTCCTCGTCATCATCGTCATCTCGCAAGGCGTCGGTTTTCTCGGGCGCATTGCCGGAATCATCAGCGACGATCTTGCCGCAGCGGTCGCCACGCTCGGCTATTTCATCGTCTCCATCGGTTATGGCGTGGCGGCAGAATGGGTGTGGCGCGGGCAGACCATCGGCAAACGGCTCGTCCGCCTGCGGGTCATGGACGCGCAGGGACTGCGGCTGCAGTTCCACCAAATCCTCATCCGTAACCTCCTGCGCTTTGTCGATATGTTGCCCGGCTTTTATCTCGTCGGCGGTCTCGCCTGTTCCTTCAGCCGGCGCGCCCAACGGCTCGGCGACCTCGCTGCGAACACCATCGTCGTCCACAACACGCGGCACGCGGAGCCCGATCTCGACCAACTCCTCGCGGGCAAATTCAATTCGCTGCGCCAGCATCCGCATCTCGAAGCACGCCTCCGCCAGCGCGTCTCCGCCGCCGAGGCCCGGCTCGCCCTCCAGGCCCTCGTCCGCCGCGATGAACTCGAACCCGCGGCCCGCGTCACCCTCTTCGCCGACCTCGCCGATCACTTCAAGAGCGTCGTCACTTTTCCGCCGGAAGCCGTAGAAGCGATGCCCGACGAGCAATATATCCGCAACGTGGTGGACATCCTCTTCCGCACCCGCGGCACAGACGCCAAACCCGCGCGCGAACTCTCGGGCGCGACGCCTTAACCCGGAGGGACGCGCTCCTGCGTGTTCCCACACTCGAGGGTTGTCGCCCGCCGAAAGCGGAGCGCGCAGGAGCGCGTCCCTCCGAGCTTCACGCTACCGCGCGTTGCGCATCTCCTTGATGATCTGGCTGAAGATTTCGGCGATCTGCGCGCGCTCCTTTTGCTGCTCGGCAAGCGCGCGCTGGAAGTAATCGTAGGTCAGCCGCTGGCGCGCGGCCGTCACATCGGCCTGGGAGGTGACTTTCAGGAAAGCGATGAAGTTCTGATCGACCGACTGGGCATCCGCCGGACTGAGCCGACGCGCCTTCGCCGTCAGCCAGGCGTCGATGCGATTTTTGATTGCCGGGTTGGTGTGCCGGTCGCGCGTGACTTTGGCATCCCGGGCGAGATCTTCGAGGAAGGTGATCAAATCCTCGGTCAGTCTTTCGATGGCCTTCAACTCGTCGGCCTGCGCGAAGAAGGCCGGCCAGCTCACCGGCTGCCAGGTCTTCACGCTATCGAGCCGGTAGCCGAAGCGCCGCACTACGGGATCCTTGATCGGTTCCTTCGTCGCGGTGTCGTATTTGCGAACCGTCAGGTAGGTGGCGACCCCGATCACTTTTCCGCTCTGGAGATGAATGATCGGACTGCCGCTGTTCCCGGGCTGAAAGGGTGCATCTACTTCCACCAGATTCGGCCCGAGGCCGACGAGTTTTCCGGTGATGGTGTTGATCACACCGGCGCCTTCCGCATTCCCGAGCACGACGATCTCGTCGCCGATCGACGCGTGCTCATCGACGTGCTGCATGATTTCCAAAGGCCGGCCGCGGGCGTTCGTCTGGAGGAGGAAAATATCGTGTCCGACCGCCACCGAAGCCGCGCCCGTCTGCAGCTTCTCCCCTTCGAGCGTTCGGAATCCGGCATTCTTCGCTCCGGCGGCGACGTGCGCATTGGTGAAGAGATAATTCCCTTTGCCGAGCGCGGCGAGGAAGCCGCTGCCGGCGCCCCCGCCGGCGTCCACGAAGATCAGGCTGTTGCGATACAGCTTCACGAGTTCTGGCGCGCTCAACGCAGTCGTTGAGCCCATTGGCGGCGGCGGGACTTGGGCGGAGGCGATCCCGGAGAGGCCCGCGAACAGCGCGGCCAGAAAGATGATTTTCATGCTGGTAGGCAGACGATGCTGAAGAAACTGCGCGGCGGAACGCTTCTAAACGCGCGCCTCGCGCGGTGGAAGGCGAAAGTGGAGCCGGCCTACCGGGTTCCCGGCAGCAGCAGGTCGAGCGCGCCCTTCAGCACGTCTTTCCCGGTCTTGATCGCTTCGCCCGCAGCGTTTTGCACGCCTTCGATGACTGCGCCTTGGGCGGCGGCGGCCAGGCGCGGGGTAAGGTCTTCCGCGGGCTTGTTGACCGGGCCACTCAGGCGCATGGGAGCCCAGAGGTAGCCGCCGCGCGATTCTGTAAATACCTTGGTTTGCGAGCCGGGCAGCCATTGCAGGCTGGCCGGCGTGACGCCGACGCGAAAGGCGCCGTCGATCAGCCCGGCCTCGACGGTAAAGTCTCCCTCCATGCGAATCAGGCCCTCGGATTCGGCGATGAATTTCGTGACGCGTAGCCGCCCGTCCTGTTGATCGAAGTCGCCCGAGGCGTTGGTCAGCGTGAGCCGGCGGAACTGCTGGGTGCGGGTGAAGACGGCGATCTGGTCGAGCACCGGGAGCGCGGTCAATTCGCCATTCGTAAGCTTGAGCGCGCCTTTGATTCGCGGGCCGCCGACGGCGGGCAGCGAGCTGCGCACCGTGACTTCACCGGAGATCAAGCCCTTGGCCCGGACGCGCCAGTCGTCGGAAAGGTAGGGCACGGTATCGACGTTCACGAGGGTGAGGCGGAGATCGAGGTCGCGTTCGAAATTCACTTCGCCGGTCGCGAGCACGGAGCCGCCGCCGGGTTGGCGCAGGTCGGCGCTGTTGATGAAAAGGGAAGGCGCGCGGTAGCGGAGTTGGAGCGTGGAGACATCGAGCGGCGGAAGCTTCCCGTATTCGAGGCGTCCGCCCTGGCCGGCGATCTGCCAGCCGCCTTCATGCGGCTGCATCTCGAAGGCGGTGCCGCGCAGGCCGCCGCCGGGCCAGAGCAGTTGGGTGTCGCGGATGAAGGCGCGGCCGACTTCCACCCGGTTCGGCAGCCAGCCGGGACTGCTCGAAGCGCTCTCCGTTTGCGGCGCAGCGAGCGGGTTGGCCGTGGGCGCGACCGGTCGGTCGGAGCGGGGGCCATCGAGATTCACGCGCAGACGCTGGAGGTCGATCTGCTCGACCTGCCATACTTTGTCGAAGATCCGGCGCAGGCTGATTTCGGTGCGGATCTGCTCGAGTTGCAGATCGGCGAAGGCGGCGTCGCGTCCGCCTTGCGCGCGCAAGCCATCGGAGAAAATGTTCGCGCCGGAGAAATGGAGCGGCGCGAGTTCCACGTCGGCATGCATCGTCTGGCCGGCTTTCTGCGCGACGAAGCGGCGGAAATCATCGCTGCGCAGATACGCATTGGCGACCGCTTTCACGACGAAAAAACCGACGGTCAGCAAAACGCAGAGCGTCGCGATCGTCCAGATCACGAGACGCATCCACGAGCGCGGGCGGGCGGCGTTGGGCGGATGCGAGGAAGGTGCCATGCGTCACTTTTACCACTGACAAAACGGCGTCAATCCACAACGCTGCACGCCCATGCTCGAACTCCAGGATGTCTCCCTCCAGCTTGGAAATACGCCCGATGGTCAGCTTCTCTTGTCCGAGGTTTCGGCGCGGTTTCCAAAAAAACATTTTGCCGCGATCATCGGGCCGTCGGGCTGCGGCAAGAGCACGCTGCTGAAGGTGATTGCCGGCCTGCGCGAGCCGACGAAGGGGCACATCGAATGGGAGGGGCGCGATCTTTCGAGCGACGGCGATATGGATCCGCACGAGATCGGTTACGTACCGCAGTTCAGCATCGCCTATGATTTGCTGACCGTGTGGGAGAGCGTGGAAAGCGCGCTGCGCCTGCGGGTGAGCGGTTTGCGCGGCGCGGCGGAGCGCACGCGGCTGGAGACGATTCTGCGCGAAGTCGGCCTGGAGGAAATCGCCGACCGCGAAGTGCGGGTGCTTTCCGGCGGACAGAAACGCCGCCTCGCCATGGCGCTGGAGATGGTCAGTTCACCGCATCTTTTGCTCTGCGATGAGGTGACGAGCGGGCTCGATCCGAAAGCCGAGGACGAGATCGCGAAGCTCATGCATCACCTCGCGCAACGCGACCATCGCATCGTGCTTTCCGTCACGCACAGCCTGCGGCATCTCGCGCTCTACGACAGCATCATCGTGCTTTACGAAGGCCACCTCGCCTACCACGGACCGGCCGATTTGCTTTTTCACTACTTCGATGTGGAAAAGCCCGAGGAGCTGTTTCCCCGGCTCGCCCAGCGCAAGTCCAGCGACTGGCACCGCTCCTGGCAGAAACACCGCGCGAGTTATTACGCCGAAAACCAGCCGACCGGAAATGGGGTGGCGGAGGAAGTCGCCCTCGAGGAAATTTCCAGCAAGCCCGCGCAGGAGGATGCCGCGACGGAAGCGCGCTTTCGCAAGCTCTTGCAGAAGGCTCAGGGCGAAGAGGACGAAGGCCCGGCACCGGCCGAGGCCAGGGAATCCGCGCCGCTGCCGGTCGCCGACCCAGACCAGCCGGCGCCCAGGAAAAAGAGCGCGTTCGACTTTCCGGGCACGCCCTCGGCGCTCGAGCAATTCGGCGTGCTGCTCGCCCGCCGGTGGAAGATTTTCTTCCGCGACCGCGGCCAGCTCTGGCTGCAGTTGGCGCTGCTTTTCGGCTTTCCGATTCTCGTCGTCGTCTTTGCGCTCGATGGGTTGCCGCAGATCAAAAATCCCAACGGCGTGCTGTCGGGGAATCCTTTGGAGCAGGTCACCAACTCGATGACCCAGACGCTGGACCTGATGAAAGCGGGCAGCCTCGTCTCCGGCCTGATCATGTTCCAGGTCATCCTCCTCGCGCTCATGGGCTCGAACAATGCCGCCCGGGAGATCGCCGGCGAGCGGCTAATTTTTGAGAAGGAAAAGTTCGCCGGCCTGCGCCCGTCGGCTTATGTCGCGTCGAAGGCGGTCTTCCTCGGCGTGCTCGTCCTCGCGCAGTCCGTGTGGATGGGCGTGTTTGTGAATTTCATCGTGCAGTTCAAAGGCAACCCGCTCACGCAAGTCGCGCTGCTCATCCTCGTCAACGCGGCGCTCACCGCCGTCTGCCTGGCGATTTCGAGCCTCATGAAAACCGCCGAGCAGGCCTCGCTCGTTTCCATTTATCTCGTCGGTTTCCAACTCCCGCTTTCCGGCGCCGTGCTCGCGCTGCCGCAGGCGTTGAACTGGATCACGCGCCCGTTTATCGCCTCCTATTGGGGCTGGTCGGGCTTCACCCAGACGATGCACGACACGCGCTTTTACGAAGCCGTGCAACTCGTCACGCAGACCACCCTGGCGTCCGCCGGATTGTGCCTGTGGGTGCTGATCTGCCACGTTTTGCTCGGCCTGGTCATCGCCTATCTCGGCTGCCGAAACTCGCGCTGGGAATGACGGCGCCCCGCGCGTGATTCCAGCGCTTCCTTTTCTTCCGAGGCTCTCCTACATCCTCATTCATGCTTGTGCCGGTTGCGTTCACCCTGCCGTCTCTCCCTTTGCCGGGGATGATCGTGGGCGCACTCTTCGGTTACCTCCTGGTCCTGCTGACCAATCCGGTGCGGGCCAATCTGCGCGATGGATGGCGCTGCGTGCGGCGCTATTCAGCGCTGGGGGTCACGCTCGGCGCCTTCGGATTTGCCTACGCGATTTTCCAACTCGCGCTGCGCATCTATTTCCACCGCGTCCTGCCGCCGGGAGAAGGTCCGGTCTTCGTCTGGGCGCGGGCGGCGTGGCGCGATTCCCGGTTGTGGCTCACCGGATCGCCGGAATCGCTCTGGCATCTGCCGCCGGGTTCGATCCGCGAGGCCGTCGCGCAAAACGCGCTCCCTGCCCTGGAAAGCGTGGCCGGCATTTTCAATCTGCTCGTGGCCACTTTTCCGCTCTCGGCCTGCGCGGCGTTCCTTTTCCTGATCAACTGGGAAGGACACCATGCGGTGCTCGCGAAAGCTTTGCGCAAGCGCTTCGGCGGGTGGGGCTGGGTTTTGTATGGCGGGATTTTCCTGTGCGCGCTCGCCGCGCTGGCCAAGCCGTTGCTCTATGCGGCGCCGGCCATGCTCGGCCTGCAACCGACCGCCGCGGCGGTGTGGTTCCAGTGGGCGCCGGTCGCCGAGTGGTTGTCCTTCCTGTTCGAATATCTGGCCGGCGTCTGCGTGCAACTTTGCCTCATCATCATCGCCTACTGCTGGGTGCGCGGGATCAGCTTCACTCATGCGCATCTCATCGATTTCGCCATCCGGCGGCTCAGCTTTGTCGTCCGCTGGGCGTTGCTCGTCATGCTGCTCAGCACGCTGCTCATTCACGCGCCGCTCATCCTGAAAAATTTCGCGCCTTTCCAGACGCTGTTCCCGCCGGAGGAAGCGGCCTTCGAACTCCGCTGGAAAGTCGCGCGCGGCCTGCTCACGGCCGTGCTGCTCGTCTTCGCCACCATGCAAGTCACCCTCACTTTTCACAGCGAGACACTCGGTCGCGCCTTTCAGGATCATCGGCGTTTTCTCATCCGCCACGGGTGGTCGTTGCTGTGGTTCTTCATCCTCGCCGGCCTGCACTTTTATCTGCTGCGGGTGCTGACCTCGCTCGTGCAGCGCGGGCTGGGCGAAGGCACCGCGCTCGGCGTGGTCTGGAGCCTGATTGTGCCGTGGCTGCATGGGTTCGTGGCGGCGTGGCTGCTCGCGAGTTGGGTCTGCTTTTTCAAAAGCGTGGACATCCGGCACACGCCGCAACGCTCCGGCGCGCCCGAGCAGGGGGTGTTGTTTTGAATACCGCGGCAATGAAACGAGAGGGCCGCGCATGGTGACTCCAGCGGGAAATAACGCGCTCGAACTGCGCGCCGTTTGCGGGCAAAGCGGCGAAGGGGAACGGGTGACCGATCTCACCGCGCGCTTTGCTGCCGGGCGCTTTCACGTCCTGCGCGGACCGGCGGGTGGGGGCAAGGCGGTGCTGCTGCGGTTGCTCGGGCTGCTGCAAATCCCCGAGGCCGGCGAAGTCTTTGTGCGGGGCACTCCGACGCGCGCGCTCCGCGAAGAAGGACGGGCGGAGTTGCGCACCCAGCAATTCGGTTTCGTCTTCGCCGCGCCTTTTCTGCTCACGTCTTTCACGGTGATTGAAAACGTGGCCATGCCGCTTTTCAAAGTATCGCAGGTCACGCCCAAGGAAGCGCGGTGCCGCACGGAAACCGTGCTGGCCTTTGTGGGGCTGGCCGATGCCGCGGAGGCGGCGGTCGAAGAGCTTTCGCTGCTCGCGCAATACCGCGTCGCGCTGGCGCGGGGGCTGATCAATGAACCCGCATTTCTGCTCGTCGAGGATCTGGATGGAGTGCTCGCGGGCGACGATCTGCACGCCTTTGTCGAGTTGCTCCACCGCGCGGGCGGCCAGTTTGGCACGACGATCATCGCCACCGCTTCCCCCGCGCTGCCGCTGCTCTGGCCGCACCGTGTGCTCGATCTGGCGGGCGGAGTGATCACCGGGGACGTCGAGCTTTTGCCGGAGGCGGGATCATGAGCGCCGCCGAAGCAGATGCGCAGGCCATCACCCGCGCGAGCAAGTCGAACCTCGCGCTGGCCTTCGTCTCGCTGCCTCGCGAACGCCGCGACGACATCACCGTCTTTTACGCGTGGTGCCGGGTGATCGACGACATCGCCGACGATCCGGGTGAGGCGGTGCTGGCCCGCCAGACCGCGCTCGATCTTTGGAAAGACGCGCTCGCGCAACCGGTGGCGGGTGAATCTGCGCTGGCGCCGCCCGTGCGGGCGCTCATCGCGAAGTATCGACTGCCCGTCGCGCATTTCCGGGAGATCATCGCCGGCGTGGAAATGGACCTCGCCGGCGCGAGTTACGCGACGTGGGAAGACTTGCGCCTTTATTGCCATCGGGTCGCGAGCGTGGTCGGCTTGATCAGCATCGAGATCTTCGGCTGCCGCGATCCCGGCGCGAAAACCTACGCCCTTGAACTCGGCCTCGCCTTGCAGCTCACCAATATCCTGCGCGATGTCGGCCAGGATTTCGCCAATGGCGGCCGCATCTATCTGCCGCGCGAGGATCTGGCGCGCTTTGGTTATTCGCCGGAAGACCTTGCGGCCGGCCGTCGCAATGAAGCCTTCCTCGCGCTCATGCGCTTCGAGGCGGAGCGCGCGCGGCGTTATTACACGCAAGCGGTCGCCGCGCTGCCGCCCGCGGATCGGCGCGCGCTGACCGCCGCGGAGATCATGCGCGGCATCTACGGGCGTCTGCTCGTGCGGATGGAACGCGATGGGTTTCACGTATTCGATCGTCGTTATTCGCTCGGCCGCTGGGAAAAGCTGGCGGTGATCGGCGGGACAATCGTGCGGTCGAAATTTGGGTGAACATCCACACCTTGCCCTGCGTCCGATTCCGTCACTAACTCCTATCGTCATGAGAAAACTTCTTCCCTCGATTTCCCTCTCACTCGTCCTCGCCCTCGGTTTGGCCGGTTGCGATACCACGGGCGACAATGTCCTGCTCGGCGCCGCCACGGGCGCGGCCATCGGCGGCATCGCCGGCCGGGATGGGCGCAGCGCGGTGACCGGCGCGGCCATCGGCGCGGCGGGTGGTTACTTGATCGGCAAGGCGGTGCAACGCGATCGGCGGCGGGCCTACAGCGAGGGCTACTACGAGGGCCGGGGCGATGACCGGTATCGTGACGACCGCCAATATCGGGAGGATCGTTATCCGGTGGGACGGTTGACGAACCGCGACGGCTTCGTCATCAGCCCATATCATCCTTACAACCGCATCGATGTCCGCGGCATCCCGCGCGGGGCGCAGGTCCAGGACCCGTCCACGGGCAAGATTTTCATCAACCCGTAGGAGTCGATGGCGGGTTGGTGGAATTCGGGTCGCGCGGGCCTCCGGCCCGTGGGACGGCGCATCCTGCGTTGCCGGACTTTTTTGGACGCGCCCGGTGAAGCCAGAACTCCGTGTGGGCAGATCCGCCCGGAAAAGTTCGTTTCGGCGGGACGCCGAAACCAACGGGCCGGGAGGCCCGCGCTACCCAGACTCACCGCTTGGCCAGCAGCGCGTCCACTTTCGCCTGCACCGCCGGGTCCATCTTCAGCATCTCCGGCCACTCGCGGTGATAACCTTCGGACGGCAATTTGCGCGTCGCATCGAAGCCCATGTGGGAACTCATGCACGGCACGCTGGGGGCGTGATCGAGTGCGTCGGCGGGATTCTTGATAAACGTCGAGTCGCGCTGCGGATCGGTATTCGCGCAGAGCCGGAAGAGCACTTCGCTGGTGTTATGCACGTCGCAGTCGGCGTCCACGATGACGATGTATTTGCTGAACATCATCTGCCCCATGCCCCACAGGCCGTGCATGATCTTGTAAGCCTGCCAGGCGTATTGCTTGCGGATGCTGACGAAGACGAGGTTGTGAAACACGCCTTCGGCGGGGAGCGCGATGTCCACGATCTCCGGGAAATTCATTTGGAAGACCGGCAGGAAGACCGCGACGCTCGCCGCGCCCATGTGAAAATCCTCCATCGGCGGGATGCCGACGATCGTGCAGGGATAGACCGCATCCTTCCGGTGCGTGATCGCGGTCAGGTGAAAGACCGGGTAGTCATCGACCGGCGTGTAAAAGCCGGTGTGGTCGCCGAACGGGCCTTCGGGCTGCGTCTCGCCGGGCTGGACGTAACCTTCGAGCACGAAATCCACGTCGGCCGGCACTTCGAGATCGATCGTTTCGCACTTCACGAGTTCGACGGATTTTTTGCGGATGAAGCCGGCGAACAGAATCTCGTCCAGCCCATCGGGCAGCGGTGCAGTCGCGGCAAAAGTGTAGGCCGGATCGCCGCCGATGGTCACCGCGACGGGCATGCGCTCGCCGCGTTCATAATAACGTTTGCCGTGGCGCGCGCCGACCTTGTGGACCTGCCAGTGCATGCCCGTGCTGCGATCGTCATAGACCTGCATGCGATACATCCCGAGGTTGCGTTCGCCGGTGTCGGGGTCCTTGGTGTGGACGTTGGGGAAAGTCACGAAACGCCCGCCGTCCTGCGGCCAGCATTTGAGGATCGGGAGGTCGTTGAGCGTCGCTTCGCCCGGTTGAAAGGTGCTGATCACTTCCTTGCACGGGCCGCTGCGGACGTGTTTGGGTTTGGCGTGGAGCAAGTCCAGGCCTTGCATCGCGAGCTTCCAAGCGCTCTTCAGCGAGGTCGGCGGCTTGGCTTTGAGGATGAGTTGCATCTGGTCTGCGAGCTCTTGAATCGACTCCAAACCCAGGGCCATGGCCATGCGGCGGGTCGAGCCCATGGTATTGATGGCCAGCGGAAACTTCGCGACCGCGCCGTCGATCGTCGGCTGCTCGAACAGCAGCGCCTTCCCACCGCCGGGAGATTTCATCTCGCGGTTGGCGATTTCGGTGATCTCCAGTTCCGTGGCGACCGGGAAAGGAATGCGTTTCAGTTCACCGGCCTTTTCAAGAGCAGCGATGAACGCGGAATAGGAGTCGTAAGCCATCTGGCGCGGAGTGTAGGCGGAGGCGGGGCAGAGTCAAAAACGACGGAGCCAGCCGATTGGGCGCACCTTCCCAAAGTGAAAGCGATTCACCGCCTCCGCGAAATTCAGGAAATGAACAGCCGTTCGTCGGCGCGTTCGTGGCGCATGGCGGCGATCTCGAGCAGCGGATTAAACCAGCCGGCGTTGGCGCGGGTGATGGCGAGAGACGCGCGGATGACCGCGGGCGCCTCGGCGCAGGCGGACCGCAAGGCGCGCTGCACCCCATCCTGGCCGATGCGGATGAGCTTCATCGCCGCGGCGCAGATCGCGGCGAGCGATTGGTAGAAGTAGGCCGCCAAAGCCGCGGCCAGCGGAACCCCTTCGATCTGCGCCTGCAGCCCGCAAACCGTGAGGTGATGCCCGTGCGCGCGGTTTTGCCGGATCGCTTCGTCGAACTCCGCAAGCGCCGCGGCCTCAGAGATCGTCCGCAGCGCTTTCAGCCGCCGCCCGCCCAGTTGCAGACTGGCTTCGCGGGTTTCGCGCGCGAGTTTCCAGGCGTGGATCTCGCCGTCGATGAGGCCGAGCGCCGCGCTGTCGCGGGCCTCGAAGGCGAAGCGGAGATACGGCAGTTCCTGGTGCTGTTGGGCCGGAACGATCTGGGTGCGCAGGAAGCTGAGGAGTGTCGCTTCATCGCGCACCAGCCCGAGGCGGACAATTTCCTCAAACCCCAGCGAATGCGCATACGCGCCCGTGGGGAACAGGGCGTCCGCCGTTTGCAGGAGAAAGGGCAGCCACGGGAGTTCGGGCGTGTCGGAGTTCACGCCGCTTAGTGGTGATGCCCGCCGGAGATCGGGTGGAAGATGCGTTTGCAGGGCGTGCAGGCGAATCCTTCGCGCTCGAAAAGCTGCCGCACCGCGGGATCATCGACGACGCGGACCACGTCGTCGGCGATCTCGATCTGGAAGTGCAGGTTGCCGATCAGCCAGCCGAGGCGCGCCGCGCGGGTGCCATCGCGCAGGCTGCTGGCGGCGACGCTCAACTCGAGGACGGGCTCATATTTCTGCGCGATGACGTAAACCGCCGCGTCGCTGGCAAAGAAAGCCGCGCCGTCGCTCAGTGGATCGGAGAGATCGAAGCCGAATTCGGTGCCGTCCTCGGCCACGCCGCGCCACCGGCGTTTGGCGAGCGTCAGGCGATCGACGGCGAGCCGCACTCTGGGCTGGTCGGTGACGGTTTGGTCAAAAACCCCGTGAACGATTTGCATACGGCGCGCGAGCTTGTCGATGGCGGCAATTTTCCCAAGCAATTTGTACGAAAACTGCAACGTTGCCGACCGTTGTCCCGCCCTGTCTGATGCGCATCGTTTCCCGTAACCTCTTTCTGCTGGCCGCGCTCTGGCTGGCGCTGGGCGGAGTGCGGCTCTCCGCCCAGACGGCGCGGGATCGCGCGGTCGAACTCACGGCGGTCGTGCAGGACGTATCGCCGAGGATCACGCTCCAGTGGAACGCGGCCGCGCATTCCGTGACGCAGCAACGGGTGTCTCGCCGGCTCAAGGGGGACGCGACTTGGACGCTGCTGGCGACGGTGGCCACGTCGGCGACGAGCTACGCGGATACGACGGCGGCGAGCGGGGTGATCTACGAATATCGGGTGAGCCGGACTTACAGTAACAACAACCCCGCCGCAGCCTACGGCTACCTCCACTCGGGCGTCCGGGTGCCGCTGGTGGCTGATCGCGGGCGGGTCATCCTGCTCGTGGATGAAACGATGGCGGCCCCGCTCGCGACGGAATTGACCCGGTTTGCGGCCGATCTGACCGGCGATGGCTGGACGGTGCTGCGCGCGGATGTGTCACGCACGGCGCTGCCGCCGGCCGCGCGGGCGAACATCCAGGCGCTTTACAACGCGAGCCCCTCGACCACCCGGGCGGTGATTTTGTTCGGCCACATCCCGGTGCCGTATTCGGGGAATGAGGCGATGGATGGGCACCCGGACCATTCCGGGGCATGGCCAGCGGATGTTTATTACGGCGACATGAACGGAGTGTGGACGGACTCGACGGTGAACAACCCGGAGATGCCGGATCCGCGGAATCGCAACGTGCCGGGCGACGGCAAATTTGATCAGATCGCGCTGCCGAGCGATGTCGAACTGCAGGTCGGGCGCATCGATCTCGCAAACCTGCCGGCGTTTGGCGTCAGCGAGACGGAGTTGTTACGCCAGTATCTCGACCGAGATCATGCCTACCGGCATCGGCTCGGGACTTATGTGAGCGTCGGAAAGCGCGCTCTGGTCGATGACAACTTCCATTACTTCGAGGGCGAGGCTTTTGCGGTGACGGCGTGGCGGAGTTTCACGCCCTGCGTCGGCGCCGGAAATGTGCAGGAGCTGGATTGGTTTGGAACGCTCCAGAACGAGAGTTTTCTTTGGGCCTATGGCTGCGGGGGCGGGACTTATTACCGGGCCGATGGCGTGGGTTCGACGAACGACTTTGTCAGCAAGGACTCGCGGGCGGTTTTCACGGTCCTTTTCGGCAGCTATTTCGGCGATTGGGATAACTCCGATGCCTTCCTGCGCGCGCCGCTCGCGGGCACTCCGACGTCGCTTGGTTTGGTGAGTTGCTGGGCCGGCCGGCCGCACTGGTTTTTTCATCCGATGGCGCTCGGGGAAACCGTCGGATATTCCGCACGGCTCACGCAAAACAACTCGGGAACCCAGCAGGGCGGCTATGACGCGAACTACGCCGCGCGATACCATCACATCGCGCTGCACGGCGATCCGACGCTGCGCCTTTATCCAGTGGCGCCGGCGAAAAATCTGACGGCGAGCGGGAGCGCGAACGCCGTGACCTTGAACTGGACGGCTTCCACCGACGGACCGATCGAGGGTTACGCAGTTGCCCGCGCCAGCTCCGCGGCCGGGCCGTTCGTGGCCGTGCCGGGCGGCTGGGTGTCGGGCACGACTTTGGTGGATGGCACGGTGACGCCCGGCGAGAGTTATGTCTATCTCGTGCGCGCAGTGAAGCTCGAGACCAGCCCGGCGGGCAGTTACTTCAATTCCAGCCAGGGCGCGTTCAGTGCGCCGGTGATGGCCGCAGAGTCCGCCGGGATCACGATCTATCCACCGGCCGTGAATCGCTCGATCAATCCCGGCAGCGCGACCACGGAAACGCTCACCGTTTCCAATCCCGCTTTGGGCACTCTGGAGCACACGATCTCGCCGTCCAACGCGAGTTCCTGGCTGAGCCTGAACGCGACGGCGGGCACGGTGCCGCCGGGTGGCGTGCAGCAGATCGAGGTCACGCTCCATACGGCGGGTCTTGAGCCGGGCGATTATTACGCGGAACTGATCATCGATTCGAATGCCGAAGGGCAGGCATCGGTGAGCATCCCGGTGTATTTTACGGTGGGCAATACGCCGGTCCAAAACTGGCGGCTCCTCAAGTTCGGGAATGTGGCCGATGAAGGAGACGGCGCGGACACGGCGAATCGGGACGGGGATGCGGGCGACAACCTTCTGGAGTACGCGCTCGGTCGCGAACCGCTGACCCCGGAAACGGCTGCGCTCACGGCGATCGAAATCAACGCCAGCGGAAACCTTGAGATGCGATTTGAGCGCGATCCCACTCGCACCGATCTGCGTTTCTTCATCGAAGCGACCTCCGATCTGACCGTGCCGTGGACGCCAATCGCCAGCAGCATCCACGGGGCGCCAGTGATTGCGACCGGGGCGCATTCCGTGGTGGAAACCGACGCGGGCGGAGTGAAGGCGGTGGTCGTGGAAGATTCCGCGCCTGCGGCGA
>JBBQIZ010000088.1:0-16255 GCA_038325425.1 Chthoniobacterales bacterium
GGCGACGATCTGCGAAGACCTGCTCCAGCTCCTCTTCCCGGGCTTTCACGACGCCGAGCCGATCCACTCGAAGGATCTGCGCCGCGTGACCAATCACCGCCTTTATTCGATCACCGATCGGCTGACCGTGGAGGTCTGCAAGAGCCTGCGCCTCGGCGAACCCTCCTGCCCGGAAGACCGGGCGGAAACCATCGTCCGCGATTTCCTCGGCACGATTCCCTTCGTCCGCCAGCAATTGCAGACCGACATCGAAGCGGCCTTCCTCGGCGACCCGGCCGCGGCCGGCGCGGACGAAATCATCCTCTCGTATCCCTATCTCGAGGCGATCGCCATCCAGCGGTGCGCGCACCTCCTTTACTGCCACAAATTGCCGCTCATCCCGCGCATGATGACGGAGTGGGCGCACTCGCGCACCGGCATCGACATCCACCCCGGCGCGCACATCAATTCGCACTTCTTCATCGATCACGGCACCGGCGTCGTCATCGGCGAGACAAGCGTCATCGGCAGCCACGTGAAGATGTATCAAGGCGTGTCGCTCGTCGCGCGCTCGCTCGCGGGAGGGCAGCAACTCAAGGGCAAGAAGCGGCACCCCACCGTCGAAGATCACGTCACCATTTACGCGGGCACGACGATCATCGGCGGAGACACCGTGATCGGCGCCGGTTCCACGATTGGCGCCAACGTCTTCCTGACGCACAGCGTCCCGCCGCGTTCGCTCGTTTTCTACGAGGAGACGTCGCTCCGCATCCTTGATAAGAACAAACATCCCGAGGAGTGGGTGGCGGATTGGGACATATGATTTACCTCGATTACAACGCGACCACGCCGCTCGCGCCGGAGGCCTTCGCGGCGATGCGGCCGTTTCTCGAGCAGCATCACGGCAACCCTTCGAGCATCCACGCGGCGGGGCGCGAGACGCGGGCGGCGATCGACGACGCGCGCGATCGCATGGCGCGCCTGCTCGGGGCGAAATCGCACGAGATCATCTTCACCGGCGGCGGCACGGAATCCGACAATCTCGCCATCATCGGCCTGGCTCGCGCGAATGCGGCCCGCGGGAAACATCTGATCACCAGCTCCACCGAGCATCACGCCGTGCTGCAGGCCTGCGAGCACTTGCAAAAGCGGGAAGGCTTTCGCGTCACGTGGCTGCCGGTCGATGCCTCCGGGCGTGTGGACGTGCAGCAGATCGCTGACGCGCTCACGCCGGAGACGACGCTGGTTTCGATCATGTCGGCGAATAACGAAACCGGCACGCTGCAGCCCGTGGGCGAGATCGCCGCGCTCTGCCGCGTGCGCGGCGTGCTTTTTCACAGCGACGCCATCCAGTCGTTCGGCAAGGAGCCGCTCAGCGCGCGGGCGTTCGACGCGCTCTCGCTCACCGCGCACAAGTTTCATGGGCCCAAGGGCGCGGGCGTGCTTTACCTGCGCTCCAGCCTGAGCGTCGAGCGGCTGCAGCACGGCGGTTCGCACGAAAATGAACGCCGTCCGGGCACGGAAAACGTCGCCGCGATCGCCGGTATGGCCTGCGCGGCGGAACTCGCGCTCGCCGCCATGGACGAGGAACGTCCGCGTCAGGCGGCGCTCCGCGATCGGCTTTGGCAGGGCCTTCGCGAGGTTTTCCCGGCTGCGGTGCGCAATGGCGATCCCGAGCGCACCCTCGCCAATACGCTCAACGTCAGCTTTCCCGGACTCGACGGCGAAAGCCTGCTCATGAACCTCGACCTGGCGGGCATCTGCGCCTCGAGCGGTTCGGCGTGCATGGTCGGTTCGATCCAGCCGTCGCACGTCCTGCTGGCCATGGGCGTGGCTCTGGAGGTCGCCGGTGCGACGGTGCGTTTCTCCCTCGGCCAAGAAACCACCGAGGAGGAAATCGCCGCGACGATTCAACGCTTGCCCGAAATCTTCGCCCGACTCCAAGCTCTCCCCGCATGAAGTTCGGTCGCCAACTCGACTTTCTTTCCCGTCTTCTCACGCCTCGCCCCGCGCCGGCGCCAATCCCTCCACCGCTTCCGGCGGATAACGCCGCCAGCCTGGAGGCCCATGCCCGCCAACTGCTGCGCGAGTTGCACTGCGAGGTCCTCGCGGCCCGCGTCCGCGTGCGCTGGAATCCGCGCATGCGCAGCACCGCCGGCACCGCCCTCGCCAGCCAGGCGCTGATCACCCTCAATCCTCGACTGCGCGCTTTTGGCGAAGCCGAAGTGGACCGCACGCTGCGCCACGAACTCGCCCATTTGCTCGCGCATTTCCGCGCGGGTCGACGTCGCATCGCCGCGCACGGGCCGGAATGGCAGCAGGCCTGCGTGGATCTCGGGCTGACCGACGAAAAGCGCTGCCACACGCTCCCCCTGCCCCGCCGGCAGATGCAGCCACGGCACTTCTATCGCTGCCCCGCGTGCGCGCAGGAGTTGCGCCGGGTGCGCCCGCTGCACGGTAAAACCGCGTGCCTCGCCTGCTGCCGCAAACACAACGGCGGCCGGTACGACGACCGCTTCCGTTTCCTCAAAAGCACGCCTCACGCATAGCCAAAAAAGCGGGAGATTTGCATCTCCCGCTTTTGATTTGGAATACTTGGAGGGCGTTATTTGGCGTCGCCGCGCTTCCGGTCACCGCCCGGACCGGCGCCGCGCAGTTCCTTCATTTTTTCCTTCTGCTCCGGCGTGAGGACCGCGCCCATTTCCTCCATTTGGGTCTTCATCAATTCGCGGACCTTTTGCTTGTCGGCTTCCGACAGATTGTCGCGGCCTTTGCTCATCAGTTCGCGCAGCTCTGGGCCGCTCTTTTCAAAGATCGCCTTGATCTTCTCCTCCTGCTCCGCCGTGAGGTTCAGCTTTTCCTTCATCATCTGCAGACGCTCGCCGGGCGCGCCGCGTCCGCCAGCCCCACGTCCTTCGGCTTCGGGTTTGGGAGCAGGCTTTTCAGCGGCGGGGGCCGGCGCTTTATCGCCGCCCGGTGGTTTAGGCGGAACGGCATCTTCGGCCTGGAGCGTGAGCGGCGCCGCGCAAAAGCCCGCGACGGCGAGGGAAAGAATCGTGTGGTGCATTTTCATCATGGCAGCGCAAACACCCGGCCCTTTCGCGAGTTGCGGGCGCACCGCGAAATTCCGCCTAAGAAAAGCAAAAGGACACGGCGTAAACCGTGCCCTTTGGCAAATTTCGGCGTTGGACGCTTCGGTTACTTCGCGGCCTTCTCCTCGATGTATTTCACCACGTCGCCCACGGTCTGGAGCTTCTCGGCGTCTTCATCGGGAACTTCCACGGAAAATTCTTCTTCGAAAGCCATCACCAACTCGACGGTATCGAGCGAGTCAGCACCGAGGTCTTCAATAAAGGATGCCGTCGGGGTGACCTGTTCAGGATTCACGCCGAGTTGTTCGACGATGATGTCCTTCACTTTTTCTTCGATCGATTTGTCTGCCATAAAAGGGGTGGTTGGAGCTGGTTGGTTGGGTTGGTTTCGGGGGGATGCTTTAGAGTCGGCACCGCGGAATGGCAACAACTAATTCGGACTTTTTCCCCGCGAAATCGCCCCCAGAAATGAACGCTGGCGTCCGCCCGCCCAGCCCGTTAGTAACAAAGCCTATGAGCGATGCGCCCCAGGAATTCGACCTGAAATTTTTGCCCGACTGGCTGAAAGAAAGTCCCGCGCCGAATCGCTATGCCAATTACCAGGGCGAGGGCGACGACCGCCCTCGCCGCGACCGCGATGATCGCAGCCCGCGCGGACCCCGCCCGGAGCGCCGCGGCCCGCCCGGGCAACGTCCCGGCGGCCCCGGTGGAGACCGTCGCGGACCCGGCCCTCGCTCCGATCGCCCGCCGGGCGGTCGCCCCAGTGGACCACGGCCAGGCGGCGACCGCCGCGATGACCGCCGTCACGACGACCGTCCGCCTCGCGAAGCACCGCGCCTCGCTCCTGCGGCGCTCAAAGTCGAAATTCTTCCCGAGCCGATCGCTGCCACCGGCATCGCCAAGCAAATCCGCGCCAGCGGACGCGCCTATGCGGTCTTCGGCACGAGCAAACTTTTCCTGGAGCGCCCCGAACGCCATCGCGTGCGGATCACTTCCTCCGATCCCGCGGTGCCGCTTTTCCAGATTGGCGACGGGCCGGTTTCATTCGATCGCGCGCTCGTCGAGCGTAACGCCTTCTTCCAGGCGAAAGCGGAGTATTACAGCGAGGAGACGGTGCAGAGCGAACCGATCAAGGGCAATTTCTCCAACGTCGCCCGCGCCCGCTCCACCGGAGCTTTTCTTGGGCCGACCAATCACCACGGCTACCAGCCCGCGCTGCGCAAGCTCTACGAGGAGCGTTTCGCCCGCCGGATGTCCTTTCAAGAGTTCCAGCACAGCGAGATCGTCATCGTCACCGACGAGCAGGCCATTGCGGATTGGAAGGAGCAGGCGCGCTCGTCGACGACCTACTCGACCACCAAGGAAGCCGAGCCGATCACTTTCAAAACGCTCTTCGACGTCGAGCAACACTTCCGCAAGCACTACCTGCCACAGCTTGTAAAGAGCGGGCAGACGCTCGAATGCAGCGGACCAGCGGCGCGGGCGGGCGATGATCGCCACGTCGGCACGGCGGTGCGCGAGGCTTGGGAAGCGGAGAGCCGTTTCCCGCAGCAAATCGTCAACGGGCTCCGGCCCTTCCTGACGGAGGCGCAACTGCACTTCTTCAAACACCGCAAACGCGTTCTCTTCGTCTCGGCGACCAAACCGCAGCGGCATCCGGCGGGGCAGGTTTTCTCCGACGGCATCACGGCGATTTTGCGGACGGTGGAAGCATCGCCGCGGATCAAGCGGCCGGACCTCGCGATCAAAATTCTCGGCGCAACGCAGGACACTCCAGAGGCTCTGGCGCTGAAGGCGCTGCTGGCGTCCGACCTGCACTACCTCATCCACGAGGGACACGTGATCGAATTTTCCGATGGCGCGCTGGAGTTGCCGCTCGCGCCTCTGGACAAACCCGCGCCAGCTCCCGCACGCCCCGCCAAACATCAGGGCGCGCCATCGACCCGAACGCCCGCCGTCGCCGTCGAAGAGACCAGCGCGCCGGAAGCCGCGCCAGTGGAAGAAACGGAAACGATCGCCGAACCCGAGTCCGCCGTGGAGTCTTTGACGCCCGTCGAAATTGCGCCGGCGGAACCTACGCCGATCGAAGAACCCGTCACGGATTTGGCGCCCGTGGAGCCCGCACCGTTGGCCGAGACGGCCCCGGTCGTCGAGCCACCAGACGCGACTGAACCGCCCGCACCGCCCGCGATTCCGGCCGAGGAAAGCAACGCCCACTAAGAGCGGCGCGTTACTTCTCCGCCGTCACCGTGCCCGTCTTGCGCAGGGCTTCGAAGTTCGGGAAGAACCCCTCGACCGTGTAGGATTCGCCCGCGGCCATCTCGCGCGTGGACACGTTGACCGAATATTCGAGGCGTTCCTTGGGATTGATCGCGACCGAGGTCGGCTCGTTGGTGAAGGCCTGATCTTGCGACCACTGTTCGATCGTCTGGCCGTTCTTCGCTTTCAAAAGCACCTCGACGCGCTGCGAAGTCGGGAACTCGAGCTGCGCCAGTTTTCCCCCGCGATTGGCCAGCGTGAGCGTGACCTTGATCTGGCGATTTTCGGAGAGCTTCACCACTTCCGGCTCGATGCGCAGGTCCATCTCGAGCTGGCGAAAATTAGTGCCGCGGACCTTCGGCTCTTTCGCCTTTCCCCAACCAAAGGGATTGAGCACCCGACTCAGAACGCTCGGTTTCGGCGGGGGCGTCGCCGCTTCTTCGGCGGCCATCAGGGTCACCGGCAAAGCGAGCACGAGGAGGGAAAACAGAGCGCGGAATTTCATCGCGCTCCTTTAGCGGGGCGCGGCATGGTTGGCAAATGGCTTCCCTCTTCGCCTCCCTGCCCGTTCCCCGGAAAACCCCGCTGCTGCTGCTCTGCGCCGTGCTCGCGTGCCTGTTCACCGGCATGGCCAAGAAACCGACCATTACCGTCCGCTTCTTTGCCGAGGCCAACAAGCTGGACTCGGAGCGGTTCGCGAAACCGCTGACTTTCCGCAATCCGCCGCGCGAGGGTTACATCGAAAACGTTCCGACCCTTCATGAGAAATTCATCAAGGCCGTCTATCCCTTTCAGGCCAGCGACGGCACGTGGGGCTGCGCCTTCCAGCTCGATAACAGCGGGCGCATCAATCTCGAAGTCGTTAGCACCGAACGGCGCGGCACTTCGCTCGTCGCCTTTGTCGGGACCAAACTCGGCGCGCATCAGGTCGTCGAGCTGCTCATCGACAAGCCGATCCGCGACGGCATCATTTCCATCCCCCATGGCCTCACCGAACTCGAGGTCGCCGCGATCACTAAAGAGTGGCCCGTGATCGGGCAGAAGAAGAAGCGCTGACCAGCGGTTCCGTTGCCCGAGCCGTGTCCGCCGATTACCTGCCCCTCCTCGCCGCCGTCGCGCCGGTCTTCATCGTCATCGGGCTCGGCTGGCTGATCCGGCGCATCGGCTGGCTCACCGAGGAAGCCGACGCCAGCCTGCTGCGGGTCATCGTCAATCTGCTCTACCCGTGCCTCATCCTCGACACCATCCTCGGCAATCGCGCGCTGGAAAAAGCCGGCAACGTCCTGCTCGCGCCGGTCGTCGGATTCGTCACCGTGGCCGCCGGCTACGGCCTCTGCTACGCGCTCGGGCCGCTCTTCGGCGCGCGCGAACCGCGCCAGCGCCGGACCTTCGCCTTCACCACCGGCATTTA
Source organism: Chthoniobacterales bacterium (assembly GCA_038325425.1). Classification (GTDB taxonomy): domain Bacteria; phylum Verrucomicrobiota; class Verrucomicrobiia; order Chthoniobacterales; family Chthoniobacteraceae; genus Chthoniobacter. The sequence continues at coordinate 6,742 of JBBQIZ010000088.1, forward strand.
TAACTACGGTTATCTCGCGCTGCCCATCGCCCAGTCGCGCTTCGGGTCGGAAACCAGCGGCGTCCTTTTCATCCACAACCTCGGCGTGGAAATCGCGCTCTGGACCGTCGGCATCATGGTCATCACCGGCCATGCCCGCGGCGGCGGCTGGCGGCAAATGTTCAACGGTCCCGTCATCGCCATCGTCTGCGCCGCAGCGCTGCACTTCGCCGGGGCGCGCACCTGGATGCCGAGCGTCGTGCTCACGGCCGTGCACAGCCTCGGCGCGACCGCCCTCCCGCTCGGCCTCATTCTCACCGGCGCGACCTTCGCCGATCACATGCGCTCGCTGTCCACAAACAGCCGCGCGCTGACCACCTTCGGCGCCTGCCTGCTCCGGCTCGGGCTGCTCCCGCTGCTCATGCTCGCCCTCGCGCGCTGGCTGCCCTGCCCAATCGAATTGCGCCGCGTCATGGTCATCCAGGCGGCCATGCCCTGCGCCGTCGTGCCCGTCATCCTCGCCAAGCTCTACGGCGGTGACCCGGCCAGCGCGCTGCGAATCATCCTCTTCACCTCCGCGCTCGGGTTGCTCACCATCCCCTTCTGGCTCCAGCTCGGCCTGCGCTGGATCGGCCCAAATTAGTTTTCCATGCGGTTCGCGCTTGATGCCTGCGCGGGGCGCGGAGAAGGTGCTGCGCGTTCGCACTCGGGCGGCGCAGACTGCGCCCGCTGGCACAGTCTTCAACCAACTAAATCGCACCAAATTTATGGCAGTCATCTCACGAGGTCTTGAAGGAATCATCGCCGCGGAAACCCGCATCGGAGACGTGCGCGGCGACGTTGGGCAGCTCATCTACTGCGGTTACGACATCAATGAACTCGCTGGCCAGGTCAGCTACGAAGAAGTCGTCCACCTGCTCTGGCACAACCGGCTGCCCACGGCGCACGAACTCGCCCGCCTGACCACCGCGCTCCGTGCCGAGCGCGAACTGCCGCAAGGCGTCATCAACTGGGTCAGCAGCGCGCCGAAAGACGCCGCGCCCATCGACATCATGCGCACCGCGGTGAGCATGCTCGGCTGCTACCCCACGAACCGCCCCGACCTCGACATGCCGGAGGCCAACGCCATCGCCATCAAGCTCGTCGCGCAAATCGGCATCATCGCCGCCTATTTTCACCGGGCCCGCACCGGCCAATCCCTCCCCCCGATCCGCAAAGATCTGGGCGAAGCGGCGCACTTCCTCTGGTTGATGACCGGCAAGGAGCCCGGCGCCGAAGCCACCCAGACGCTCGACGTCGCCTACGTCCTGCACGCCGAGCACGGCTTCAACGCCTCCACCTTCACCGGCCGCGTCGTCTCCTCCACGCTCAGCGACATGTATTCCGCGGTCAGCGCGGCGATTGGCGCGCTCAAGGGCCCGCTCCACGGCGGCGCCAACGAAGGCGTCATCCACATGCTCCAGGAAATCGGCGAGCTCGAAAACGTGGATGGCTGGATCGAGGAAGCCCTCGCGCAAAAGAAGAAAATCATGGGCATCGGCCACCGCGTTTACAAAGTGCTCGACCCGCGTGCGCCGCACCTCAAGGCCATGGCGATCAAGCTCAGCGAAGAACTCGGCGACGCGAAATGGATCCAGATGAGCGAGCGCATCGCGACGATCATGAAGGAGCGCAAGGGCCTGAACGCGAACGTCGATTTCTACAGCGCCACGGTCTACTACTCGCTCGGCATCCCGACCGACCTCTTCACTCCGATCTTCGCCATCTCGCGGATGAGCGGCTGGACGGCCCACATCCTCGAGCAATACGCGGACAACCGGCTCTTCCGCCCGCTCAGCGAATACTCCGGCGCGCCCGTCGGAAAGAAAGTCGTCCCGATCGCCGATCGCTGAAGTTTTCAGCGAAAGCTGAGAACACCTCTCGATCTTGTCCACAAAGGCGGACCAGGCTGGCGGCTTCCCACCAGTGGCGTGGCGTCGGCGATTGCTTTCGACGCGCTTTCTGAGTAGGCCTCGTCGGAAGGATTAAATATGCCTCCCGACAAATCCATCACGGTGAAAGTGAACGGAAAATTGTGGACGCGCGTGGATTCCCTCGAACGCTCCACGCGCAAGGATTCCCATTTCATCCTCGATCCGGAATCGGGTCGAGTCGCGTTCGGTGATGGCCTCGCGGGCAGAAGACCGCCCAAGGGCGCGAGGATCGAGGTAGGCTACCGGGCGGGCGCCGGAAACGTCGCCATTCGCACGCAGTCTCTTTGCGGGGTCTTTCGCGGCGTGGTCGTGAGCCCGATCGATCCGCTGGCCCTCCGGCGATTGTTGGTTCAGGTCCCCTCGATCGGAGTCGCCACCGCCTGGGCCGCGGCCTGCACTCCAGTCGGCGCAACGGCGCTTCCACAACCGGGGGACGGGGTTTGGATCACCTTCGAAGGCGGCGACGCGGATCACCCGGTCTGGCTCGGCGTCACGGCCAAATAGCATGGCGTATGGAACGAGTCCGCTACTTCAACAGGCAGTTGCTCACTGCTGCTGATCTTCAGACCGAACAGGATTACTTCCTCGACCGGCACCAACGACTCAATCTCCGATCGTATGGAGTGGGCGTCGTTTCAGGGCTGCGCGTATCGGTCGAGAACGGCGAAATTCACGTCCGCCCCGGAGTGGCAATCGATCCGCAGGGCAATGAAATCGTCGTGAAAGAAACCCGAGTGTTGCTATCTCCCATCGAACGCGCGTCGGCCTCACTGACGATTTCCTACACCGAAATCCTGACGCGTCCGGTCCCGGGGTTTGAGCAACCCGAGTTCTCACGCATCGAAGACGGCTTCATTCTCCGCTGCGTGCCCTGTGGTGAAATCGACCCAGGCTCTATCGCCCTGGCGGACTTACGATCGGTGAACGGTCGCTGGCGCGTGCACCAAAGCGCGCACGGTTGGTCTTTAGCACTCTGCGTCGCGGCAGTTTTCGTCACCGTGCTGTGGCTGTTTCGGAAGGCCTAACAACCTGCAACGGATTCGTTTTCAAAGAAGCACCTGTGGTTACCCGACATGCCGGCTCCGAGGTGAAAGCCCGCGATTCCTGATTTTTCAAAGCCACAAAAGGTAATACGTCCGCGGCGTGGTCGAGCAGTTGGCTAAATTCCGGGAACGGCCGCAACCGCGCGAGACAATCCCTCCGCCCGGCGAGGATTGACCCCAATTTTTCGCCATCCTTCCGACCATCGAAAAAGTGGAGGCGAGGGGAGTTGAACCCCTGTCCTGATCACTCTCAACTCGAGTTTCTACATGCTTAGCCCGTCCTTGGATTTAGGAAGAAGAACGATTGGCGGGCAAACTGCCTTCTTCCGAGCGACCACGAAATTTTCTTACCCTCGGGCGCGGTCATTCCGCCCTTGGGCCAGCCTGCTGTCGTCGTCCCCGCCGCCAGCAGGCGTCACGACAGGAACGTCACGGTCAATTAAGCCGCGAGGGCCAACTCTTCCGAAGAGAAGTCGGCTTCAACTACGTTGTTCGCAGTTATATGTTGCCCGGGAGTTTAACGTGGCCAACCAGGCTTCCACGGCATGCGGCCCGAGTCTCGAATCAACAGTCGAAACCAGTACGCCCCCTTTTTTGAGGAGACCGGAAATTAAGCGAGCCGAGGGGCAAACGCAATGGACGATTTCCAGGGTTTCCTTCGACTCGCCGGGTTTCACCGCTACGCTCGCCACATGTTGAAGCTCATCCTTCGCCTGCTCCTCGTCGTCTTGTTCGCTTCGGTCGCGGGTTGCAGTCTGTGGAAAAAGGACAAAACTCCGAAGTCGTCAGCGCGCGTCTATGACGGAGACGCCCCGTCGATTCGTTACAGCGACGAACCGGAAGCGGCGGGCGGCCCGCTCACTCCTTATTAGGCGCAGGGACGACGACCACAGGGCAGGGCGCGCCTTTGATCACGCCGTTCGTCACGCTGCCGACCAGCAGGTCGTAAAGCGCACCGTGGCCATGCGAGCCCATCACTATGAGGTCGGCCTGCTGCGCGCCGACTTCGTGGAGGACTTTTTCCACTATCGGCCCCTGGATGTGCAGCGCGATCACCTCGGCGCCGCTCTCCGCACATTCCGTCTTCAATTGCTCCAGGCGCTGGTGCTCGACCTTGAAGTCACGCGCCACGGCCATTCGGACGTTGGGCGGACCGGCCTCAAAACCGACAAAGTCCGGTTCGGGCTCGGCGACATTCAGGAGGATGATGCGGCTTTCGAAGGCCGCGGCAAATTTCCGGGCCGTGGCCACGACGTGCGCGGTAACGTCCGAAAAATCTACGGGAACGAGGATCGTTTTCATGGGGTATCTCCAGTTTAGGTTCGTAATTGAAGTTACCCCTGCGCGGGTCGTTCGTCGCACTTTTCCTTGGCGGAATTGAACCCGATCTTGCCGCCGATCCCGCCGAAAAGTCAGGCCCCGATCGGGTGCCAGGTGGTTTTGAATTCGACCGTGTCGCGCAATGCGTAGAGACTCTGCGCTCGCTCAGCCAGCCAGTCGGTCGACTCCTCGGCCTTTTGCAAATGCACGCGCTTCACGCTCTCCGCCGCGCCGGTGCGCAGCGTCTTGCGGTCCTCCGCATCGGCCACCCCGACCAGCGCGCGCAAATGCTCGTGCGTGGCGAAAGTGGGCACCATTTCCCTGCGGAATCCGGTGAGAATATTCACCACACCGCCGGGCAGGTCGCTCGTCGCCAGCATCTCCCCGAGCAGGATCGCGGGATACGGCTGCGCGGTCGAAGCGAGCGCGACGACCGTATTGCCGCTGGTGATCGCCGGGGTGAAGAGCGAGACGAGTCCGAGCAATGGTGCTTCCTCCGGGGCGAGCACGCCAACGATTCCCATCGGCTCGGTCACGGTGAAGTTGAAATACGGCGCCGCCACCGGGTTCACGTTGCCGAGCACCTGCTCATACTTGTCCGCCCAGCCCGCGTAGTAGATCAGCCGATCCACCGTCGCCGCCACTTCGCGCGCCGCGTCCGCCTTCGACGACCCACCGAGCATGATCGCCTCCGCCAACTCCGCGCTGCGCGCTTCGATCATCTCGCCGAACCGGTAAATGATCTGCCCGCGATTGTAAGCCGTGCGCTTCGCCCAGCCCGGCCCGGCCTTGGCCGCCGCCTCGACGGCGTTCCGGAGATCCTTGCGGGTGCATTGCGGGATATTGGCGAAGAAGTTCCCCGCCGCGTCGTTGAGCGGGTAGACCCGCGCACTTTCCGAGCGGATGAACGCGCCGCCAACATACACTTTGGGAGTTTTGGTAATAGGGAGGCGCGCCATAGGTCAGACGAGTTTCGCGTAATCGAGCAGACCCTGCCGCCCACCCTCGCGACCGAAGCCGCTTTCCTTATAACCGCCGAACGGCGATGTCGGATCGAACTTGTTGAAAGTGTTAGCCCAGACCACCCCGGCTTTCAGCTCCGTGCTCATCTTCAGAATGCGCGAGCCCTTGTCCGTCCACACGCCGGCGCTCAGGCCATAGGCCGTGTTGTTCGCCTTCTCGACCGCTTCCTCCACGGTGCGGAAAGTCAGGATGCTCAACACCGGGCCGAAGATCTCTTCCCGTGCGATCCGGTGGCTCATCGTCACGTTCGAAAAGAGCGTCGGCTTGAAATAGAAGCCCTTCGAAGGCAGGCGGCACGCGGGCTGGAAGATCTCCGCACCCTCCTGCACCCCACTCTCCACCAGCCCGCGAATCGTCGCGAGCTGCTCCTTGGAATTGATCGCCCCGATGTCCGTATTCTTATCCAGCGGATCACCCACGCGCAAAGTCCTGATCCGATTCCTCAGCTTGGCTAACACCGCCTCCGCCACACTCTCCTGCACCAGCAGGCGCGAACCCGCGCAGCACACGTGACCTTGGTTGAAGAAAATCCCGTTCACAATTCCCTCCACCGCCTGATCGAGCGGCGCGTCGTCGAAGACGATGTTTGCCGCCTTGCCCCCGAGTTCCATCGTCATCTTCTTATCCGTCCCCGCGAGCGCGCGCATGATGATCTTCCCCACCTCGGTCGAGCCGGTGAACGCCACCTTGGCCGCTGTCGGATGCGTCATCACCGCCGCCCCCACCTCGCCCGCGCCGGTCACAAAGTTCACCACCCCCGGCGGCAGCTCCGCATCCTGCAAAACCTCCGCCATCTTCAGGCACGAAATGCTCGTCGTCTCCGCCGGCTTCAAGACCACACAGTTTCCCGCAGCCAGGGCGGGCGCCAGTTTCCAGGCCAGCATGAGCAGCGGGAAATTCCACGGGATCACCTGCCCGACCACACCCAGCGGCGCGACCGTGCGACCCGGCGCCAAATACTCCAGCTTGTCCGCCCAGCCCGCGTGGTAAAAGAAATGCGCCGCCGCCATCGGCACGTCGAAGTCGCGTGATTCCTTGATCGGCTTGCCGCCATCCATCGTCTCGGCCACGGCAAATTCCCGCGCCCGATCCTGCAGCAACCGCGCGATCCGGAAGAGATATTTCCCTCGCTCACGTCCCGGCAACTTCCCCCACACCTTGTCGTAAGCCTGCTTCGCCGCCGCATAGGCCGCGTCCACATCCTTCGGCCCAGCCAGCGCGATCTCTGCCAGCTTCTGCTCGTTGCCTGGGTTGATCGTGTCGAAATACTTCCCGCCCGTCGGCGCCACGAACTTCCCGTCGATGAACAGTCCGTAGCGTTTCCGCAGGCGCGGGTCCGCCGTCTCCGGCGCCGGGTCAAATTCCCACAAATCCCCGAAAATCAGCTCCCGCGCTCCGGTCGTCCCCGGCCTCGCCGGCCTCTTCGGGCGCTGACCGTCGGCGGAAGATTTCGCGCGGGAAGAAGCTTTGGGCATGGCGTGCGCGACTGTGCGCACCCCTCCGCGCGCGGTCAAGCAGCGGCTCCGCCAAAGCCCCTCATTGGCTCCCAGCCGATGAGAGGCGTTTTCTTTTAGTAGCCTTCGGTGGCGTCGCTGAAGACCCAGGGGGCTTGGTAGGCGCCGGTGCGTTCCTTCTCCAACTGGCGGAGGAGGTCGTTGAGGAGGCTGGAGGCGCCGAAGCGGTAGCGGGTGTTAGTTAGCCAGGCGTCGCCGAGGGTTTCTTTCACGGCGGTGAGGAAGTGCAGTGCCTGTTTGGCGGTGCGGATGCCGCCGGCGGGTTTCATGGCGATCGCGGTGCCGGTGTCGAGGTAGTAGTCGCGGATGGCTTCGAGCATGACCTGGTTGTTGCCGAGGGTGGCGTTGCTGCTGGTCTTGCCGGTGCTGGTTTTGATGAAGTCGCCGGGGCGCAGGACGCGCATGGCGAGGAAGCTGGCGGCGCGGATGTTGTCGTAGGTCTCGAGTTCGCTGGTCTCGAGGATGACTTTCAGGGTGGACGCGCCGCAGGCTTGGAGGATGGCGGCGATTTCGTCCTGCACTTCGGCGAGTTCGCCGGCGAGGAAGGCGCCGCGGTTGATGACCATGTCGATTTCATCGGCTCCGGCGGCGACGGCGCCGCGGACTTCTTCGAGCCGGGTCTTGAGCGGGGCCTGGCCGCTGGGGAAGGCGGTGGCGACGCTGGCGAGTTTGACTTTGCTGTGGCCGAGATACTTCCGCGCGTGCCGGACCATGGCGGGATAGACGCAGATGGCGGCGGTGCTCGGGCAGTCGAGGCCTTCGTGTGGGGTGATGGCTTTCTGGCAGAGGCTGGCGACTTTGCCGGGGGTGTCTTTGCCCTCAAGGGTGGTGAGGTCGATCATCGAGGCGGCGAGTTTCAGCCCGAAGACTTTGGAGGCTTTCTTGATGCTGCGGGTCTGATACTTGGCGACGCGCTCCTCGACGCCCACGGCATCGACGGTGCCGATCTGTGCGAGGAAGCGCCGGAGCGCCGACGGGCGAGTGAGCGTGGCCATGGGCGGACGATGGCAGATCGGCGGCGGGTGACAATGCGGAAGCCCGCGCCGCGTGGTCATTCTGAGCGGAGTGGAACGGAGTCGAAGAATCCCGTGGCATTGCCACCAGTATCTTCACGGGATTCTTCGACTGCGTTCCATCCCGCCTGCGCCCTCACGGAACTCCGCTCAGAATGACAAGCAGGGAGAAGGATTCTGCTTTGGCCGCGGCGCGGGGGTGCGCGTAGTGTCGGCGCAATGTCCGACCTTTTCACCGATGACAGCGCGCCCGCCGCGGAGCCGGTCCGCGCCGATGCGCCCCTCGCCCAGCGGATGCGGCCGCGCACGCTCGACGAATACGCCGGGCAGGAGCACATCCTTGCGCCGGGGAAACTGCTGCGGCGGGCGATCGAGGCCGATCGCATTTCATCGATCATCCTCTTCGGTCCGCCGGGCACGGGGAAGACGACGCTGGCGGAGATCATCGCCCGCGCCACCGCCTCGCGCTTTGAGCGGTTGAGCGGCGTGGAGAGTAATGTGGCGGATCTGCGGCGGGTCATCGCGACGGCGGCGAATCGCGCGGCCAGCGGCGTGAAGACGATCCTCTTCATCGACGAAATCCATCGCTGGAACAAGGCGCAGCAGGATGTGCTGCTCCCCGATGTGGAGCGCGGCACGGTGCGGCTGATCGGCGCGACGACGCACAATCCCTTCTTCTACATCAACTCCCCGCTCGTCTCGCGCTCGCAGGTTTTCCAACTCGAACCGCTCACGCCCGCGAGTCTGGTGGCTCTGCAAAAGCGGGCGCTCGCGGATGAGGAGCGCGGGTTTGGCCGGATGAAGATTGAGATCACCGATGATGCGCTCGCGCATCTCGCGACCGTCGCGGACGGCGATGCCCGCCGGTGCTTGAACGCGCTGGAGATCGCCGTGGTGACGACGCCACCCGGAGGGACGCGCTCCCGCGCGTCCCAAACTCCCGCCGGCGAAGATGGGAGCGCGCCGGAGCACATCCCTCCGGATGTGATCCACATCGACCGCGCGATCGCCGAGGAATCGATCCAGAAAAAGGCGGTGGTCTATGATGGCGACGGCGATCAGCACTACGACACGATCAGCGCGTTCATCAAAAGCGTGCGCGGGAGCGATCCCGACGCCGCGCTCTACTGGCTGGCGAAGATGCTCTACGCGGGCGAAGACATCCGTTTCATCGCGCGGCGGATCGTGATCCTCGCGAGCGAAGATATCGGCATGGCCGATCCGCAGGGGCTCGTCGTCGCGGTCGCGGCGCAGCAAGCGGTGGAGTTCATCGGCCTGCCCGAGGCGCAGATCCCGCTCGCCCACGCGACGGTTTATCTGGCCACGGCGCCGAAATCGAATCGCGCCTACACCGCGCTGCACGCCGCGCAAAAGGAAGTGAAGGAAGGCGTGACGCTCGCGGTCCCGCGCCACTTGCGCGACGGCGGGAGCAAACGCGCGAAGAAGGCGTTTGGCCACGAGGGTTATCAATACAGCCACGACCACGAAGGCGCCTACGTCCCGCAGGCGTATCTCCCCGAGGGCCGCCGCTACTACGAGCCCGGCGATCAAGGCTACGAGAAGCGCGTGAAGGAGCGGCTGGAATATTGGCGCGCGCTGTTCGACGAAGCGCAGAAGAAAGCGCGCTGAGCGCAGATCGAGGCCAAAAT
>JBBQIZ010000089.1:0-16118 GCA_038325425.1 Chthoniobacterales bacterium
GATGTTCCATGCCCACGCGGTCGCGCAGGCGCACGCGATGTTTTTCGCACGGCCGTCCACAATCGAGGAACGTCGTGCCCTTCGACATGAACGCCGCGAAAACGCAGTGCTCCATATGAAACATCGGCATGTGCTGGTGCAGCGTGAGTTCAAACCACTGCGGCGGTGCGGCTCCGAGCAGGTCGAGCACCTGCTCGATGTTCAGGTCGTAGCTGATCGTCACGCGCTCCAGGCCGAGGCCGATGAAATATTGCGCGGTCAGCGGATTGGCGACGTTGAGCGAAAAGTCGCCGATCACCCGCAACGGAGGGACGCGCTCCCGCGCGCTCCCCTTCGCGGCCGCAGCATCGGACGCGCGGGAGCGCGTCCCTCCGAGGAAGTGCGCAATCGCCCCGAGATTGCGGATGAGCACGCCGTCCGGCGCGGCGTTTTCGATGAGCTTGAAGAACCCCTGTTCGCCGGCCTTTTGGATACGCGGCGTTGCGAGGAAAATCTGCGCTCCGTGCCCTGCCGCACGCACCGCCGCGACCGCCTCGGCGTAACGCCGGATATCCTCAAAATCCACGAGCACTTCGCTGACGCCCGCATCGAGTGCCGCGCCAAGCTGTTCCATCGTGCGCACGAGAACACGCAACATTGGGCCGGCCCGGAGTCTGCCGTCGGCCACGAATGCAGTCGGCAATTCCGCAACACGCTGGAACACCTCCCTCCACGTTTTCTCATTTTCGATACGGACCACAGCCCGCGCCGCATCGAGCTGAAAGACCAGCTCCCGCCGCAACCGATTTAACTCCCCGATTGGCAGAATGACCTCGCCCTCCAGCGCGTTCCGCAGCTCGCCGAGTTCGTATCCGCTCTCCCCGAACCGCCCGAGATGCTCGTGCAATTTTTCGGTGGTAAGCGGCGCCGTCCGCGCCGCCTGCAGAGCCAGGGTGGAACGGACGCTCCGGGTAGCGCGGGCCTCCGGCCCGTTGGTCGGTGCATCCTGCGCCGACGGACTTTCCTCCGCCTCGCTCCTTTGCTCCGCAGCAAGAGCTCCGCCCTCGCAGAACCCGCCGGAGGTTCGTTCCCGCAGGATGCGGGAACCAGCAGGCCGGAGGCCCGCGCTAACCGGAACCACTTCCACACACATCGCCTCTCCCGCTCGCCCGCTGACGCGCAGGTCCACGCGCACCCGCCGCCGCGGTTCGATCCGCCCGGCAAACGACTGCCGCAATCGTTTCTCCAGTTCGGGATCATCCGTTTTCCAAATCCGATCACCGATTTTCAGCCGCGCAAAATCGATCCGCTCGCGCTGAAAGAAAACACGCCGCCCCTTGATCTCGTAAATCCGGCCGCCCTGCTCGGCATTGGTATCGCCGCCGGTGTCGAAAACCAGACCGTCGCCCGGCTTCAGAGGCACCGCCGCCGCAAATTCCACGAAGTCTCGGCCCACGCGTTCGATCCGACCGGCAAACGGTCCGCGTTTTTTGCCATACCGCGCCGCGACCAGTTCCTGATGATTCACCCCGTGCATCCACCCGGAATACAGCCCGCGGGAAAACGTCATTTCGAGCTGATACCGATCCGCCGCGCTGGCCTGAAACTCCCGCTCCGCCAGCGCCGCATCGATCGCCTTGCGATAAACCTGACAGACCGCCGCGACGTATTCCGGCGACTTCAGCCGGCCTTCGATTTTGAAACTGACCACGCCCGCCTCGATCAGCGCGGGGATTTCATTCACCGCCGCCAGATCCTGCGGCGAAAGCAGGTAACGTTTATCGCCGAGGTCGCGCACCACGCCATCGACCACCAGTTCATAAGGCATCCGGCAGGCCTGCGCGCATTCGCCGCGATTTGCACTGCGTTGGCCGAGCGATTCGCTGGTCAGGCACTGCCCGGAATACGCGACGCACAGCGCTCCGTGGACGAAGACTTCGAGCGGCATTGGGGATCGAAGATCGGAGTTTGAAGATCGGAGTTCGGCGCCGTTTGGAGCATCGTCCCGATCTTCCATCTTCGATCTGCCATTGCCGAATTTCTGCAACTCCCGCAGCGAAAGCTCCCGCGCCAGCACCGTGCGTTCGATGCCCAGGGCGCGCGCGAATTCCGCACCCTCCGGCGAGGTGATCGTCATCTGCGTCGAAGCGTGAATCGGCAGCTCCGGCGTGATTTCTCCAGCCAGTCGCACCAGCCCGACATCCTGGACGATCAACGCATCGACACCCGCACGATTGAGCAGCCGCAGGTATTCGGCGGCGTCCTCGAGTTCGCCGGTGAAGACCAGCGTATTGAAGGTGACGTAGGCTTTCACCCCGTGCCGGTGGCAGAACGCGACGATCTCGGGCAGTTCCGCCTCGGTGAAATTATGCGCCCGCAGCCGTGCATTGAAGCGCGGCAGGCCGAAGAACACCGCGTCCGCGCCATTCGCCACCGCCGCCCGCACGCAGTCCCAATCGCCGGCAGGCGCGAGGAGTTCGGGATGTGGAGACGGCGTCATAAGCGGGTGCCAAACAAGCCACGAATCCGGCGAATGGCTACGCGCATTTTTCCGCGGCGTTCCCGAGGCTGCGCTTCACCGAAGAAAGATTATGCTGACGGGCCATGCCCGCTCCCGCCGCGCACCGCGTGACGCACCTCGGAGGGATGCGCTCCCGCGCGTTCCCACTTCTTCGGTTGCGCCGGACGCGCCGGAGCGCGGCCCTCCGGCGTCAGCGGTAGCTGTTCACCTTGCGCAGAAACGCTTCCCACTTTGGTCCGGGGCGCCCCCCGTCCATGAGGATGCGCGGGCAGTTCTTCTGATAGCCTTGGTAATTCTTCTGCGGCCAGTGGTAGTGCGGCACGACGTGCGAAAGCGGGATGCCTTTTTCACGCATCAGCCACGCGGTCAGCCGCGCCGCGCGATCGATCGCCGCCGCCTGCTGCCGTGCATTGCGAAACTCGCAAATCTCGATCGCGATGCTTTTGCGATTGCCCGGGCCGCTGTGATCCGCGTGCTCGCCCTGGATGTTCAGCGGCAGCGATTGGATCGCGACTTTGTCATCGACCGTGAAATGCCACGTCAAGTACCCGGTGCGATTCCATTTCGACCGTCCGCGAAACGCGCCCGCGGCCATCCCCCGCGCATGCTGGAGCGCCGTCGCGCCGCGGTTCGCCGTCGAATGGATCGTGATGTACTGCGCCCGCATCGGGAACTCGACGCGTCGCCCGACGCGGCCCTTCGGCACGAGCATCTGCTGGAGATTGGTCCCACCCGGCGCGGCGCTCCGGCCAACCGATTCGCGATCCGGCGACGAACATCCGCCGAGCAAAGCGCCCAGCAACAACGAGACGACGAGAAGTTTCTTCACGAGTCGCGACGCTAGGAGCTTCGCCCGGCGGGCGCAACCGCTCAGGCGCTCGCGCGGTTGAGAGCACTGAAGACGGCCTTGATCGGGGCAAGCTCGATGTTCGTGTCCACGCCCGCGCCCCATTTCGTTTTGCCGTCCGGCAGCTTGATCTGGATGTAAGCGATGGCGCTCGCTTCGGCGCTCGCGCTCAGCGTGTGCTGGCGGAAATCGACGATCTCGAACGGCGCGACGCCATGCGCGTGCAGCGCGCGCACGAACGCCGCGATCGGGCCGTTACCTTCGCCGACGAGCTTCACGTCGATGCCGTTCCGGCGCACTGAAGCGCGGCAGGAGAAGACGCCATCGACGCCATCGGCGTGGAAATGGATCAACTCCCACGGTGCGGTGCGCTCGAGGTATTCGCGGAAGAACATCGCGCGCAGCTCGGCGGCGCTCACTTCGCGGCCGAGGCGATCGACTTCGTCATTGGCCAGCGGGCCGAACTCGCGCTGCAAATCCTTCGGCAGCTCGATGCCAAATGCGCTCTCCAGCAGATACGCCACGCCGCCTTTGCCGCTCTGCGAATTCACGCGAATGACTTCGCGGTATTCGCGGCCGAGATCGGCGGGGTCGATGGTCAGATACGGCACGTCCCAATGCGTGCGTCCGCCCTGCTCCCACTCGGCCAGGCCCTTCTTGATCGCGTCCTGGTGCGAGCCGGAGAAGGCCGTAAACACAAGTTCCCCGGCGTAGGGTTGGCGCGGTGGCACGGTCATGCCGGTGCAGCGTTCGTAGATTTCGACCAGCGCGTTCATGTCGTGAAACTGCAACTGCGGGTCGATGCCGTGCATGTAGAAATTCAGCGCGACGGTGACGATGTCGAGATTCCCGGTGCGTTCGCCGTTGCCGAAGATCGTGCCTTCGACGCGATCCGCTCCCGCCAGCAAACCCAGCTCTGTAGCCGCGACGCCGGTGCCGCGGTCGTTGTGCGTATGCAGGCTGACGATCAGCGACTCGCGGTTTTTGATGGTCCGGCAGATCCCCTCGATCTGGTCGGCATAAACGTTCGGCATCGCGACTTCGACGGTGTCGGGCAGGTTCAGGATCATCTTCCGCTCCGGCGTCGGCTGCCACACGTCCATCACCGCCTCGCTGATCTCTTTGGCGAACTCCATCTCCGTCGCGGAGAAACTTTCCGGCGAATATTGCAGCATCACTTCCGTGCCCACGAGGCGCGGCAAGCGCTCCTGAATCCACTGCGCGCCTTGCACGGCGATCGCCTTGATCTCGTCCTTCGTTTTGCCGAAGACGACGCGGCGCTGCGCCGGCGAGGTCGAGTTGTAGAGGTGAATGATGACCCGCTTCGCGCCGACCAGTGATTGGAAGGTCTTCTCGATCAAATCCTCGCGCGCCTGGACGAGGCACTGAATGGTCACGTCGTCCGGGATGTAACCGTCCTCGATCAGGTGGCGATTGAAGGCGAACTCGGTGTTCGATGCCGACGGGAAGCCGACTTCGATTTCCTTGAAGCCGCATTTCACCAGGGCTTCGAAGAGCTCCAGTTTTTGTGAGACGTTCATCGGCACGGCCAGCGCCTGGTTGCCGTCGCGGAGATCGACGCTGCACCAGATCGGCGCGGCGGTCAGGGCGCGGCTGGGCCATTGGCGGTCCGTGATTTGGACCGGGGGAAACGGGCGATATTTACTGCTCGGTGGAAAGATCATCTGTGGAAAAGGTTTGGCGGGCGGAGAGGGAGGGGATTCACAGGGCCAGCCGCTGCTTCCGCCCGGAGCTGCGCCAACCGACATTTAAGCGAGGAAAGCTCCGCGGCCCGGGCGCTTAAGAAACAGGCAATGCCTGAGCGCCCGCGACGATAGCGCGGAGCAACGTAAGTCGGCTGGTCAGCAGGTGACGCATGGGGCGGGAAGACTAGCCAGACTCGCGCACTTGGCAACTTCGGAAGCGGATGGTGAATTCTCTTTCTGCGAATTGAACATCGCGTTTTCGGTGGCGCGGGCGTGTTAAGTTGATCACATGATTTCTCCCGCTCTCCCGCTCCTTCCGCCGCGTGCGGAAATGGAACGCGCTTTCCGCGAGCACGATGCCAGCTACCTCGGCGTGTTCTTCGCCGCGGTGCGCACCACCGGCATTTTTTGTCGGCCGACGTGCACTCCGCCGCGCCAGCCGAAGCCGGAGAATTGCGAATACTTTGCGACCGTGCGCGAAGCGGTCTTCGCCGGTTACCGTCCGTGTAAGCTCTGCCGGCCCACGGAGCTTGGGGGCACGCCCCCCGAGTGGGTCGCGGCGCTGATGCGGCGGGTGGAGAGCGAGCCCGAGGTAAAATTGCAGGCCAGCGATTTGCGCGCGCTCGGCGTTTCCCCGGAGCGGGCACGACGCTGGTTCATGGAAAACCACGGGATGACTTTCACCGCGTGGTGCCGCGCCCGCCGGTTGTCCGCGGCCTTCATCAAAATCCGCGAAGGCGAAAATCTCGACGAGGTCACGTTGAGTTACGGTTACGAATCGCACAGCGGTTTTCGGGAAGCATTCGCGCGGACGTTCGGCGATGCGCCGGGGCGGAGCCGCGAGGGCGCGTGCCTTTTCACCACGATGATCGAAACGCCCGTCGGCCGCTTCCTCGCCGCGGCGAATGACGCCGGCTTGGTGATGTTCGAGTTCACCGACCGCCGGATGATGGAGCGGCATTGCGAGATCCTGCGCCGCCGCTTCCAGTGCCCGCTGGTCCCCGGTGATCACCCGCACCTCGCGTTAGTCCGCACTGAGATTGCGGAATATTTCGCCGGCGCGCGGCGTGACTTCTCCGTCCCGCTCGCGCCCGCCGGCACGCCGTTCCAGGAAAAGGTCTGGGCTGCGCTGCGCCGTATCCCCTACGGCCAGACGATCAGCTACGAAACGCTCGCCGAACGCATCGGCCAGCCCACCGCGATGCGCGCTGCGGCCACGGCCAACGGCATGAACCGCCTCGCCATCCTCATCCCGTGTCATCGCGTCATCGGCAAAGACGGCAGCCTCACCGGCTACGGCGGCGGGCTCTGGCGGAAGCGGCTGCTGCTGGAACTGGAGCGCACCGGCAAGCTGCCCGATTAGCGACGGCCCCGTTTCTTCGCCGAGGCGATAGACCGATGTCAAAGATCGCGACGGCTCGCGGCGCGCGAAATGACGCGCCGTCCGCGCGACCGGTTTTGCTTTTCCCGCACGCCAAGTCGGCCTAGCTAAAGACGCCTCCACCGGAGGCGAATCATTATGAATCCGACCTCAACCGTGGATAATTCCGCGCCCGCGGAACGACCGGGCGCGCCGCGCGACAAAAAATTCAGCGAGCACTTGAAGACGTGGATCTGCAAACTCGCCGACGACCAGCGCTCGATGCGCGACGCGTTCGATAGCCTGACTTCGATCGGCAATTTGCAGGATGAAGTGCCGCTGATCGTGCGGTTGGCGGAGAATCCGGAGTATCACTTCAGCGGGCTCGGTTTTTTTAAAGGCCGGGTGACGCTGGAGCAGCACGATTACATCCACATCATCCTCGGCCGCGGACTCACGCTGATGGATGAGGCATTTGTGCTCGGCTTTACGATGGGCTCGACCGATCGCGTCTCGACGCACGAGGCGAATATCTTCAATTGGATAAACCGGATCCTTTACCCGAAGCCGTATCGCTTCACGCCCGAAGGCACGCAGGTCTTCAAGGACGCGGTGGCGCTGGCCTACGTCTCCGACTGCACGCCGCTCGAGACGGTGGACTTCCGATCGATGCTCGACTGGCCGCTGCACAAAATTCGCGAAGCCATCAATCTGGAGACCGACTTGCTTCAAGCCTACTACCGCATCGAAGCCAAACGTTATCCCGGCACCCGCGCCTCCCAGCGACTGCTCACCTGATCTCCCGAAGTATGACAAAATCCGCCCTGCTCTCTCTGCTTGTTTTCATCGGCAGTGCCGCACTTTCCGTGGCCGCGCCAGTCGATTATCTCGAACCCGCCAAACCGTACAAAAGCGCCGCGTTCCTCAAAGACGCGAAGGCGCAGCCCGTCGACCTTTCGCGTGGGACTTTGCGCGTGCCGCTCATCACCTGGGCCGCGGATGGCGTAACCGTGAGCGCGAATGGCGGACTCGCGGCGAATCCGAATTCCGCGCTGGCCCGAGCGTTGAAGATGCCGGTGCAACTCGAGGTCGTGGATGATTTCGACGAGCAGGTAAAAAACTACATCAGCGGCAAGACGCCCTTCCTGCGCGGCACGGTCGGCATGATCGCGCTGGCCGCGGAAGCCCTCACCAGCTTGGATCGCGGGCTGGAGCCAGTGGTGATCGTACAGCTTTCGTGGAGCACGGGCGCGGATGGTTTCGTCGCCAAGGACATCAAGACGCTCGCCGAGCTGCAGGGTAAAACAATCGTGCTCCAGCAGAACGGCCCGCACGTCGATCTCGTGCAAGTGCTGCTCCAGGACGCCGGGCTGAAGCCGGGGGAAGTGAATCTAAAATTTGTGCGCGACATCACGGTGAATCCGAAAGCGCCGAAAGACGGCAAATTCCACGATCCGGCGAACGCGTTGCGCAACGATCCGTCGCTCACCGCAGCGGCATGCATTTCGCCCGATCTGCTCACGCTCACCGCCGGCGGCACCGTCGGCACTGGCGCGGAAGACACCGTGCGCGGAGCGCGCCCGATCCTCACGACTCGCACCGCGAGCCGCGTGATCTCCGACGTGTATGCCGTTCGGCGTGATTTCTTCGAGGCGCAGAAGCCACTCGTGCAGGCGTTCGTGGCCGCGCATCTCGCCGAGCAGAAGCGCTTCCAGGATTTCCTGGCCAACGTCGAAAAGAAGGCGCAGGCCGATGCAGGGAAAGTCGCGGAGTTCAAAAAACTCGCCAAGCCGCTGGCCGGCATTTTCCTGCAGGACGAGGCGGCGGTGAACGACTACATCCTGTGGGCGGGCGTGGATTCGGAAATCGTCGGCCTCGCGGGCAACACCGAGTTTTTCACGACGCCGAACAATCCCGTCGGATTCGACGCCACGCAATCGCGCGTGCTCGCCTATTACGAGCAGACCGGACTCGTGACCAAGGCGCAGAAGGTGACGTTTGCGGGCTGGAGTTTCGGGACGGATTTCGGTCCGGTGGTCAAGGTCGAGCCGGAGAAGCGATCCTTCGCGACCGCCGCGGAAGTCCGGCGCGCGGCGGACAGCAAGGACGCGAGCAAGCTGTTTAGCTACACCTTCAAGTTTCCGGCCAAGATGGCGGAGATCCGCTGGCAGGATTATCGCGAGGTCTTCGACACCATGCACGAGAAGGTCACGCGCTACGGCGGCGCGGTCGTGCAGCTCCGCGGACATGCAGACAACTTTTTTTACAACTTCGTGCAGATGAAACGCGCGAAAGGCGAGGCGTCCTACCAACGCCGCATCGAGGGCAGTTCGCAGTTTGAAACGCTGTCGCTGCCGACGGCCGAGGAAGTCGCGAACTCGGCGAACAAACTCTCCTACTCGCGGGGCTTCGCCGTGAAACAGGCTTACGCGCAGTATCTCCGGGAAAACCTCGGCAAAACGCAGGACGAAATGGACCTCTCGCGCTTCGACGTGAAAGGCATGGGCATCGCCGATCCCATCGTGAAAAGCCCGACCACGCCGGAGCAGCGCGAGGCGAACATGCGCGGCGAAATGGTGATTATCGCCGTGGAAGCGGAAGTGCCCGTCAGCTTCGGCGCGGACGACTTGAAATGAACGTGAAGCACTTTCTCCGCGCGCTCTTCGTCGCGCTCTTCCTGTTCGCGCCCGCGGTCGACGCGCAGGAGACCGACGCGCTGACCCGCGAACGCGACGAACAGACGGGCACGGCGATCACGATCCTCTTCGACAATTCCGGTTCGATGCGCGGCGACAAGTTGAAGCAGGCCAAGAACGCCTTCCGCTCGTGGCTGCAGACAGTCCCGGCGGATTACAAATTCTCGCTCATCACCTTCGAGGAGAACGGCCGGTTGACGATTCCGCTCGGCGAACGCACGCGCGATCTCGTCGCGCAACGCGTGGCCAAGCTCGAAGCGCGGACCAGCACGCCGATCTGCGGCGCGTTGCGCATCGCCCGCGAGCAGATCGAAAAGCGCCGCCGCGAGGTCACGCCGTACGAGCGGCACGTTGTGGTGGTTTTCACCGACGGCCAGGAGACGGGCGACCCGCGCGGTGCGCGTGGTGTGCAGGAAGACATCGCGGCGCTGCGCAAACAAACCGTCGAAGTCGTCGGCGTGGGCTTTCACGGACAGGGCGATTACATGAATGGCGTGGCCACACGCTTCGCGCTGGCGAACAACGAGCAGGAGCTGAAGCAAGGTCTGGCCAAGGTGGATGCGGAGATTGGCGGCGTGGATGATCTCGTCGTCACCGAGGCGGATCTCGCGGCCCTGGCCAGCTTCAACGCACCCGCCGTGCCGCCGATTTCGGCCGCCGCGGCCCCGGAGGCGGAACCCGCGGTGACCACTCCGGTGGATCTTTCCACAGTGCCGGAGCCCGCGCAAACCGCGCCGAAGAAAGGCATTCCGTTTGGCTGGATCTTCACCGCGATCATCGTCTGGCTGGTGCTGCGCAGCTTCACCAAGCCGAAGAAAAAGAAACGCTGATGCGCAAGGTCATCGTCGCATTTTCGATCTTCGCCATCGTGGCGATGATCGGCTGGAAGATCACGCAACCCATGCGCGTGAAAAAAGCGAAGCAGGCGGAGTTGCTCCTGACCAGCGACGCCGCGAACCTCGACCGCGTCGTGCGGGTGTGGGGCGACGACTGGCTCGGCTACCTGATCTTCCGTTCACGCCGCTTCCAAAAGGAGATGCAGCAATACCGTCTCGGCGTGCGCTACGAGCTGGTCTTCGACTTCAAGGAACGCTTCCGCGGGCTGGAGAAAGGCGACTGCGATTTCGTCACGGCGACGATCGACAGCTACCTCGCGAATGGCGCGGAGATGGGTTTCCCAGGCGTGATCACCTGGGTCATCGACGAGAGTTATGGCGCAGACGCGATCATCGGCGGACCGAAGGTGAAGACGATCGATGCGCTGAACGACGCGAATCTCAAAGGCGCATTCGTCGGCTTTTCTCCGTCGGAGTTTTTGCTCAAAGCGCAGATCGCCAATTTCCGGATGAACGCGCTGCTACCGCGCGTGGGTGGCTTCCGCAAAGACAAGGCGGAGGACGCCTACGCCGATCTGGCGAAAGGCCGCGCGGATTTCGCGGTGCTCTGGGAACCGTTTGTTTCGCAGGCTTTGAAGGAAGTGAACGGCGCGACGCGGCTGCTCGATTCCAGCCAAACGAAAGGCGTAATCGTCGATGTCGCGATCGCTTCGCGCAAAGCGCTGGCCAGCGATCCGGCGCTCGCAGAAAAAGTCGCGCGCGCTTATTTCAATGCGCTGAATTACTACCTCGACCACGCGGAGGAGTTCCGCGAACTGGCTGCGGCCGACGCGAAGAAGGACGTGGCCACGGCGACGACGATGCTCAACGGGATAAAATTCGTCCCGTTCGCGGAGAACACGCGGACGTGGTTTGGCCTCGACGCGAAGGTGCCGGAGGACGGGCTGGTCGATGCGATCAACCGTATCGCGCGCATCCTCGGCGAAGTCGGCGACCTCAAAGGCGACCCGCTCAATGGCAATCCGTTCAGCATCGTGAACAGCAAACCGCTGCGCACGCTTTCCGAAGCGCCGGCGGAACTTCTGACCAATGAAATGAAGTCGGCCGGACCGACGCCGATGCCCGGGGGCGCGGCATTCTTTCGCCGGCTGAGCGATGAGGAATGGCAACGCATCGTGGGGAAAGTCGTCGGCACGCTGGTCGATGAGCCGATCATCTTCGGGAGCGGGTCGGCGGGCGTGCCCGAGGATTTTCAGCCGGTGCTGCGCAACGCGATCTACAAGCTCGCGCACTACCCCAAATATCGGGTGGTTATCAACGGCTACGTCAGCCCCGGCAGCGATCCGCAGGCCGATCAGCAGCTCAGCGCCGAGCGCGCGGAAGTCATCAAGCGTTACCTCGTCGAACAGGGCGGCGTGCAGGAGGATCGCATCTTCGCGCAGGGCCTCGGCGCGACGGAGTTGCCGACGCCATCGCCCGACGAAAGCGACGCCGCATGGAAGCGGCGCGCGCGCCGCGCCAAAATCTATCTCGCGCAGGAGCAGTGATGGACAACCACCGCTCGACCTTTCCGCTCAATGAAGCGGCGATCAGCCGTCAGGCGCTCCGACAGATCCTGACCGATCCGATCACCTGGGTGCCGCTCGTGCCGGCGGTCGCGGCGTACACGATCTTCGATGTGTCCGCGGTGCTGTCGCTCGGCTTTGGCGCGGTCGTTCTCGGCGGCGTCGGCGTTTACTGGCGGAAGCAGTGGGCTGGGATGACGGCCAGGATGCGCCGCGAAGCGATCGACGAACACAACCGCCTGCAGGACGTGTTGCTGAAGAAATCGGCGGACGATTTTCAGGCGGCCAAGGAAAATGGCTTCGCGCGGAAGCTGGAGCAGTTCCGCATCGTGAAAAAGAAAGTCGAGATGCGGCTGCACGAGGACGGCGAGATCACCGCGCAGAAAATTCAGCTCGAGCAACTCATCGATTCGCTCTGCTTCGGCGTGCGCGATCAACTCGAGGGCGTGCTGGGCCGAGAACGCCAAGGAGAGGAGGTCGATCGCGACGCCGCGTTCGCGCAGGTGGAAGAAGCCTATCGCACGTTGCAGACCACCGTTGCCGAGCTCGACACCATCCTCGGCCCGACCGTGACACCCGGCGGCGCGACCAACGCTTCGATCGAAGAAATCACCCGCCGCCTGCGCGAGGAAACGGAAATCGCCCGCCGGGTGCAGGCGCGGCTCCGTGCGGAACACGGTGGTGACGCCACGAGCGAGCCGCCACGGCTGGAAACGGAATAACCGTCGCGGCTATTCGACGACTCGCGCGGAAGCCCGGCTTTTCGCGAAGGCGAGACGCTCTTCCTCCGTGCGGCGATTGATGACGAAGGTGTTGTTGTCGCCGTGCGTGGACCACGGGCCGGTCGGCACTTCGTCGAAATCCACGAACTTCCAATCGGTCACATCGGTGCTGCTCATGCCGAGGAAATCGCGCACCGCCGGCGAAACATCGAGGCCGGCGCCTTTGTTGAGGTTTGGTTTCGGGCGTTCGTTGCCGAAGACGTATTGCCAGTGGTCGGTGCGGAACGGTCCGCAATCCTCCCACTGCGCGTAGCAGACGCGGTCGCCGAATTTGATCGCGATCCAGCGTCCCTTCAAAACGGTCTGCGCTGGTCCCCGATATGCTTGCTTGAACCATGGAATGACGTGCGATGCCTCGGGCTTATGCCCGGTGCGCATTTTGTCGTTGTACGGCAGCGCGATGTAGAACGGGTTTTGCCGCGGGACGAACTTCGCGGGCAGATAGTTCACGCGCTGGGCAGGATCAGGATCGTCGTAGCCGCCGAAATTCGACGCCCATTGCTGGTCCCACGAACTCACATGATTCGGAGTCGGATTGTTCTTCGTCGGCTTTTCGCCGATCCAGAAAGTCGTCGTGACGATCTGCTTTTTCCACGGGTAGCGATCGGCGCTCGGCGGTGGCGGATCACCCGCTTCGCTCGGCTGGCGCGGCCCGAGGTCCGGGCGGAGCAGCACCGATTCACGGAATTTTTTGGAATACTTGCCGGTGGGAGCTTCGGCCTGCGCTGCGCCTTGCGGCACGAAGGAACCGACGGAGGAAAGGAAGAGTGCGGAGGTGCGGAGGAGGCGGCGTTTCATGGCAGGGGTGGGGCAAGTCGCTCGACCGCCCGGGAGGGGATGACACTTACTTAATCGTTCCCCAAGCTAACCCCGGACGCGCCTTTTGCCAAATGGGAGAAACGCCACCGCTCCTGCTGGCGTGCCGGAAAGTTTTCTGCCAACGTCCGCGGCGAGCCGGAATCCGGCGCAACCATCTCAAGTTCCATCAACTATGTTCAGTCGAATCGGCAACCTCATTCGCGGCTTTTTCGGTCTCTTCATCGGCGGCATCGAAAAAGCCAATCCCGAAGCCCTGCTCGAAGTCGAGAAGGAGAATCTCCGCAAGCAGATCGCGCAATATAATCAGGGTCTGGCCGCGCACGCCGGGATGTGCGAGCGGCTGATCGCACAGGTGAAGCGGCTCGAAACCGAGGAGCGCGAACTGCGGGCCAAGGCGGGTGCGCAGCTCCGCGCCGGCAATCGCGAGGCAGCCGGGCAATACGCGCTGCGGTTGCAGACCATTCAGCGCGAGCTCGGCGAAAATCGCCAGCAGCTCGAAGATGCGGAAAAGACGTACCAGGAGCTGATGCGCGCGCGCGACGTGTCGATCAAGGCGGCGCAGAAAAAGATCGAGGAACTCAAGTATGCGCTCAGCGATTTGAAGATCAAAAAGGCGACCGCGGAACTCAGCGAGATGGCCAGCGGGATGATTTCGACGATCGGCGGTTCGGGCGACACGCTCAATCGCCTGCACGGCATGGTGGAAGAAGAACGTGAGCGGGCCGCGGGCCGGGCGCGCGTGGCCAAAGATTCACTCGATCTGAGCGGCGTGCAGCTCAAGGAAACCGAACAGAAGGCCTTTGAAGAGCAGGCCCTGGCGGACTTCGCCGCGGCCGAAGGCATCTCGCTCGAAGCCAAGCCGACCGCGGAATCCAGCGGTGACAACGGCGCGAGCAAGTCGATGGGACCGCTGCCGCAGTAGTCGTCGCCGCGCCTTTCCTCCATGAGCGCGGAAAGCCCGAAAACCTCCCTGCCTGCCTGGGCGGGCGAAATGGTGGCGCTTTACGAGAGCCATGCAGCGTCGCAGTTCATCCTCCACGGCAACGTCCACGACCGCCTGTTGCTGCCGCTTGGCGAACAGCGCGCGCTTGGTTCGCTCGGTGATTTTTTTCTGCGTGTGCTGCTCCCGCGGTTCGATGTCGTGCTCAGCTACGATCTCGGCAATGGCCTGCGCGTCGAGCGCGGCGGCGAGACGTTTTCGCAGTGGCCGGCCTTCAAGGAAAACCCCGAGCTGCCCAAGTCGCCGCGCGCCGCCGTCGAGGCGCTCACGCGGTACTTCCGCTACACCGCGAATCTCGCCCGCCTCGGTAAACCCCGCGTGCAGGTCGCGTGTTTCATCAAGGCCGCCAATCTCCTCGCGCCCGCGATGCCCGGCGGCGTGAACTACGACCTCAACTCTCTCGCGCTGCTCATGCGCGACTGGGCGGATGATCCCCTGCTCGCCGAGCATTCGCTCGTCACCGCGCTGATCACCGAGAACCTCAATGATCTGCATCCGCTCCTGGTCAACAACCCGCGTGCCGCGAAGATCAAGCTGCCACTCCCGCCAACGTCCGAAATCGCCGACGCCGTGGCGGACGCCCTGCCGCGTTTTCCAAAGGCGCTCGCGCGGTTCCAGACCGAGCCGGCGCACCTCGCCGCACAGCTCACCGGCGCGACGCAGAACGCCATCGACAGCCTTTTCAAACTCAAGGAATACCGGGCCGAACCGCTCTTACCCGCCGACCTCGTGAAGCTCAAGAAGCAGCTCGTCGAAGACGACTGCGCGGGGCTGATCGAGTTCATCGAAAGCAAACGCACGCTCGACGACCTGCACGGCCAGGAAAAGCTCAAGACTTGGCTGCGGCAGGACATCGCCCTCTGGCGCCAGGGCGATCTGCGCGCGCTGCCGATGGGTTATCTCATCTGCGGGCCGGTCGGCACGGGCAAAACTTACATGGTCGAATGCCTCGCGGGCGAAGCGGGCGTGCCGGTGGTGAAGATCAGGAATTTCCGCGACCGGTGGGTCGGCAGCACCGAGGGCAATCTCGAAAAAATCTTCCGCCTGCTCCAAGCGCTCACGCGCTGCTTTGTGTTCATCGACGAAGCGGATCAGGCGCTCGGCCGTCGCGACAGCGGCGCGAATGACAGCGGCCTCTCCGGCCGCATCTACTCGATGATGGCCGCCGAGATGAGCCGCCCGGAAAATCGCGGCCGCATCATCTGGGTCCTCGCGTCGAGCCGGCCGGATTTGATCGAAGTCGATCTCAAGCGCCCCGGCCGCGTGGACGTGAAGATTCCCATCTTCCCCACCAGCACGCCCGCCGAGAGCTACGGCCTGCTGCGCGCGCTGTGCAAACGCCAGCAGGTGGAACTCACGGACGAAGACCGCGCCGTGCTCGAACCGCTCATGCCCACGCTCCTCACGCCGGGCGCCGCCGAAGCGCTCGCGGTGAAGATTTACCGCCTCGTCCGCGTCGAGCAGAAAGCGCCCGCCGACGCCGTGCGCGACTGCCTCGTCGGCTACCAGAATCCCGTCGCGCCCGAGGTAATGGACTTCCAGATCGGCCTCGCCGTGAAGGAAGCCAGCGACCTCGATTTCGTCCCCCCGCTCTTCCGCGACAAACGGTAGGCGGTAGGCGCCGGACAAGGAGCCGGGCCGTCCCGGCCCGAATCGAAAAAAATTGGCCGGAACGGCGTTGCTATCGAATCGGGGCGGGACGCCCCGGCTCCTTGGACGCTTCGCGCCGTTCACTCAGCGCGGTGTCCCGCTGCTCCCGGCCCGCCAGCGCAGCGTGAGGAAAAAGGCCAGCGCGAGGAGATTGAACGCGATCTCCGCGGGTACCGCCGGCCAGCGCTCTACGCCGAACTGATCGCGCATCGTCCACCAGTGCGGCTCCGCGCATTCGCGCCCGGGGCAGCAGCCGTGCAGCAGGCAGCCCACGCGTCCGATGATGATTCCCACCGGCGCCACGATCGCAAAGAAATCGCCCGTCGCGCTGCGATACCCCATCGCCTTCTTCGCGAT
>JBBQIZ010000090.1:0-16077 GCA_038325425.1 Chthoniobacterales bacterium
GGCGACGTAGCCGATCATGGCGGCGTTGTCGGTGCTCAGGGCGGGGCTGGCGATGAGGAGCTGCAGGCCGGCGCGGTCGCAGGCAGCGCGCATTTTTTCGCGCAGGCGGGAGTTGCAACTGACGCCGCCGCTGAGGGCGACGACGGACTGCCGCGTGGCGCGGGCGGCGCGGAGGGTTTTCTCGACGAGGACTTCGACGACGG
Organism: Chthoniobacterales bacterium; assembly: GCA_038325425.1. Taxonomy (GTDB): domain Bacteria; phylum Verrucomicrobiota; class Verrucomicrobiia; order Chthoniobacterales; family Chthoniobacteraceae; genus Chthoniobacter. The sequence continues at coordinate 204 of JBBQIZ010000090.1, forward strand.
CTTCCTGGAAGCTGGCGCAAAGTTCGGCGATGGGGAGCGGTGGATCGAGCTTGGGAAGGAGGTAGCGGACGGCGGTTTTGAGGCCGCTGAAGCTGAAGGCGAAGTCGCCGCTGTCGAGCATGCTGCGGGGGAAATCGAAGCGGCGCGGGTCGCCGTCGCGGGCGAGGCGATCGACGTTGGGGCCGCCGGGGTAGGGCAGGCCGAGGAGTTTGCCGACTTTGTCGAAGGCTTCGCCGGCGGCGTCATCGACGGTTTGGCCGAGGAGGCGGTAGTGGCCGAGGCTTTCGATCTCGACGAGCATGGTGTGGCCGCCGCTGACGATGAGGGCGATGGCGGGGCGGACGCCGTCGTTTTCGCCGAAGAAGGGGGAGAGGAGGTGGCCTTCCATGTGGTTGATGGCGAGGTAGGGCTTGCGGGAGCCGACGGCGAGGGCTTTGGCGGCGGAGGTGCCGATCATGAGGGAGGTGGCGAGGCCGGGGCCGCAGGTGGCGGCGAAGGCGTCGATGTCGGCGAGGGCGAGGTCGGCGCTGGCGAGGGCGCGCTGGAGGACGGGGCGGAGGACGCGGAGGTGGTTGCGGGAGGCGACTTCGGGGACGACGCCGCCGAACGGGGCGTGGATGGCGATCTGGGAGGCGACTTCGCTGGCGAGGAGGGTCTCGCCGCGGAGGATGGCGACGGCGGTTTCGTCGCAGGAGGTTTCGAGGGCGAGAATCGTGGGAGCGGGGTGGGTGCTCAGAGGTTAGGGCTCAGTGCGGAGGGGGGATTGCAAATTGCAAAGTGGGAATTGAAAAATGAAAATTGCGGAACGCCGAGATTACGCGCACCACGGATGCGACCATCGGCATTTTGCATTTTGCACTTTGCAATTCTCAATTTGCACTTCCCCGCCGCATCGAGCGCGAACTTCCTTCCTCAATTCGCCGAGGCGCGCTTCACCGGCGCGGTCTTTTCGGCGTAGATCATCACGCCTTTGAGCGCATCGACGGCGCGGTCGAGCTGGGTGTCGCGGAGGTTGGAGAGTTCCTTGCGCTCGGGGTCGGCGGAGAGGTCTTCGCGGCGCTGGAGCATGAGCTGGCGCTCCTGCTCGGGGGTGTGGGTGGCGCGGATGGTGGGGGTGACGCCGTACTCGTGGATGACTTGTTTGCTCGGGGTGTAGTATTTCGCGGTGGTGAGGCGCAGGGCGGAGCCGTCCTGGAGCTGGATGACGCTCTGGACGGAGCCTTTGCCGAAGGTGGTTTCGCCGACGAGGATGGCGCGGTTGAGGTCCTTCAGCGCGCCGGCGACGATCTCGGAACCGCTGGCGCTGCCGCCATTAATGAGGACGGCGACGGGGTAGCGCGGGCGCTGTTTGGCGCTGTCGCCAGTGCGGTAGCTGCGGCTCTGGGAGGGGACGCGGCCTTCGGTGGAGGCGACGAGGGTCTTGGGCGGAAGGAACTGGCCGGCGACGTCGACGGCGGAATTGAGCAGGCCGCCGGGGTTGTAGCGGAGGTCGAGGATGAAGGCCTGCATGCCGTCTTTTTCGAGGGCGTCGAGCTTCTTGCTGAGTTCATCGGCGGTGGGGACGTTGAATTGGGTGACGCGGGCGTAGCCGATGCGGAATTCGCCGCCGAGTTCGGCGGGGAGGATCTTCGCGTCTTTCACGCTGGCCACGCGGATGTTGTCGCGGACGATGGGGAAGTCTTTGATCTCCTTGGTGGCGGGCCGGAGGATGGTGAGGACGACTTTCTGGCCGACGTCGCCGCGGAGGAGTTTGATGGCGTCGTTGAGGTCCATCTTTTCGAGGGCTTGGCCGTCGATCTTGACGATCTGGTCGTTGGGGAGGAGGCCGGCCTTGAAGCCGGGGGTATCTTCCATGGGGTTGACGATGATGATGTTGCCGTCGCGCTGGGCGACGACGATGCCGAGTCCGCCGAAGCGGCTGTTGGTGTCGTCCTGCATACCTTTGAAGTCCTGCGCTTCCATGAACTGGGAGTGCGGGTCGAGGCTGCTGAGCATGCCCTTCATCGCGGCGTGGGTGAGCTCTTCGTAGCTGACTTTGCGCTCGTCCACGTAGTCCTGGCGGATGAGTTGCAGGGCGCGGGCGAAGACGGCGATGCTGGCATAGCCGGTCTCGTCTTTCTCGGTGGCGCCGAGCGCCGTATAGACGCGCAAGCCGACGGCGACATTAAAAACCACGAGGACGACGACGAGACTTTGCAGCAGCCGCTTTTTCATGGCCGGAAAGTTAGCACGCCGAAGTGCCTTGTCCACGGCGTTGACCGCGTGGTTTGACAGGTCACGGCCTTTCCGTAGCCTGCGCGCATGAGCTTCGCCGTGCAAAATCCGCCTCTCGCTTCGGAGGAAGAGTATCTGGCGGGAGAAATCGCCTCCGAAGGGAAGCACGAATATCTCAACGGGATGGTGTATAACATGGGCGGCGGCACGATGCGCCATAGCGCGCTGGCCGTGCGCATCGTTTCGCTGCTTTACGCTCAATTAAGGGGAAAGCGTTGCCAGCCTTACAACTCCGACCTGCTCGTGGGAGTGCGTCGAGGAAATGACCTGCGCTTTTATTACCCGGACGCGACGATTCACTGCGGTCCGGTTCAGGTGGATACCCGCGTGATCGAAAATCCGACGGTGCTCTTCGAGGTGCTGTCCGAATCGACTGCGCGCACGGACACCGGGGAGAAGCGACTTGCTTATCTCACGATCCCGACGCTGGAGGCGTATGTGCTCGTGGATTCGGCGCAACGCGTGGTGACGGTCTGGCGTCGTGTCGGCGAAGCTTGGGCGCCGGCAGTTCTCACGGCCGCGGATGCGGTGCTGACCTTCGCAGAGGCGGGATGTTCGCTCTCCGTGAGCGACATCTACGAAGCGACCGGTCTGTAACGACCGGCTCGCTTGCTGTTACGCGGCGTCTTTGTCCTGCTTGCGCCGGATGAGCGGCGGTTTCTTTCCCTCGACAACGCCGCGATTGATCGTCACGTCGGCGATATCGTCACGGCTCGGCACTTCATACATCAGGTCGAGCATGATGCGCTCGAGCATGCTGCGCAGGGCGCGGGCACCGGTGCCTTTCGTGGCGGCCTGTTCGGCGAGGGCGCGGAGGGCGTCTTTCGTGACGTTGAGGTTCACGCCTTCGATGGCGAGGAGCTTCGTGAACTGCTTGATCATCGCGTTCTTCGTGTCCGTGAGGATCATCACCAGTTCGTCTTCGCTGAGCTGATCCAGCGCGGTGATGACGGGGAGCCGCCCGACGAATTCGGGGATCATGCCGAAGGCGAGCAGGTCTTCCGGTTCGGTGAAGCGGATCGCTTCGCTGGCCGGGACTTCGGCTTCGCTCGCATCGTGGCCGGAGACGCCGAAGCCGAGCACTTTCTTGCCCATGCGCTTCTGGATCATCTTGTCGAGGCCGACGAATGCGCCGCCGCAGATGAAGAGGATCTTGTCGGTGCTGACCTGGATATATTCCTGATGCGGGTGTTTGCGGCCGCCTTGAGGCGGGACGTTGCAGGTCGTGCCTTCGAGGATCTTCAGCAGCGCCTGCTGGACGCCTTCGCCGCTGACATCGCGGGTGATCGAGACGTTGTCGGTCTTGCGGCCGATCTTGTCGATTTCGTCGATGTACACGATGCCGATCTCGGCGCGCTTCACGTCGTAATCGCTGGCCTGGAGCAGGCGCAGGATGATGTTCTCCACGTCTTCGCCGACATAGCCGGCTTCAGTGAGCGTGGTCGCATCGGCGATGGTGAACGGCACGTCGATGATGCGCGCGAGGGTGCGGGCGAGGAGCGTCTTGCCGCTGCCGGTCGGGCCGATGAGCAGCACGTTGCTCTTGTCGATCTCGACGTCGCCGAGCGGATCCATCTGCACGGCATTGCCGCTGCTCACGCTCTGGTTGTGGACGATGCGCTTGTAATGATTGTGCACCGCGACGCTGAGCGTCTTCTTCGCGCGGTCCTGACCGATGACGAACTGGTCGAGCTGCCGGCGGATTTCCATCGGCTTCGGCACGCGGAGCGTGGTCGAGCTCTTCCGTGCGTCGTCGTTCAGTTCCTTGTCGAGGATGCCTTTGCAGACATTGATGCAGGAGTCGCAAATATAGACGCCCGGCCCGGCTATGAGCTTCCGCACTTCCGCGTGGCTCTTGCCGCAGAAGCTGCACATCGTGAGATTATTGGCGCGGGCCATCGAGGAAAACGGGGGTGATTACGACTGAGTCTGAGGCGCTGGGGCGGTGCCTTCAGCGAGCGCGGCGGGTTCGGTCGTGGATTCGGGGAGTTTGAGTTCCTTGCGGCTCTTCACCACTTCGTCCACGAGGCCGTAGGCCTTTGCTTCCTCGGCGCTCATGTAATAATCGCGATCGGAGTCGCGGCCGACCTGCTCATCGGTCTTGCCGGTGTGGCTGGCGAGGAGATGGATGAGGCGCTTTTTGAGCTTGTACATGTATTCTACGGTGCGCTCAACGTCGCTCGCCGTGCCCTGCGCGCCGCCGCTGACCTGATGGATCATGATATCGGAGTTGGGCAACGCGTAGCGTTTGCCTTTCGTGCCGGCGGCGAGGAGCACCGCGCCCATGGAAGCGGCCATGCCGATGCAGTAAGTATTCACGTCGCAGGTTAGGAACTGCATCGTGTCATAAATCGCGAGGCCGGCCGTTACCGAGCCGCCGGGCGAGTTGATGTAAAGGTTGATGTCCTTTTTCCCGTCGTCCATCTGGAGGAAGAGAAGCTGGGCGATGACCGAGTTCGCGACGCCGTCGTCGATCGCGGTGCCGAGGAAGATGATGCGATCCTTGAGCAACCGCGAATAGATGTCGTAGCTGCGTTCGCCACGGCCCGTCTGCTCCACCACGTAGGGGACGTAGTAGTTGCTCTGCGGCGGGGCGACGATGTTGCGGTTGGGTTGGATGATCATAGGGAAATTTAGCTCTGCGCGGGCGCTTCCGTTTCAGCCGGGGCGGGCGCTCCGGCGGGAATGGTCGAGACGCTAGCGTTGGCGGCAAGGAAATCAAGGACCTTGCCCGTGAGGATCTCCTCGAGGATCTGGTCGATGGCATTCCGCTCGTCGAGCTTCTTGATCAGCTTGTCGGGCTTCATTTCATAACGCTGCGCGAGTTGCGCGATGCGGATGTCGAATTCCTGCTGGGTCGCCTTGATGCCTTCGACATCGGCGATGCGGAGCAGGATGAACGTGCCCTTGATCTGCTCGCGGGCATTCTGCGCCGCGCCGCCGAGGATCTGCTGTTCGTTTTCCTTGAGAATGTCGTCGCTCACGCCGCGCGCCTGATTTTCCTTCACGATGTCCATGAGGATGCGCCGGGTCTGCGTGCGGACCATGTCCACGGGCAGCTCGCACTCCACTTGGGAGAGAAGCTGGCGCATGATTTCGCTGCGCTTCGAAGCCTCGACGTTGCCCTTCTTCTGCCGCTCGAGTTCCTGGCGCGCCACGTCGCGCAATTCGGCGAGCGTTTTGCCCTTCACGACGGTGTCGGCAAAGGCGTCGTCGAGCGGGGGCAGGACCTTGTTTTTGATCTGCTTCACCGTGACCTCGTACTGGATCTTCTGGCCGGGCAGGCCTTCGACCGGGAAATCCGTTGGCACTTCGATCTCGAAGCTGCGGGTCTCGCCGGGTTTGGTGCCGATCAGCGCTTCGGTAAAGCCCGGGAAGAACGCTTCCTGGACCATGTGGATCCAGAAATCGTCGTTGCCGGAAAGCGGCTTGCCCGCCTTGGGAAACTTGTCGCTCACGGGCGCGCCGTCGATCGTCCCGCGGTAATCAATGACGATGAAGTCATTCAGCTCCGCGCCGCGACCTCCCTCGACGTCCACGAAGTCGGCCGCCTGCTCGCGCAGTTCATTGAGGGAATGCTCGACCTCTTCCTCGGTCACTTCGGTCGCAGGCAACGGCACGACGAGACCTTTGTAAGCCGGGAGCTGGAAATCCGGGTGCGTCACGAGCGTCGCCGTGAACTTCATCGACTTGTCTTCGGCGATCTCCACGTCATCGACCTGCGTGAGCGAAAGCACCTTCAGTCCTTTTTCCTGGATCGCCTCTTTGCAGGACTCGGAGAGGAGCTTTTTCTCGAGTTCCTCGCGGATCTCCTTGGAGTATTTTTTCTCGATGATCGACTTCGGCGCCTTGCCCACCCGATAGCCGGGGACGCGTGCGTATTTCGTATAATTTCCCGCCACGTCGTCCCAGACCTTGGTGACTTTTTCCGGCTCCAGTTCGACGCGGAGGGTGGTGATGCAATTGGGCAGATTTTCGACGACGACGTTCATAGGGCTTGGTGGAAAAGGGGCCGTGAAGATAGCGGCTCACCGGTAATTGCCAATGGGGAATTCGCCCGCATTCGGAAATTCACGATCGCCCCGGCTGACCCGGCTTTTTGCCCTGCATTTCCACTTCTGCCGCAACGGCTCTAAGGACAATTTCGGCATGGAATTAACACAAGCGATACTCCACGCTCCCGACCCATGCCCCTCATTTCCCGTCGCCATTTCCTCCAGACATCCACCGCTGCGGCGCTCGCGGCCAGCCTCCCGCCGGCGCGGGCGCAGATCGCCAGTCAGAAGCTCAAGCTCGGCCTCATCGGTTGCGGCGGACGCGGGACTGGCGCCGCCGCGCAGGCGCTCACGGCCGACAGCAATACCGAGGTCTGGGCGCTCGGCGATGTCTTCTCGGACGCGCTCGAAAAGTCGCAGAAGACCCTCGCCGCGCAGGCGTCCGAGCCGGGCCGGATGAACGTGGCGGACGAACGCAAATTCGTCGGACTCGACGCGTATCAGAAAGTCATCGCCAGCGGCGCGGACGTCATTCTCATCGCCACTCCCGGCGGTTTCCGTCCGCCGATCCTGCGCGCTGCAGTGGAAGCGGGAAAACACATCTTCTGCGAGAAGCCGATGGCCGTCGATCCGGCCGGCGTGCGCTCGGTGCTGGAGTCCGTCCGGCTGGCCAAGGAGAAGAAGCTCGCGCTTCGGGCGGGCTTCAACATGCGCTTCGAACCCGCCTATCAGGAAGCGATGCAGCGCATCCACGGCGGCGAGATCGGGGACATCGTCGCCATCTATTCCACGCGCCTCGGCAACCGCCTCTCGCGCTTCAGCGGCGAGCGTCTGCCCGGCCAGACCGACCTCGAATGGCAACTCCGCAACTGGCACCACTTTAATTGGCTCTCCGGCGATCTGATCATGGAAATCACCGTCCACAGCGTGGACAAAATCGCTTGGGCGATGCAGGACGTGCCGCCGGTGAAATGTGTGGCGAGCGGCGCGCGCTGGCAGCAGAAGATCGGCGACATCTGGGACCAGCACGACGTCACCTATACCTGGGCGAACGGCACCATCGCTGTCCTTAAGAGCCGCTATCAGGACGGCTGCTTCAACGAGCAGCGCGACACGATCATTGGCACCAAGGGCCGCTGCGAATTCGTCGGTTACAACGCCCAGATCTTCGGCGAAAAACCCTGGAAATACGCCGGCCCGAAAGTCGCCTCGCATCAGATCGAGCACGACGAACTTTTCACCGAACTCCGCGCCGGCAAGATCCCGAACGACGGCGACCGCATGGCCCAGAGCACGCTCATGGGCATCATGGGCCGGATGTCCGCCTACACCGGCAAGGAAGTGACGTGGGAGTTCGCCCAAAAGTCGAAACTCGACACCATGCCGAAGGATCTGCGCTGGGACATGACGCTCCCGGTCGGCCCGGTGCCCGAGCCGGGGACCACGCCGCTCATCTAGAAGGGGCCGCCGCGCACCGTTACGGCGCGCCTACCTCCGGTCGCCGGTAAAGACCTTGTTGATCGTCCGGCCCATTTTATCCCACAGGGAGGCGTCCGGCTTCTCTCGGGAGCGCCGCGTTTTCGAGCGTGCCGCCGAGCTTGGGCTGAAGTCGAAGGCCACCGTTTCATGGCCGTCCGCCTTCAACTGAATCGTCCGCAGCCGCGCATCGCGACCCTGCCAGCGCGCGCCGAACTCGTGTTTCCCGGCGAGCAGCGTCGTCTCCATCGGCGTCAGCCCGAGGGACCGCGCGCCGGAGAAAATCTCCGCGCCCGCCGGCTGGCTGGTGATATTCACCGTGCCGGTCGGGAAATCCTGGCGAAACGTGGCCGTGCCCTGCTCGGGAATTTCGATGCTGACCGCGCGCGGCGGCAGGCCCGGGGTGAGAAAGCTGACCCGATAGGCGCCCGGCGGAAGCTGCGTGACGGTCGCGGGCGTCTCGCCTTCGAAGACCACTTTGGCATCGGGCGTTTCGGAGGCGCTGGCGAATAGCTGAAACGGAATCCCCGGCGGTTCGGTGAGAATCTCGATCTGCGGCGGTTCCAGTGCGGCGGGCGCTGGCTGGGCGGCTGGGACGAATCCGGGAATCGGCGTTTCGGCGAGGAAGCTGCGATCCGCCGGCGACGCGGCGGGGAGCGGCGCGGGTGCGGGTGCTGGCGCGGGGTTGGTTTCCGCGGGCGGCCGGAGGGACGCCGCTGTCGGCATTCCCGAAACGGCGGGGGCCGCTGCGGGTGGCCCGGGACGCACCCCCGAAATCCACGGAACCAGAGCCGCGATCACGGCCAGCGCGGTGATCAGCGGCCAGCGATGGCGCGCCACGAATTTCGCCGCGGTCCTCACGTACCTCCGCGTCCGTGCGATGGCGGGCCACGGCGCCAATTTCTCCCGCGGGATGCAGATCGTCGGCGCCAGTTCGTCGTGCAGCGGAGGCGCGATCTCCGTCCCCGTCGCCAGCGGCAGCCCGAGCAGGCGGGCCACTTCACGGGCGCTGCGCGGACGATTCTGCGGCTCTTTGGCCAGGCACGCGGCGATCGTTTCCTCCCACGCGGCCGGCACGACCGCTCCGGGCAGCCCGAACTGGCCGCGGCGTGCGGCGATATTTTCCGCCGGCACTTCGCGAATCTGGGTGGCGATGTCGCCGCTGAAGAAAGGCGGTTTGCCGGTCAGCAATTCGTACAGCGTGGCGCCGACCGAATACAGATCGTCGGACGGCGCCGCCAGTTCGCCGAGCAACTGTTGCGGACTCATGTAACCGAGCGTGCCCCCGGTGCTGGCCCACGCGCTCACGCGAGCGGCGGTGTGGTGCAGGCCGCAGGCGATGCCGAAGTCGGCGATCTTCAAGACGCCGCGCGCGCTGACCATGAGGTTGCTCGGCTTGAGGTCGCGATGGACGCAGCGGCCGGCGTCGTGCGCGTACTCGAGCGCCCCGCAGAGGGCCGCAGTCCACATTTTGAGGTCGTCCACCTCGAAGATCCGGCTCGGACGATCGACCCGGAGTTGAGAGAGATTCGGCCCGTCCACGTATTCCATCACGATCGCCGCCGTCTCCTCGTCTTCGATGAAGTCGTGGATGCGGACGATGTGCGGATGCGTCAGATCGAGGCTGCGCCGGGTTTCCCGTTTTAAGTCGTCGCGCGCCGCCGGATCGCGAAAAAGAACGTCGGGCAAAAGCTTCAAAGCGACGTGGCGATCGAGCTTTTCGTCGTGCGCCAACCAGACCACGCCCATGCCTCCCCGGCCAAGTAAACGTTCCAAGCGATAGCGTTGGAACAGGATGCGACCGGCCTGAAGCAGGGGCGGCGACAGATCGGCGTCGTATCGACAAGTTTCTTGTTCCAAGGGCATTGCAACGATGAAGAGAAAGAAACATGCCAGCGCGGGAGGCTTGTCGGCGGGATCAGGCTTTGCCCAGATTCCGGCGGCCGTCGGCCATGGCACACAGCCAAGCGGGCCTTGGGCTTCGTTTCCTCGGCATCATGGACCAGCCCACCGCCTGGCTGGAGTTTCCCTCCGGCGAACGCATCTTTCTCAACGGCATTTGCACCCTCGGGCGCGGCCCGGACAACCGCGTGGTGATCGCGTCGGAACGGGTTTCGCGCCGGCACGCGGTCATTCGCCAGAACGTCGAGGGCGGCTACGCGGTGATGGATATGGGCAGCAGCAACGGGACGTATCTGAACGGGCAGCGGCTCATCCGTTCCACCGATTTGCGCGATGGCTGGATCGTGGAAATCGGCTCGCAGAAGATGACGTTTCGGACGCCGCCGCAGCTCAACGCCGAAGCGAGTGAGGCGGAAATCCGCGAGAGCGATTGCTGGCTGCTGGTCATCGCCGGGGCGCAGCGCGGCTGCCGGACGCCGTCGCAGGATTTGGTCGACAAGACTTTCGAGAGCTGGGGCGAACGTTGCCAGCGAGTGATCGCGAAATCCCGCGGCCGGACGATGCGCGGTCTCGACGACACCCTGCTCGCGTTCTGGGCCGGGGGCGCAGCGGAGGCCGGCGCGGTCGCGTCGGCCCTGGCTTCGCTGCGGAACTGGCAAAAGCAGACCGAGGAGTTCCGCTTTGCGCTGCACTACGGCCGGGCGCGGCTGCGCCGCACGGCGATCGGCGAAGAAGCGCCCTCGGGTCCGGAAGTGATCCTGACCATGCAACTCGACAAGCTGGCGAGCACTTTCAATTGCCCGGTGCTGGTCACCGAAAGCGCTAGCGAACAACTGGGCGCGGCGCTGCCCACGCGGCGGCTGTCGGCGGAAGAACTGCGCGATTATCGCGGGACGATGCGCTTCTTCACGCCGGTCGGGTCCTGATTTCCGCAGCCAGGAAAACAACAGCGGTGGCACACGCGCGAAACAGTCGGCGCGTGCGTTACTTTGATAATGTCGAATCCCCTCTGGTTTAAAGACGCGGTCATCTACCAACTGCACGTTAAGACTTTTCAGGACAGCGATGGCGACGGGATGGGCGACTTCCGCGGGCTGATCAATCGCATGGATTATTTTGCGGAACTCGGCGTCACCGCGCTGTGGCTGTTGCCTTTTTACCCCTCGCCGCTGCGCGACGATGGGTACGACATCGCCGATTATTATTCGGTCAATCCGACCTACGGCACGATCGAGGATTTCAAAGCCTTCCTCGCCGAGGCCCATGCGCGCGGGCTGCGGGTCATCACGGAACTCGTCCTCAATCACACCTCCGATCAGAATGCCTGGTTCCAGCGGGCCCGCCGCGCGCCCGCGGGCACGTCGGAGCGGGACTTCTATGTCTGGACGACCGACCCGCGGCGTTACGCCGACGCACGGATCATTTTCAAAGACTTCGAAACGTCGAACTGGACGTGGGACACGGTAGCCAAGTCATACTTCTGGCATCGCTTTTATTCCCATCAGCCGGATCTGAATTTCGACAATCCCGCGGTCCATGACGAACTCCTGCGGGTCATGGATTTCTGGCTGGAGATGGGCGTCGATGGCGTGCGTCTCGACGCCGTGCCGTATCTCTACGAACGCGAAGGGACCAACTGCGAAAACCTGCCGGAGACGCTCGCTTTCCTGGCCAAACTGCGCGCGCACATCGACTCGAAGTTTGAAGACCGCATGCTGCTGGCGGAGGCCAATCAATGGCCGGAAGATTCCGCGGCCTACTTCGGCCAAGGGCAGCACTGCCACATGAATTTCCACTTCCCGCTCATGCCGCGGATGTTCATGGCCATCCAAATGGAGGACCGGTATCCGATCATCGACATTCTCGAGCAAACGCCCGCGATCCCCGAGAATTGCCAGTGGGGCATCTTCCTGCGGAATCACGATGAACTGACGCTCGAAATGGTCACCGATGAGGAGCGCGACTACATGTATCGCGTTTACGCCCACGATCCGCGGGCCCGGATCAATCTCGGCATCCGCCGCCGGCTCGCGCCTTTGCTCGGCAATAACCGGCGCAAGATGGAGCTGATCAATTCCCTGCTCTTCTCGCTGCCCGGCACGCCGATCATCTACTACGGCGACGAGATCGGGATGGGGGACAATATCTATCTCGGCGACCGCAACGGCGTGCGGACTCCGATGCAGTGGACGCCCGACCGCAACGCCGGTTTTTCCCCAGCCAATCCGCAGCAGCTCTATCTGCCGACGATTATCGACCCGGAGTATCACTACGAATCGGTGAACGTGGAGAATCAGCAGAAGAATGTGTCCTCCCTTTTCTGGTGGATGCGGCGGATGCTGGCCGTGCGCCAGCGCTCCTCGGCGTTCGCCCGCGGCAGCCTGGAGTTCATCCAGCCGGACAACGCCAAGGTGCTCGCTTATGTCCGCCGTCACGAAGAGGAGACGGTCCTGATCGTGGCCAATCTCTCGCGTTTCGCGCAGGTCGCGGAGCTGGATTTGTCTGCCTACGCCGGCCTCGTGCCCGAGGAACTTTTCGGCCGCAGCATTTTCCCGGAGATCAAAACCACGCCTTCCGCGTTCACGCTCGGGCCGCACGGGTTCTATTGGTTCGTGCTCAAGCCCAGTGAACGCGCCGGCGCGGGCCTGACCCATTGGGCGCCCGTCGCAATCAGCGCCATCGCCAGTTGGGGGCCGGCGTTGATCCGGTGCTTGGAAACCCGGATTTTCCCGAGCTATTTCCCGACCTGCCGCTGGTTCGGCGGAAAGGGCCGGACCATCCGCGACCTGCGCATCGTGCATCACGTGCCGTGCGGGGCGGGAGCGGCGGCGAGCCAATTCGTGATCGTCGAAGCGGCTTTCCTCGATGGTTCGCCGGAGAGTTATGCCCTGGTCCTGACCGTCGCGGATGGGCCGACCAGCCAGTGGATCAGCGCCGAAGCGCCTCATGCGGTGATCGCGCAGCTCGACGACGAGCGCGTGCTGGTGGACGGCCTGCATCTGCCGGAGGTGCGGGCGGAATTGCTGCGGCTCATCACGACACCCGCCGATGGTCGGCGGGGGGTGCGCCTGGCCGGGCTGAGTGCCGGATCTTTTGTGGCGGAGGACGTGGAGCGGGCCGCGGCCAATTCCCGGCTGGTCAGCGCCGAACAGTCGAATTCCTCGGTCATCTACGGCGACCGTTGGTTTCTCAAAATCTTCCGCAGGTTTGAGCGCGGACCGCATCCCGACCTCGAAGTCACGCGCTACCTGAACCAGGCCGGATTCGAACCCGTGCCTGCGTTCGCCGGGGCGCTCCAGATGGTCGATGCCGAGGGGACCGGAACGCTCGGGCTTTTGGTCGGCCTGACCCAAAATCAAGGCGATGGCTGGGGCTTTACGCTCGACGCGCTGGCGCGTTACTTCGACCGCGTGCTCGAGGCGCGCGTGGAGTTGAATGAAACGTCCGCCGCCGACCTGATCGGCGGCGTATTCCCGGAGCGCGCGCGTCAATTGGGCCAGCGCACCGCCGAATTGCACGTCGCCCTGGCGGCCGGCGTCGATCTCCCGGAATTTGCGCCCGAACCTTTCAGCACGCTTTATCAGCGCGCGCTTTATCAGGCGATGCGCAGCTCGGCGGGGCGGGTCATCCGGCAGCTCAAGCAGCCCGGCGCCGGGCTGTCGGAGGAGGCCCGGGCGCTCGCGCTGCAAGTCGCGGCCGACGAAAAGGAAATCCTCGGCTGCTACGCGCGGCTCCTCACGCACAAGATCGCGGCGACGAAAACGCGGGTGCACGGCGACTTTCATCTCGGTCAGGTGCTAAACACCGGGAAGGATTTCGTGCTCATCGATTTCGAAGGCGAACCGCGCCGGGCGCTCAGCGAACGTTCGCTCAAACGGTCGCCGCTGGTCGATGTCGCGGGCATGCTCCGATCGTTCGATTACGCCGCGGCCACCGCGCTTTCGCGGGAGGCGGAAGCGGATATCCGGCGGCTGGAACCGTGGACCCGCCCGTGGGTCGAGACGGCCTCGCGCTCGTTCCTCGAAGGTTACCTTTCCGTCGCGCAGGGCGAATCCTTCCTGCCGCCCAAAGCCGAGGACGGCCGCATGCTGCTCGAGACCTTCCTTCTGGAAAAGGCGATGTATGAAATCGGCTACGAACTCAGCTACCGGCCGGATTTCCTGCCCATCCCGCTCCGCGCGGTGCTCCGTCACATGGAAGCGCCCGGGGCGGTGCTGGGAAGCTGGAGCGCCCAGTAGCTCGCGCCTTCGAAGCGCGCCCTAATGCTGCTGGTTGCGGCCGGGGCGCGCGCGCAGCCACCGCTCGGCAGTCCGCCGGGCGTGTTCCAGAATGCCCGGATCTTTCCGCACATTGGGTAATCGGAAGGCGTGCGCTCCGGTCAGCACGACGAAGAATGCCGGAAGGGTCAGGCTGAGCCCGAAAGTCACCGGGATGAGCAGGAAAATCATCACCAGATAGGCCGGCCCGAGCAGGCAGAGCACGACCAGTCCGGGCAGCAAATGTCCTTTGTACAAATGGCCCAGGCCGGGCACGATGCTCAGCACCGCGGCCATCCAGTCATCGCGCCGCGTGGGCGGTAGCGCGGAAGTTTGGACCCAATCGCACCGCGTGCAACTGCTCGCTCCGGTCGGTAACTCGGTGTTGCAGAGCGGGCAGAGCATCGATCTTCATGCGCCTCCGTAGAGGTTTTTCGGGCGAAATGCGCCGCCCGTGCGCACGGGCGGCTGCGCCTCCAGCAGATCCTTCAGACGCTGGAGATCGTGCTTCAGTTGCTGCTCCGGCGCCTCGCCGAAGACGCGAGCCACAGCGTCGCCGATCACGCCCGCGGCCTTGTAATACTCGATCGCCACCTTGAGGCGGGTGCCGCCCTCGGGCGCGTCTTCGAACCATACCGAACCGGCATTTTGCAGGTCCGCGCCGGGCAACGATTGCCACGCCAGCAGCTCGTTTTCCCGTTCGTTGATGATCTCGGCCTGCCATTCCATCGACGTGCCGGCGATGGCCCGCACCACCCAGCGCGAGCGGAATTCATCGACCACCTCCACCTTCTCCAGGTGCGGCATGAAGCGCGGGAGATTTTCCAATTCCCGCCAGAAGCGGAACACCTCTGCGCGCGGTCGGCGGATCAGGATCGTCTCCACGACCTTGCGTCCCCGGTGGCCGCGCGTGCCGGATTCGCGGACCATCCCGCGGGAGTGGATTCCCAGCGCGCGATAGACGTGGCACTGGCCGGTGATCCCGCGATAAATCAGCGCGCCGCCCAAGAGGGCGAGCGTGCCCGATCGCCGCGCGAGGGCCAGCCCCAGCAGGCCGATGCCACCGTAGAGCGAGAGCGTGCGTTCGGGAGGGGGAACATTGGTCGAAAGACGCTGAGAGAGTTGATTCAGCGCGGGATCGTCAGCGAGGGGTTGAGCGGTAAGCATGCTTCGGATTCGCACCAGCCAAGTCGGGTGAGCATCAGGTCCGGGACTGTTGCGAGGCTCAGGCGATCCTAAGGGCGGGTCCGGTTTGCTTTCGCCGGACAGGTCATTCCCATTCCTGATGCTCCGGTCATGGGCCGAGACGACCGCAATTCGAAGTCCCCGCGGACCGCGTCCGCTCCTTCCTCGGCGCGTCGTATTTCCGATGCTCGGATCCGCGAAGCTGAACGACAGCAGCAAATCCGGAGGGTCCGGATTCCTCCCGGTGGGAGCTGCGAGCCTCCGCAAATTGTCCGCATTTTCATCGTGCTCGTTGGCCCGACTTCCTGTTCTCTTCCGCGGCAACACGCGGCGCATTTCCCGTCGGATGACCTGGCGGAGGTCGGTGCCGTTTTCCCAAGCCGGTTCCCTCACTATGCAAAAACAGCAATCGGACGCGGCGGGCGAGGCCGACGTGCAAGCCATCGACGAACTTCGCGCACTCAATGGGCGCATCCGCGCGGAACTGGCGAAGGTGATCATCGGGCAGGACAAAGTCATCGAGCTCATGCTCACGTGCATCTTCGCCCGCGGGCACGCTCTGCTCATGGGCGTGCCGGGGCTGGCCAAGACGCTGCTCGTGCATTCGCTCGCGGACCTGATGTCGATGACCTTCAACCGCATCCAATTCACGCCGGACCTGATGCCGAGCGACATCACCGGCACGGAAATTTTGCAGGAAACAGACACGCCCGGCCGACGTGCCTTTGAGTTCGTGAAGGGGCCGATCTTCGCCAACATCGTGCTCGCCGACGAAATCAACCGCAC
>JBBQIZ010000091.1:0-15955 GCA_038325425.1 Chthoniobacterales bacterium
AGCAGGGCCAGTGTAGAAGGTGGAGCTGCCCCGAAGATAGACATTTTTGCCAGAGGAAAGACTGTTGAAGTCCAGGTTGCCGTCATTGCGGAACTCCAGCACGCCGCCGTTCATGTCGATGGCAGAACTGGCATTGGTTCCGACATTCGCTCCGAAAATGCTGGTACCACCCACGCTCGCCTGGGTCACCCGCACACTGCTCTGCGAACCGGTGGCAGCACCGGCAACGCGGACCGTGCCGCTGAAACCGGAGGTGCTGCTAGGGTTCAGAAAGAGGGTGCCACTCCCGGTTTTCTCGATGCTGCCAGTCCCGGAAAGCACTCCGGTCAAATCAAAATTGCCCACGCCTGCTGAGTTAATTCCCCCCAGGTTGGTGAAGGTGGTGACGGAGGTTCCGCCCGCATTCAGGGTGCCGGACAGGGTCAAGGTGCCGTTAACGCTGTTGATCCGGCTGTTGCGGATGGTGGCCGGAGTCAGCGGGCTGACTGCGGTTGACACAGTGCCGGAGAGCGTGTTGTTGCCGAGGCTTTGAATCGCGGAACCGCGATCACCGATGGGGCCGCGGCCCTCGAGGTTGATATTCCGGGAGAAGGTGAAGCCGCCGACGGTCCCATCCAGTACCAACGAGCCACCCGTGAAACCAAGCAAATTGGCGTTTTGCGGCGTGTTATTGTTGGTCAGGATCGAGATGGCCGAACTGTCCGCCCCCAAAGCGCTCTGGTTGGTGATGATCAGCGAGCCATTGGCGATCGTCGTCTGGCCGGTGTAGGTGTTGCCGCTGGCCAACCGGATCGTTCCGCCGCCCGTCTTGGTCAGGCCGTCCACGCCTTGAAGCAGGCTATTGATGACGGCGGATTCCCCAAGATTGACGTGCAGCGTCGGCGTCGTCCCCGCCAGGGTCAGATCGCCGCCGGTGAGGGTGTAGCCGCTGCGCTGAAAGGTTACGCGATTCGCGATCATGCCGGAACTGAGCGTGACCGTATTCGCTGTCGGCGGCGGCACCACGAAAGGACCGGTGAAGATGGCGTGATCCGCGTTGGTATTGGGCCACAGGGTCAGGGGGTTCACCCCGTCCCACCAATTGGAGGTGCCGAGATTCCAAGCGCCCGTACCACCCAACCCCGTCCCGACCGTGTTGTTGACGACGGTATCGCCATCGGTGTCCCAATAGAAGGTGGCCGCATGAGTCGCGGTAACGGTCAGCACCGTAGAGAGCACCAACCACGAAGATAAACGTTTGAGGAAGTGCGAGGAGCGGGATCCTGAACGGCTTTTGACGGTTGGACGGGGCTTACGGTGCGTGTTCATAGGTGATTTGCGGGAACGGGGCTGGACTAAACGACAGAACGAATGGGGGGAGGAAGGTTTTTGGGCCGGACCTTGACCGAAGAATAACTCCGTTAGCTACGTCGAAGTCAAAGTTTTATTTACACGTTTTGACGTTTCTTTTGACGGTTCCGATCAAGTTTTGGGCACCGTTGAGGTCCCCGAAATTTGGACCGCAAATCGGGACTTGTGCAACGGACGATGCTCGACTAATGGCCACTCCTCGACCGATGAAAGCTTTCCCCTCCCTGGCTGCATGGTTTTGCCTGGCGTCCGCGGCGCTGGCCTTGGATCAAAACGGGAACCAGCAAAGCGATGTTTGGGAGATGATTTTTGGCGTTTCCACGCTCGCCGCGGACGACGATACGGATGGCGACGGCTGGACCAATGCGGCGGAGAGTGCCGCCGGGACGAGTCCGCTCGATCCGGCATCCCGCCCCAGGCTGCAGATCGCCCCAGCCGTCCCCGGCTCGCTGGTCGTTTCGTGGCTGGGGCTCCCGGGCAAAAAGTATTCGCTGCTCACCCGCGCGGATCTGTCGTTGGGAGTGTGGGAGCCGGCCACCGCGGAGGTGATCGGCACGGGCGCGGCAGTGGAGCGCGGCTTTTCGCTGAATGGCGCGACCCGCGGTTTTTTCCAGCTCGGCATCGGCGATCAGGACTCGGATGGGGACGGCATCAACGATTGGGAGGAAGGGGCGATCGGTTTTGATCCGACCCGTGCCCGCACGGAACGCAGCGCGCTGACCGATACCGTGCGGGTGCCCGCGGGCCTGAGCGCGGCGAATGCGATCACGGTCTCGACTTACGACGACACGATCAGCGAGCGCTGGCCGGATCCGGGGTTGTTCGTCGTGCGGCGCAGCGGCGGGCTGCATCCGCTCGCGGTCAATATCGCGCTCGGCGGCAGCGCGACCCCCGGCTTGGATTTCAGCGGGGCGCCCGCGGGCAGCGTCGTGAACTTCGAGCCGGGCCAGCGCGAGGTTTTTGTGGAAGTGACTCCGCTGGCGGACAGCGACGATGCCGAAGCCACCGAGACCATCACGCTCACGGTGCTGGCGGGTACGGGTTACACGGTCGGCGCGCCAAGCGGGGCCTCGGTTTCGCTGCTCAATGAGACGAACGCCAGCGGCCCCTCGGCAAAGGCCGCGGCGCGGTTTTTGATCCAGGCAGCGTTTGGGCCGGATCAGGATTCCGAGGCCGATGCGGATTCCATCCCGGAGAATGTTGAGGAAGTGATGACGCTGGGGTTTGACGCATGGATCGATCAGCAATTCGCGCGGCCGGTCGGGACGCTCACGCCATTCGTGCAATGGGCCGCCGCACAGCCCGGTTCGGCGCAGATTTACAACGACACCAAACAGGACGCGTGGTGGGGCCGCGCGATGGGTTTGCGCAAGCTGCGGCCCGACGCCGCGACCGAGCAGGATCCCGATCCGCTGCGCCAGCGCGTGGCCTTCGCCCTGAGCCAGATTTTCGTCATTTCCGACCGGATGGAGGCGCTCGGCGTGAACCGCCTCGGCATGACGAACTACTACGACAGGCTGGTCGCGGGCGCGTTCGGCAACTACCGGGATTTGCTCTTCGACGTGGCCACGCATCCCTGCATGGGCCTGTATTTGAGCCATCTCGGCAATGCCAAGGCCAACCCCGGTGCGAACACTTTTCCCGACGAGAATTTCGCCCGCGAAATCATGCAGCTCTTCAGCATCGGGCTATGGATGCTGAATTCCGACGGCACCCAGCAACTCGACGGGCAAGGCCAGCCGATCCCGACTTACAGCAACGCGAACATCACCGAATTCGCGCGCGTCTTCACCGGACTCTCGCACTGGAATTCCGCGTTCAACGGCTACTCCGACGACTTCACGCAGCCGATGATCGGCTGGGACGCCTTTCACGATCTCGGCCCGAAGACGCTGCTCCTCGGCGCGACCACCCCCGCGCGCCCGGCAAGCAGCGGGAGCACGGGCACGGCGACTTTTGCCGATGTGAATGCCGCGATCGACAACCTCTTCCAACACCCGAATGTCGGCCCGTTTCTCGCGCGGCTGCTCATCCAGCGGCTCGTCACTTCGAATCCGTCCCCGGCCTACATCGGGCGCGTCGCCGCGCAGTTCGCCGACAACGGCGCCGGGGTGCGGGGCGAAATGCCGGCGGTGGTGAAAGCCATCCTGCTCGACGAAGAGGCGCGCGATCCAGAGCGGCGCAACGACGTCACGTTCGGCAAATTGCGCGAGCCGTTTTTGAAGTGTGTGAACTTCGCCCGCGCCTTCAACGCCAGCAGTCCATCGGGCTGGTATTATCTCGATGCGTTCACCCTCGATCATGTGCAGGAGCCGCTGAAGAGCCCGAGCGTGTTTAATTTTTTCCTGCCGAACTACACCCCGCCGGGCGCGCTCGCGCAGGCCGGGTTGGTCGCGCCGGAATTCCAAATCATCAACGCTTCCTCCGGTGTCACCGCGCCGAACTATTTCTGGAACAGCATCGACGGCGGCCTGCATCGCTGGGGCGTGGGCACCGCGGCCTACGCCACGCGGCTCAATCTCACGCCGGAATTGCTGCTCACCGCACCAAACTACACCGGCAACAACACCCCGCCCGGCCCGGCGCTCGATCCCGACGTATTGCTCCGCCGGCTCGACCTCGTGCTGACCGGCGGCACGCTCACGCCGCGCAATTTCCAGATCATTCGCGAAGCCATGCTACGCATCCCGCCGGGCTCCACCAGCTGGGCGATGCGGCGCGTGAAGCTCGGCATTTACTTGATCGTCACCAGCCCGGAGTTCGCCGTGCAACGATGAGCGCGCTAGGCAAACAACCGCCGAAAGAGGGCCGCGAGGCCGGCTTTGTCGAGCTGGCGGTTGGCGATGGCGATCATGGCGTCGTAAAGGGCGTCAGGCGAAGGAGTCGAAGTGTCGATTCCGGCGAGTTCGAGGCAAAGCAGCGCGGAGCCGATACCGGTGCGCTTGTTGCCGTCGAGGAACGCCTGCGCCTGCGCGATGTGAAAAGCGTAGGCTGCGGCAACGCCAAAGATGTCCGCTCTACCGTAGAAAAAATCGTTCTGCGGTTGCGCGATGGCGCTCTCCAAGCCGGACAGATCGCGAATCCCCTCGCTTCCGCCGTGCTCACGAAGCGAGCGCCGGTGCAGTGCGAGCACCATCTCCGACGACAGGAAAACGATCTCAGCCACCGCCGCGCCTCCCTATTGCGCCAGCCGCCGAAGCAACTTGTGATGTTTCTCGAAGACCGCATCCAACGCGGCGGGCACGTCCGCGTCCGCAATCTGCGCGACGCGAACCTGCGGCTCCGCTCCGCTCACCCGCTGACGCAAATCCGCGGCCAGTTTTTCCACCTCCGCCAGTTCGGCGGCCGTGAGCGTGCCCAAGGCTTCTTTGATTTCAGCGACCGACATGCGGCGAAACTAGCCCACGCCCCGCTCCTCTCCAACCCCGATTTTTCCCGATGAAAACCCGCCGCCAATTTCTCCGCCAAACTGGGTGCGCCGCGATGAGCAGCCTGCCGCTGCTGAACACACTGCTCAATCTGCGACTGGCCGGCAGCGTCGCCGCGGTGACCACGCCGAGCGCCGGCCAATACCGCGCGCTGGTCTGCATTTTCCAGTCCGGGGGCAACGACAGCTTCAATATGCTCACGCCGTTTGCCGGTCCTTCCGCGACCGCGGCGGATGCCTACGCCGAATACGCCGCGAGCCGCTCGACGCTGCGGCTGCGCAAATTGGCGGAGGGAGGGCAACCCGCGCAATTGCTGGAGATTTCGCCGACCAACACACCGGGCCGCACCTTCGGCGTGCATTCCGGGATGCCGAATCTCGCGCAGCTTTTCGAGGCCGGGAACGCGGCGTTCGTCGCCAATGTCGGCACGCTGATCGAGCCGGTGGCCAATCGCGCGGAAGTCGCCCAGGCGCTGAAGCGGCTGCCGCTCGGCCTGTATTCGCACAGCGATCAAATCGAGCAGTGGCAGACGAGCGTGCCGCACAGCCGTTCCGGACTCGGCTGGGCGGGAAAGATGATGGACTTGATCAAGGAAGTGAACGGCAACCAGACGGTGTCGATGAACATATCGACCGACGGCAGCAATGTCTGGCAGACCGGCGTGAGCGATGCGGAATATGCGGTCAATCCGGGCAACTCGCAGGCGCCCGACGGCGGCGCGGTCGCGCTCACCGGATACAACGCGAACTACGCGGCGAATGATTTCGTGGACGCCACGGGCGCGGCGATCGACAGCCAGCTCGCGCAGCAATACGGGAATCTTTTCGAGGAAACGTTTCAGAAAAAACGCCGCACCGCCAAGGACGCCTACGCGCTCTACTCCGCGGCCACGAGCGCGCCGCTGCCCGGCAATGTCGTGTTCCCCAATACCGGCGTTGGCCGGCAGCTCCGGCAGGTCGCGAAGACGATCATGGGCCGCACACCGCTCGGTGCGGTGCGGCAGACGTTTTTCGTCAACAGCGGCGGGTGGGATCACCACAGCGCCACGCTCACCCTGCAGGGCCAGATGCTGCCCGAGATCGACGGCGCGCTGGGCGCATTTTGGGAGCAGCTCGGGCTGATCGGCGCGGACGCGCAAAATCCCGGCGGCCTGCGACCCAACGTCACAATCTTTTCCGCGACCGATTTTGGCCGCACGCTGACGAGCAACGGTAACGGCTCCGATCACGCCTGGGGCGGGAACGCCTATGCCGTCGGCGGCAGCGTGCTCGGGCGGAAGATCTACGGCAGCTATCCGAGCCTCGCGGTGAACCCCGAAAGTGGCGCGGAAGTGAACCCGCTCGACACCGGCCGCGGGCGCCTCATCCCGACCACGAGCTGCGACCAATTCTTCGCCGAGATGGCGCTCTGGCTCGGCGTCCCAGCGAGCAGCCTGCCGCTCATTTTGCCAAACATCGGCAATTTCTACGCACCCGGCAGCAGCACCCCGCCCCTGGGTTTTCTCGCCTGAACCGGCGCGCCGGCGCTAATCGACGATTTTCCGGTAACGCAACGGGGAATAACCGGCGGCGATCATCTCCGGCGCGTGGCGTTCGCTGGCTCGCACTCGGCTGAACGGCTCGGCCTCGTAGCACAGAAACCAGCTCTGCGAAGCGTCGCGCCATTTTACGAAAAGCACGACGTGGCCGCCCGGTTGGTTGAGCGCGTCCCCGGGCCGCAGTTCGGCGAGTGAACCCAGCTTTACGCAATGCGCTGGCAGCGATCGGGTCGATTGTTTCTCCGCGATCCGCCAGCAGCGCGAAATGAACCCCGAACAATCGAGCCCGACGGCCGAACCACTGACCGCCTTGCCGCCCAGCCGGCGCTTCTCGGCCGAATAAAGATCGCCCGCCGCTTTCCCCGCTTTCACTCCGCGCGCGAACGTCGCCAGCGAATCGAACCCGCCCCATTTGTAGGGCACGCCGACGCTCGGCTGACCGGGCTGCCAGAGGTCGGGATTGCCGGTGGAGCGATCCGGGGTGCGGGTCAGAATACCAGCCGCGTCCTTGCCATGACGAACGTTCTGCGCCGTGGGCGTCCAGCGATGATCGGCGAAAGACGCCGCCAGCGCCAAGGCTTCGGCGCGGGTGGGCGGTTTGGCGAGAACCGGAATTGCGAAGCAAAAAAGGGCGAAAGCAGGGATGATCTGGAAAAGCGTCATGCGGATGAAAGGTGGGCACCTTTTTAAGGGATCGAAGCCGCGCGCCAAGAACGCAAAGATCGCCAAGCCACGCGCGGAGTCACGGCACGCCGCAGGCTTGCTGGAGCAGGTGGAGGAATTCGCGGGCGGCGCGGCTGTGGTGATGTTCCTTGCGCCAGAGGACGCCGATCGTCCGCATCGGCTTGGGCTCGGCGAGCGACAGATAGACGGGCTGGCCGGGGCGTTTGGGATGGAGCGCGAGCTTGGGGATGAGGGAGATGCCGACGCCGCTGGCGACGAGGGCCTGGATGGTTTCGAGCTGCGCGCTGCGGAAGGCGACCTGCGGGTGCAGGTCGTTCCGATGGCAAAAGCGGAGCGACTGGTCGGTGAGGCAATGGCCTTCTTCCATCAGGATGAAGCGTTCGTTTTCCAAGTCGCTCAGGCGGACGCTCGCCTTTTTCGTCAGCGGGTGGCGCGGGGGAACGGCGAGCAGGAGTTCTTCGTCGAAGAGTGGCTCGCGGATGAAGCGGACATCAGCGATCGGCAGGCTGACGATCGCGAGATCGATCTCGCAGGCAGCCGCGCTGGCGAGCAGTTGTGCGGTGGTCGCTTCGTGGATGTGCACTTCCATCGCGGGGCATTCGCGGGCGGTCAGCGCAAGCACGCGCGGAAGCAGATAGGGCGCGATCGTCGGGATCACACCGATGTTCACTTTGCCGCGCACCTGCTCGGCGGCGTCGGCCACGTCACGGGAAGCGGCCTCGACTTCGGCCATGATGCGGGTGGCCCGCTGGACGAGTGCTTCGCCCGCGGAAGTGAGCACGGCGTTGCGCTTCAGCCGGCTGAAAAGGCGCTCCCCGAGTTCGGATTCGAGCTTGGCGATTTGCTGACTGAGCGAGGGCTGCGAAACGTGGCACTGCTCCGCGGCACGGCTGAAGTTGCCGGTTTTCGCGACGGCAAGGAGGTAGCGGAGTTGGTGGAGTTCCATAGGCGGTGCCTATGATTACGGAAGGAACGAAGTATTTCCACTATCGCTACGAAAACGGATAGAACCTTTCCCGAACCCTGCGCTGCTTCCGGCAGCGCCCAACCATTCAGCACCATGCCCACCGAAACTTCCGCCCCTCAAACTTCCGAATCCAAATGTCCGTTTAACCACGGCGCTGCCGTGAATGGCAGCGGCACGACCAATCAGGACTGGTGGCCGAACCGCCTGAAGATCGAACTGCTCCATCAGCACTCGGCGAAGTCCGACCCCATGGGCGAGGGCTTCGATTACGCCGAGGAGTTCAAGAGCCTCGATTACGCCGCGCT
Organism: Chthoniobacterales bacterium; assembly: GCA_038325425.1. Classification (GTDB taxonomy): domain Bacteria; phylum Verrucomicrobiota; class Verrucomicrobiia; order Chthoniobacterales; family Chthoniobacteraceae; genus Chthoniobacter. The sequence continues at coordinate 8,272 of JBBQIZ010000091.1, forward strand.
GAAGCAGGATCTCGCCGCGCTGATGACCGATTCGCAGGACTGGTGGCCGGCAGATTTCGGCCACTACGGCGGCCTTTTCATCCGCATGGCGTGGCACAGCGCCGGCACCTATCGCACCGGAGACGGCCGCGGCGGCGGCGGGCGCGGGCAGCAGCGTTTCGCGCCGCTCAATAGCTGGCCGGACAACGTGAGCCTCGACAAGGCGCGCCGCCTTCTCTGGCCGATCAAACAGAAGTATGGCCGCAAGATTTCCTGGGCCGATCTGATGATCCTCGCCGGCAACGTCGCGCTCGAAACGATGGGCTTTAAGACGTTCGGTTTCGCCGGTGGTCGCGCGGACACTTGGGAGCCCGATCAGGATGTTTACTGGGGTCGCGAGACCACGTGGCTCGGCGGCGACATCCGCTACGCGAAAGGTTCGCCCGGCGTCGAAGGCGAGGGCGTGCTGGTGAAGGACGACGACAGCGAAGTGGTGCATTCGCGCGACCTCGAAAATCCCCTGGCCGCCGTGCAGATGGGCCTCATCTACGTCAACCCCGAAGGCCCGGACGGCAAACCCGACCCGCTGCTCGCCGCGCAGGACATTCGCGACACCTTCGGCCGCATGGCCATGAACGACGAAGAAACCGTCGCGCTCATCGCCGGCGGCCACACCTTCGGCAAGACCCACGGCGCGGGCCCATCGGAGAACGTGGGGGCTGATGCCGAGGCCGCGCCGCTCGAAGAGCAGGGCTTTGGCTGGCGCAATAAATTCGGCACGGGCAAAGGTGGCGACACGATCACCAGCGGCCTCGAAGTGACTTGGACGACCACGCCGACGCAGTGGGGCAACGGCTATTTTGAAAGCCTCTTCGGCTACGAATGGGAGCTGACCAAGAGCCCGGCGGGCGCACAGCAGTGGAAGCCGAAGAACGGCGCGGGCGAAGGCACCGTGCCGCACGCGCACGATCCGTCGAAGAAGATCGCGCCGTCGATGCTCACCACCGACCTCGCCCTGCGTTTCGACCCGGCTTACGAAAAAATCTCGCGCCGCTTTCACGAGAATCCCGATCAGTTCGCCGACGCCTTTGCCCGCGCCTGGTTCAAGCTCACGCATCGCGACATGGGTCCGCGCGACCGTTACCTCGGACCGGAAGTGCCCGCAGAAGAGCTCATCTGGCAGGACCCGATTGCCGCAGTGAATCACCCGTTGATCGACGCGCAGGACATCGACGCGCTGAAGAGCCAGATCGCTGCGTCCGGCCTCACCGTCGCGCAGCTCGTCTCCACCGCGTGGGCGGCGGCTTCGACTTTCCGCGGCTCCGACATGCGCGGCGGCGCGAATGGCGCGCGCCTGCGTCTCGCGCCGCAGAAGGACTGGGAAGTGAACCAGCCCGCGCAGCTCGCTACTGTGCTGAGCAAGCTCGAAGGCATCCAGGCCGACTTCAACGGCAGCGCGACCGGCGGCAAGAAAGTCTCGCTCGCCGACCTCATCGTCCTCGCCGGTGGCGTGGGCGTCGAGCAGGCCGCGGAGAAAGCCGGCCACGACGTCACCGTGGCCTTCACGCCCGGCCGCGCCGATGCCACGCAGGAGCAGACCGACGTCGAATCCTTCGCCGTGCTCGAGCCGATCGCCGATGGCTTCCGCAATTACCTCAAGGGCAAATACGCCGTGCCCGCCGAGGCCCTGCTCGTCGATAAGGCGCAGCTCCTCACCCTCTCCGCGCCCGAGATGACCGCCCTCGTCGGCGGCCTGCGCGTCCTCGGCGCCAATGCCGACGGCGCGACGCACGGCGTCCTCACCACGCGCCCCGAGACGCTGACCAACGACTACTTCGTCAACCTGCTCGACATGGGCACGGAGTGGAAACAGGTCTCGCCCTGCGGCAACGCCTTCGCCGGCTTCGATAGCAAGACCGGCGCACCGAAGTGGACCGGCACCCGCACCGACCTCGTCTTCGGCTCCAACTCCATCCTCCGCGCCCTCGCGGAAGTTTACGCCTGCACCGACGGCGAGCAGAAGTTCGTCACGGACTTCGTCGCCGCCTGGACCAAGGTGATGAACCTCGACCGCTTCGACCTCGCATAATTCCCCATACCGACGGCTGACTGCCCCGTTTGGCTGATCACTTTCTTGCCGTCCACCGACTGCAAGAGCCGCCCCACCCCGCTCGTGGATTCTTCCGCGGGCGGGGTGTTTGCTTGCGGAGCGGGCGGGTGATGCGCTGGACTGCGCGCGCATGAAACTCATCTCCTGGAACGTCAATGGCATCCGCGCGGTGTTGAAAAAGGGCTTCGAGGATTTCATCCATCGCGAGCAGCCGGACATCGTCTGTCTGCAGGAAACGAAGGCCTCGCCTGAGCAGGTGCTCGTGCCGGAGGCGCTGGCGGAATACACCTCGTTTTGGAATTCGGCGGTGAAGAAGGGTTATTCGGGGACGGTGATTTTCACGAAGACGAAACCGATTGCCGTGACCTTCGGTCTCGGCATCACGGAACACGATCAGGAAGGGCGCGTGATCACCGCGGAATACGCGGACTTCTTTCTCGTGAACATCTACGTGCCGAACTCGAAACGGGAACTGACCCGGCTGCCGTATCGCCAGCAGTGGGACCGTGACTTGCTCGGATACTTGAAAGCGTTGGAACAATCGAAGCCCGTGATCTGGTGCGGCGATTTGAATGTCGCGCACACCGCGCTTGATCTCGCGCGGCCCAAGGAAAACGTGAAGACCCACGGCTTCACGCCCGAGGACCGCGCGGGGTTTTCGGCATTCGTGGACGCGGGATTCGTGGATACCTTCCGTGAGTTTGAAAAAGACGGCGGCCACTACACTTGGTGGAGTCAGATGGGCACCGCGCGCGCGCGGAATATCGGTTGGCGCATCGACTACTTCCTCTGCTCCGCCGCGCTGCGCCCGAAGCTGAAGGCGGCAAAGATTTTTCCCAAGGTGATGGGTTCGGATCATTGCCCGATCGGGCTCGAATTAAAGCAACGCTAACTGGAGCGATGCGCTCCTGCGCTCTCCCCGAACTGCGGAGCCGCGGCGGTGCTTTGGAAAATGGGAACCCGCAGGCGCGTGTCCCTCCGAGGTGGATGCGGCCACTCTCAGCCGGAACGATGCAGTTGGCGGGGGATTTCGGGTAGCGCACGCGCCCTCGCAGTCGTGAGCGCGGGAAATGACCGTCCCGTTTGGTGCCCTCTCGCCCGGAAGGGCTTTTCGGCGGGGGCTCCGAAAACAACACGCGGGGGGGCGTGCGCTACCCGACCCCATGCATCGATCCGGCTAAGAGCGCTTGCCTGGAATCTTCCGCGCGATCTGGTTGCGCACTTTTTCACCGAGCAGATCGAGCAGCGAGACGAGGACGAGCAGGCACAGGAGCACGGTCGCGAATTTGTCCCACTGATAGTACTCCTGGTAGGTGTGCAGTTGCAGGCCGACGCCGCCCGCGCCGACGTAGCCGATGATCGCGGCGGAGCGGATGTTGTATTCGAGCATCCACAGCGAATAACTCCAGACGAGCGGGCGCGCGTGCGGCCAGAGGCCGTATTGAAAGGCCTGCACAACGCCGGCCCCAAGCGCGCGCAGGGCGCGGGTGACTTCGAGATCGACGGACTCAAAGGCGTCGCTGAAGAATTTCACGAGGTAACCGATGCTGTAAAAAGTGAGCGCGATCACGCCGCCGAGCGGATTGGCGCCGACGATGGCCACGGCGATCAGCGCCCAGATGAGGCTCGGGATGGTGCGGATGGCGTTCATCACGAGGCGCGTGGCGGCGACGAGCCAGCGCGGGGAAAGCGTCTGCGCACCGGCGATGGCGAGCGGCAGCGAAAGCACGATCGCGAAGAGCGTGGCCATGACGGCGATCTGGATGGTTTCGCCGAGCGCGGTGAGCGTCTCCTGGAGCACGGAAAAATCCGGCGGGAAGAATCGCCCGACGACGCGCTGCAGGCTGGCCCAATAGTCGATCGGGCGATCGGAGCCGCGCAGCACTTTGGCCGACGTGACGACGAGGCCGAGGAAGACGACCAGCGAGATGGTGGCGACGTTGATCCGCGCGGTCCACGGCAGCTCGCGGAAAGGCGGCGGCGCGGGTGGTTCGTGCGTGGGCCGCGGGGCGGTGGGGATCGGACTACTCATGGCCGACCTCGCGGATTTTCCAGTCGTCGGGATCGAGCGGATTGAGGCTGAGCACGCAATCGGCAAAACGCTCGACGAGCGCCGGATCGTGGAGCACGCAGATGACGGTGCGACGATGTTCGTGGGCCTGGCTGCGGAGCAGGCCGAGCACGCGGCCGGCGAGGTAGGTGTCGAGCTGGGAGACGGGTTCGTCGGCGAGGATAATTTCCGGTTGCTGGAAGAGCGCGCGCAGGAGGGCGGTGCGCTGTTGTTCGCCGCCGGAGACTTCGGCCGCACGGCGATGCACATATTCCGCGAGCCCGAGATCGACGAGCGAACGCCACGCTTCCTCTTTCTCCGCGCGCGCAAATCCGCCGAGTGTGCGCCACCACGGATAACGTCCGAGCCGACCGCAGAGCACGTTGGTGAGCAGGGTGCTGTTCACGCTCAGCGCGAAGTGCTGGAAGACGATGCCGATCTGCCGCTGGTACCTCTCGGGCGCATGCACTTCGCCGCGATGGCAGCAATAGCTGAGTTCACCTTCGCCCGGCGGGAGCAGTCCGGCGAGACAGGCGAGCAGGCTGGACTTTCCCGCGCCCGAACCGCCGACGACTGCAATCACTTTGCCCCGCGGCACTTCCCACGAGAGGTTGCGGAATAGCCAGCGCCCATTTCGCTGCAACCCGAGCGAGCGGAGGCTGAGATGCGCGGGAGTCGGCGCGGCCACGCGTTATTTGGCGAGGCCGAGGAATTCGATGGCCGATTTCAGGCTGGCGACGTGCGCCTCGGGATCGACGGTGATGAGCTTCGAGGTGAAGAGTTTGTCGCGCAGCGCGGTGTGCGCCGGTTCGTTCAAAGCGTTGAGCGCCTTGAGCAGCGCGGCGCGGTCGGCGGCGTTAATCGAGGAACGGACGGCGATGACGTGCGTCGGGACCGGGCCTTGCTCGGCGATTTTCTTGAGCTTCGCGCGCTGCTCGGCGGTGAGGTGTTTGTCCTTGTCGAGCACGTAGTAGCTGACCGCCGCCGCTTCGGCCTGGCCGGTAAGCACGCGCTCGACCGCCGACACGTAACCCGTGCCGTAGCTGACATTGCCTTTGCCGAAAAACTCCTCCGCGTTCGGCTTCGTGATCAGTCCTTTTTCTTTCAGATCCCACATCGGGATGACGAACCCCGACGTGCTCGTCTTGCTGGCAAAAGCGATCGGCTTGCCCTGGAGGTCGGCGATGCCGGTGTAGGGCTTGTCCTTCAGCGCGAGCCAGTAGCTGCGGTAGTAGTTGTTCCCGTCGATTTCGCCGGCGAGGAGGATATCCGCGGCGTTGCTTTTGCGCGCATTGAGCAGGTCCGTGGCGCTGAGGTAGCCGAGATCGATGGTGCCATTGGCGAAGCCTTCGATAATCACGGCGGAGCTGAGCGGGATGATGACTTCGACCGGCTTGCCGATTTGCTGCGAGAGAAATTCCACGAGGCTTTTCCGCTCGACGGCCATCTGCTCGGGGTCCTTGTCCGGCTTGAGGGCGACGACAATTTTCGCGAGGGAGACTTCCGCACGGGCGGAAAGGGGCGCGGTGACGGAGCACAAAACAGCGGCGAAGAGCAGAGCGAGGGTTTTCATGGGAGGCCGCGAAGTTATGGCGGTGAAAGCCCGCGGCAAGCCCTGAGGTTTGTCCGGCGTCGCGGTCGCCGGCGTGTGTCATAAGCAAAATCTCGGTTGCACGGCGCGCCGGGCTGCTTTATCTCGGCGGCAGTTCTTTTAAAACTGCAGTGCATTACGAGTGGCCCGGCGATTTCCGCTGGGCCTGCCAACCTGGTTGGAGAAACCAAGGTGGAGCCGAGCGACCGAGTAGGTCGTGAGGCGATGTGCGCGACGGCCCTCTGCCGTTGCGAATCAAATCTCCCGTGATGCAAAGCCACCTCGACAAGACATCATGTTTCAACTCTCACTCCGGACCAACCCGGACAATCCCAATCACCATCTCTGGAATAACAACGGCACGTGGTTCATCCACTACGTCGTGCATCCGACGCCGTTCACGAAGGAGCGCATCCGCAAATCCCTCGGCACGAAATCGCTCGCCGAAGCGCGGTCAAAGCGGGACGCGATCCTCGGAGGTGCGTCTCTCGTTTCGGCGGAAGCCGAACCGCTCGCGCTGGCCGCTTGAGCGGCAGTTTTGCGGCGGCGTTTTCTTTCGAGCGAAGACTTCGATTTCCTCAAACTGACCGACCAGTTCAAAATTGGTCTTGAGGTGTTCGTGGACTTGCGCGGCCCAGTGGCTGAAGCGCGAGCTGTCCACTTTGTTGATCGCCCGGTCGTCGATGATCACGATCGCCGGCTGCTTTTCCTCAAACTCGCGGATCGTCTTTTCGGACCAGTTTTCGCCGCGCGTGGCGTTGTCCACGTAGATGTTTTTCAGGTAGGTGCGGCGATTCGTCAGCACGTTGTAACCGGGCATGTAGGGATAGCAGATGACGTAGTCCCCTTCCTGCGAATGCGCGCGCACCGCATTGAGCACGGTCTGGAATTCCGCGGCTTCGCGTTTGGTCACGCGCACGGCCACGCCGTTTTCGCCGGTAAACCACGTCCGCCCGCGAAAGCGCGCGGCGACTGTCCCGGCGGAAGGATGCTGCATCGCAAAAGTCGCATAAACGGCGAACTGCACGCCCAGCACGAACACGAGAAAACCGGCAAAGATCCGTGAGCCGCGGCCCACCGCGGAGCTGCGCGGCCAGAGCAGCCAGGCGCACGCGGCGAGCGAAATGATGTAGCCGGTCATGAACTCGGACAGGTGCGGCCGATCAGGACGGAAGAAGAAAAACTGCGGAAACGTCGTCAGCGAACCGCCGAGCAGGACGAGCCATTGCAGGCCCGGTGCCTCCAGCGTGAACTCGCCGACGAAGAGCGTCCGCGCGAGTTTCCCGACTCCGATGAGCAGAAAAATGCCGAAGATCGCCAGCGGCGCGTAGGTGAGAAAGGCGAGCGCTCCGTCGCTGGCCGGTCCCTGCCAGATCGATGGCAGCGGCTTGCGCAAAAGGATCGTGCGATCCGGGCTGTCCACGACCGTGCTGGTCGCCGCGACTGCGTGCCCGGCGGCGGCTGCTTGCGGCGCGTCCTTCGGAGCGGGCAGCGCTGCCGGTGAACTTTCTTTGGCCCCAAATTCCCGGCCCGCCGAGACGCGGAGGAATTCGAACCACGACGCGTAATCCGCGACGAGATGCTGCTCGAGTCGCTGCGAGCGCAGATGCAGGTACGCGGGCGCTTGCGCCACGGTCCACCCGGCGGCGAGGACGACGGCGCCGGCGATCGAGGCGATGACGCGCCGCCCCAATGGCAACCGCCCATCCAGCCAGAGCAGACCGAGCACGCCGGCCCAGATTGCGGTGAAGAAAAAGCCGATCTCGACGCGCAGCAGATACGTGAGCCCGAGGACAACGCCGCCGACGGCGAGGCGGCCCAGCCATTTCCGCCAGGCCCGCGGGTCGATCGGCAAGAGCGCGATGAGGCAGGCGAGGTTCGCCGCTTCGCAGAGCGGGATGTAGTTTTTGAACTGCGAACCGGGCAGCGCGACCAGCGCCAGTCCCACGCCGAG
>JBBQIZ010000092.1:0-15954 GCA_038325425.1 Chthoniobacterales bacterium
CAGAATTTTCACGTGAAGAAGGGTGACAACGTCACCGTGATCACCGGCAATCACAAAGGCGCCGCCGGCAAAGTCCTCGCGGTCCTGCCGAAGAAGTCGCAGGTCTTGATCGAAGGCGTGCGCCTGATTAAAAAGCACACCCGCAAATCGCAGGACAATCCTCAAGGCGCGATCATCGAGCGCGAGGGCCCCATCCACATTTCCAACGTCAAGAAAGTCGAGGAGGCGGAAGCCACCAGCAAGACGACGAAGACGAAGTCCAAAAAGAAAGCTAGCTAGTCATGGCTGTTGAACTCTACGAATTTTACAAGGACCGCGTGATTCCTGCGCTGCAGGAAAAGCACGGTTACAAGAACGTCAACCAAGTCCCCAAGGTGGAGAAGGTCGTCGTGAACACCTGCGTCAACGCCAACACCGACGTGAAACAGGGCCTCGAAGACGCGAAGGCGGAAATCGCCCTCATCACGGGTCAGAAGCCGGCGGAGACCCGCTCGAAGAAGAGCATCGCGAACTTCAAACTGCGCCAGCATCAGGCGATCGGCGCGAAGGTCACGCTCCGCGGACCGCGCATGTATGAATTCCTCGAGCGCCTGATCAAGACCGCGCTGCCCCGTATCCGCGATTTTCGCGGAGTCTCGACCCGCGCGTTTGACGGCAACGGCAACTACACGCTTGGCGTGACCGACCAGTCAATTTTCCCTGAAGTCGAACTCGACAAAATCAAGCGGAACATCGGGTTCGACGTCACCATCGTGACCACCGCGACGACCAACGAAGAAGCGAAGTCGTTGCTGACCGAATTGGGCATGCCCTTCTCCGACAAAGCCAGGCTGGCCAAGAAGGCTGCCGAAGAAGCTGCTGCCGCCGCAGCCACCGCCTAAAGCAAGACCATGAGCCAACTTTCCGATCCCATCGCCGATTTCCTGACGCGCCTCCGCAATGCGGGCATGGCCAAAAAGGAGGAAGTGATCGCGCCTTATTCGAAGATCAAGGCGGAGATCGCCCGCATCCTGAAACAGGAAGGCTACATCTCCAACTACGAGGTCGATACCACGGGCAAATTCCCGCAAATCAAGGTGACGACCAAAAACCACAACCGCGTATCGGCCATTACCGGCTTGAAGCGGGTAAGCAAACCCGGACTGCGGAAGTATGTCGGCGCCACGGAAATCCCGCGCGTCCTTGGCGGCATGGGCATCTCCATCCTTTCCACGCCGCAAGGCATCATCAGCGGCCGCGAGGCCAAGAAACAAAACGTCGGCGGCGAACTGCTCGCTTACGTTTGGTAACTACGAATTAGCTATGTCGCGTATCGGCAAAAAAATCATCGAGCTCCCCGCCAAGGTGAAGCTCAACATCTCGGGCGAAGGCGCGGTCAGCGCGGAAGGCCCGAAGGGTAAACTCGAGTGGACCCTGCCCAAGCAGATCACCGGTCGTGTCGAGGGCAACACCGTCCACATCGAGCGCACCAGCGAAGATCGCAAGGTCCGCGCGCTGCACGGTCTCTCCCGCGCTTTGGTCAACAACATCGTCACGGGTGTCTCGACCGGGTTCGTCAAGGATCTCGAAATCCAAGGCGTCGGCTTCAAAGCGGCCGTCAAGGGTGACATCCTCGACTTGAACCTCGGCTTCTCTCACGATCTGCATTTCCCGATCCCGCAGGGTATCAAGATCACCGTCGCGGAAAACACGAAGATCAAAGTCGAAGGCATTGATCGCCAGCTCGTCGGTCAGGTGGCCGCCGACATCCGCGGTTACTACCCGCCCGAGCCTTACAAGGGCAAAGGCGTGCGTTACGCCGGCGAACAGATCCAGCGCAAGGAAGGCAAAACCGTCCAATAAGTCATGGCTACGAAGAAAATCAAACCGCTCAAACTGCGCCACACGCGCTTGCGCAAGAAAGTCTCCGGCACTCCCGAGCGTCCGCGTCTCGCCGTCCATTTCTCCGGCAAGAACATTTACGCTCAGGTCATCGACGACGAAGCTGGCAAGACCATCGCGTCGGCCAATACCACAGAAAAGAATTTCCGCGACGCGAAAGCAACCCGCGCGAACGTCGCCACCGCCGTTGAAGTCGGCAAGCTCGTCGCCGAGCGCTCGAAGGCGAAGAACGTTAACAAAGTCGTTTTTGACCGTGGCGGCTTCATCTATCACGGCAAAGTAAAAGCACTCGCTGACGCTGCTCGCGAAGGCGGACTCGAATTCTAATAATATGGCTGAACCCAGACAAGGTGGTAACCGCGGTCGTCGCGACCGGCAGGACAAACCCAAGGACGAATCCGGACTGACGGAGAAAGTGGTCTTCATCAACCGTTGCGCCAAAGTCGTCAAAGGCGGTCGCCGCTTTAGCTTCAGCGCGCTCATCGTCACTGGTGATAAGCTCGGCAAAGTCGGCTGCGGCTTTGGTAAAGCGAATGAAGTCAGCGAAGCGATTCGCAAGGCTTCCGAGTCCGCCAAAAAAGCGATGGTCAAGATTTCGGTACGTGAGAACACGATTCCGCATGAAGTCATCGGTGAACACGGTGGTGGCCGCGTGCTCCTGCGTCCGGCATCCCCTGGAACCGGCGTTATCGCTGGCGGTGGCGTCCGCGCGGTTGTCGAAGCGGCGGGTATTCGCGACGTGCTCGCGAAGTCCCTCGGATCCAGCAACCACGCCAATGTGGTTAAAGCCACGATCGGCGCGCTCCAGCAGCTCCGCCTCCGTGAAGAGATTTTCAAAACCCGCGGCATCGCGGTAAAGAGCAACGGCTCGCAAGAATAAGCAGTTATGGATTTGCACACTCTCAAGCCCCGTCCCGGTGCCAAGCATCGGGTGAAACGTCTCGGTTGCGGCGAAAGCAGCGGCCACGGCAAGACCTCGGGCAAGGGCCACAAAGGTCAGAAAGCCCGTTCCGGCGGGAGCATTCGCCTCGGGTTCGAGGGCGGTCAGATGCCCCTTCTTCGCCGCATGCCCAAGCGCGGCTTCAACAACGCCAACTTCAAAACGAAGTTTGCGGTGGTGAATCTCGATGCGCTCAACGCTTTCGACGAAGGTGCGACCGTGGACGAGCAGACTTTGCTCGCCGCCGGCGTGATCCGTCGTCCTTACGATCAAGTAAAGGTTCTCGGCAGCGGTGAATTGAAAAAGAAGCTGATGATCAACGTCAACAAGGCGAGCGAGACGGCCAAAGCGGCGATCGAAAAGGCGGGCGGCACGTTGACCCTCAAGTAATGGGCTTAGCTGGATGCAAGGTGCTCGGGTCGGTGGCGCTTGGCTGACCGGCATCCGTTTCTCCGCGCCACGATGATCTCGGCCTTTACCAATACCTTCAAGATTCCGGAACTCCGGAATCGCGTGCTTTTCACGCTTATCATGCTCGTGGTCGTGCGTGTCGGCGCGGCGATTACCTGCCCGGGCGTGAATGCTTCGGTGCTGCAAACGTGGTTTGCCTCACAGGTGAACAATGAGGCCGGCGGCAGCATCGCCGCATTGTTCAATATCTTCAGCGGCGGAGCGCTCGAAAATTGCGCGCTCTTCTCTCTCGGCGTGATGCCTTACATCAGCGCATCGATCATGCTGCAGTTGCTGACCGCGGTGATTCCGCAACTTAGCAAACTGTCCAAGGAAGACGGCGGACGGCAGAAGATCATGCAATACACGCGCTACGCCACCATCGCGTTGTGCTTGTTTCAAGGCTACCTTCTGGCGTTGTCGTTTGAGAACCCTGCGTCGAATCCTTTTCTTAACGGGATCATGGACACCATCAATAAGATGGGCGTTCCGCTGGTTGCCGAACCGGGGATTACTTTCCGCGTGATGACGGTCATCACGCTCACGGCGGGCACGATGTTTTTGATGTGGCTCGGCGACCAGATCACGGACCGCGGCGTTGGCAACGGGATGTCGCTGATTATTTCTGTTGGCATCGTTGCGCAATTGCCTGCGGCGCTCATCCAAGCGTGGAGGACTTTCGTACCGTCGGGCGGGCAGGGGAGTCAGGTCAACCCGATGGTCCTGGTGTTGATGATCGCGTTCTTGTTGCTCGTGATTGCGGCCGTGGTTTGTGTCACGCAAGCGCAGCGCCGAATCAGCGTTCAATATGCGAAGCGCGTGGTTGGTCGGAAGGTCTACGGTGGCCAGACCCAATACATGCCGTTGAAGGTGAACTACGCGGGTGTCATGCCGATCATCTTTGCCCAGGCGTTGCTCGTGTTTCCTTCGACGATTGCCACGATGGCTTTTAAGGGCAGCCCGACCGCGTTGAAGATCGCTGCGATGCTCAGCCAAGGCTGGCTGCACTATCTGCTCTACGGAGTGATGATCTTTTTCTTCAGCTATTTCTGGGTGGCGACGCAGTTCCAGCCGCAGCAGATCGCGGAGGATCTTAAGAAATACGGCGGCTATGTCCCGGGCGTACGGCCGGGTAAACCAACGGCCGATTTCCTCGATTTCACAATGACCCGGCTGACCTTCGCTGGGGCAATCTTCCTGACGATCATCGCGATTCTCCCGCAAATGCTCTCCGCGCAGTTGAATGTGCCCTACATCACCGCGCAGTTTTTCGGGGGGACCAGCTTGCTCATTATCGTTGGCGTGATGCTCGACACAATGCGGCAGATCGAGACGCATTTGATCCAGCGCCATTACGACGGTTTCCTCCGCAAGGGCCGCATCCGTGGACGCTTTGATCGTGGCCCGGCTGGCAAAGGTGAAGCGGTTCAGCAGAGCGCGCTGCTTTGGCTGTATGTCGCGATCGCTCTGCTTTTCATCGCCGGCATGGCGATCCTCATCGCCGGTCGTTTCCAACATTGAAGGTGTCTCGGCGAACGCACGGACATGACTGCGGCTTGCACGCCGCAGGTGCTTGGTGAAATTCTGGAAGCTGTATGAGCATCCCGATCAAGAACGACCGCGAAATCGAAAAAATGCGCATCGCGTGCCGCGCGGCGAGCGACATTCTCGAGCGCGTCGCCGGATTGGTTCGACCGGGCATCACGACCGGTGAGGTGGATCAGGCTGCGGCTGACTACATCGCGGAGTTTGGGTGCACAAGCGCTTTCCTCGGATACCGCGGTTTTCCCGGTCATATCTGCATTTCGGTGAATGAGGAAGTTGTCCATGGAATTGGAGGTCCGCGTCGGATTCAGTATGGCGACATCGTCAAACTCGACATTGGGGTGATCAAGAACGGGTGGGTCGGCGATAACGCGACGACGGTTCCTGCTGGAATGGTGGACGAGAAAATTCAGCGTTTACTGACGGTCACCGAAAGCACGCTGGAGAACGCCATTGCTCATGCGCAAAACGGCCGTCGCTTGGGCGACCTTTGCGCGGCCATCGAGGACGAAATCGTGGCCAACGGTTACAGCGTGGTTCGCGAATTCGTCGGACACGGGGTCGGGCGTAATTTACACGAAGAACCCCAAGTGCCCAATTATGGACGGCGCGGCAGCGGCCCGAAACTCAAGCCTGGCATGACCCTCGCCATCGAACCGATGGTCAATATGGGCGTCGCGGGCGTGAAAGTGTTGGGCGACAAGTGGACGGTCGTCACGCTCGACAACAGACCTTCCGCACATTTTGAGCACACGGTGCTGATCACGAAGGGCGAACCCGAAATCCTGACATGGCGAAAAAAGACGCTATTGAAGTAGAAGGCAAAGTTGTTGAACTCCTGCCCAATACCATGTTTCGGGTTGAGTTGGCGAACGGCCACCGCATCCTCGCCCACATTTCCGGAAAAATGCGTTTGCACTTCATTCGCATCTTGCCAGGGGACAAAGTTCTGCTAGAGATGTCCCCCTACGATTTGACCAAAGGTCGGATTACCTTCCGGCAAAAGTAGCAAATTAGCCGAGATCGCTCTGGGGAAACCCTCTCCAGCGCGATTTTTTGTCCTCCAAAACCGAAACGATTTTTAACCATGAAAGTAAGAGCATCCGTTAAACGCCTTTGCGAAGCCTGCCGCATCGTGAAGCGCAAGAACGTGGTCCGCGTGATTTGCAAAAACACACGCCACAAGCAGCGGCAAGGCTAAGCCCCAACCAAACACCTATATGCCCCGTATCCTCGGCGTTGAAATTCCCGGCGACAAACGCATCGCTGCGTCGCTTCCTTACATCTACGGCATTGGCCCGAGCACTGCAGTGCGCATCCTCGAGCAGGCCAATATCAATCCTGACGTGCGCGCCAAGGATCTGAGCAACGAGCAACTCAACCAGATCATCCAGGCGATCACCGCGAGCAAACTGCCGATCGAAGGCGATCTGCGCCGCGAATTGCAGGCCAATCTCAAGCGCCTTCAGGCAATCAATTGCTACCGCGGCATTCGCCACCGTCGCAGCTTGCCCGTCCGCGGCCAGCGCACCTCCACCAACGCCCGCACGCGCAAAGGCCCTCGTAAGACCGTCGGCGTGCAACGCGCCAAGGATGGGAAGAAATAATTCGAACTAGACGTATATGCCTGATTCCAACACACCCGAGGCTCCGAAAGCCGAAACGACGGAGGCTCCCGTCACGCCCGCTGCGGCTCCAGCAGCGCCTGTCGAAGCCGCTCCGAAAGCGGTCAAAACCAAAGCTCCGAAAGGTAAGAAGGACGCTGCCGCTGCAGCCGCCGAGCCCAAAAAGGAAGAGAATCTTTCCCTCGATCCGAACGCGGTCGTGGAGCAGATCAAGATCATCAAAGCGAAGGGCAGCAAGAACGTTCACACGGGCATTGCGCACATCGTCGCTTCCTTCAACAACACCATCGTCACGATCACCGATCTGAATGGTTCGACCATTGGTTGGTCGAGCGGTGGAAAGTGTGGTTTCAAGGGTTCCCGCAAGAGCACGGCCTACGCGGCGCAGATGGTCGCGCAGGACGCCTGCCGTCAAGCCATGGGCCACGGCCTCAAAGAAGTCGAAGTCCGCGTCAAGGGACCGGGTGCCGGACGTGAGTCCGCCGTCCGTGCAATCCAGGCGGTGGGTCTCGAAATCAGCATCATCAAAGACGTTACGCCGGTGCCGCACAACGGTTGCCGCCCGCCGAAACAACGCCGCGTCTGATCGCCTTCATTCACTTCTAACTACTCGCTCGTTATGGCACGTTACACTGGTCCCAAATCCAAAATCAGCCGCCGCTTCGGAGTCGCCATTTTTGGCCCTTCGAAGGCGCTCGAACGTAAAAATTATCCCCCTGGCATGCACGGCCCGAAAGGTTCCCGGCGCAAGCAATCGGAATACTCCGTGGCTCTCGCGGAAAAGCAGAAGCTTCGCTATCAGTATGGCGTTTTGGAGCGTCAGTTCCGGCGCTACTTCAGCATCGCTTCGAACAAGCGCGGCGTGACCGGCGAGATCCTCCTTCAGCTCCTCGAGACCCGTTTGGATAACGTCATTTACCGCCTCGGCTTCGCGAATTCGCGCAGCGCAGCGCGTCAGATGGTTTCCCACGGTCACGTGCAGGTCAACGGCCGTAAGGTGAACATCTCTTCCTTCAACGTGAAGGCGGGTGACTCCATCGGCGTGAAAGAAAAGCCCCAGTCCCGCCGACTCGCCGCCAAGAATCTTGAACTGACCCAGATCACGCCCGTACCAGATTGGTTGACCGTCGATAAGGAGCAATTCAGCGGCAAGGTTTCGCGCATCCCGACGCGCGAAGAAATCGCCCCGATCGTCAACGAGCAGTTGATCGTCGAACTTTACTCCCGCTAATCCCGAGAGCATTCATTTCCGGCGCAGGCTGCCTCGTGCGGCCTGCGCCGTGTTTGTTTCAGCGGGTTTGAGTCAATCGCGCTGCTCAATCCTGGTCGTCGTCCGAGCCCCAGAGGTGCTCTTTGGTCCAGCGATTCTCGTAGAGTTTGCAGAGCCCGATGGCCGGCGCGACGCCGCCGTAGTAGGACGCCGTGGTCGTGTATTGCTTATCTTCGTCGTATGTGCCGACGGCGATCACCACGTGGTCAAAGTGTTCACTGAGCATCTCGAAGGCTCGGTCGATCATTTGCTGCTGGGCTTCGGTCATGGCGGGGAGGGTGAAAGTGAAACTCGAAAGTGGAAAGAGGAAATTCGCGCGATGTGAAACGAATGATGCTGCCCCGCGGTTTGGCCGAACCGGTTGATTCAGCGACAGAGGGCAAAGACGAGCGCTTGCGCGGCGACGATGCGGAGCAGCATGGCCAGCGGATAAACGGTCGCGTAGGCGAACGAGGGTGCGTCGGATTTGCTGATGGCACCGGCGAAGGCCAATGCGGGCGGGTCCGTCATGCTGCCGGCGATCAGGCCGCAGATCGTCATGTAATTCAGCTTCATCTGGGCGCGAGCGATCAGCCCGATGATCAGCAGTGGAATGATCGTAACGAGCAGCGCGGCAAGCAGCCAGACAAGACCGCTGGCGCTGAACACCATAGCAAAAAACTGCGCGCCGGCTTTCAGCCCGACGCAGGCGAGGAAAAGTGTGATGCCGAGTTCGCGAAAGGCGAGATTCGCATTGGCGGGCATGTGCCAGACGAGGCGGCCAATGCGCCCGAGGCGACTGAGGAGGATGGCGATGATGAGCGGTCCGCCGGCGATGCCGAGTCGGACGGGCACCGGCAGCCCGGGAAAATGAAAAGGAATGACGCCGACGATGACGCCGAGGGCGATGCCGAGGAAAACGGGAATGAAGTGCGTCTCGTTGAGCGCTTTCACCGAGTTGCCGAGGACGTCGCCGACTTTTGCCAAGCTCTCTTCGTCTCCGACTATATGCAGCCGATCGCCGAATTGCAGCCGCAAGTCTGCAACCGCGGTCATTTCGATCCCGGCGCGATCTACACGGGTCACGGCCACACCGTAGAGATGGTCCAGTCCGAGTTCGCCGACCGTCTTGCCCAGCACTTCGGCCCGGGTGGCGACCACGCGGCGAAAAGTGACGTCGCCCGGCGCTTGAAAAAGATCGGTGTCGCTTTCGCGGCCGACCACCATTTGGAAGCGGTGTAAATTCGGGCGCGTTCCGACCGCGAGAATGGTGTCGCCACCGTGCAGCACGGTTTCGCCAGTCGCGGCCTGCACTGCTCGCTGACCCGCCCGGCGAATCCGCGCGATGGTCACGCCGGTTTCCTGAAGACCGGGCACTTCGGAGATCGGCACGCCGTCGAGATTCATATTCTCAACGAGCAAATTCATCCGCTTGAGAGGATGAACTCCGCGCTGCCGTTCGGCATGAAACTGTTCCGCCTCCGCTTCTGCGTCGATGCGGAAGACCGAGCGCAGGAAGAGAAGCGTGGCGATGATGCCGACGATGCCGACGGGATAACTCACCGCGTAGGCGAGCGCAGGGAGCGTGGCGCGGTCGGCGGCGATCGTCCCGAGCATAGCCATCGTTTGCTGGGCGGCACCGAGCGACGGCGTGTTGGTCGTCGCGCCGGAAAAGACGCCGAGCGCCGCGGCGCCATCGAGCTTCAGCATCCACGCGCAGAAGGCTACGGTGAGCGCGCCGAGCCCAACGATCGAGGCGGCGAGCACGTTCAGGCGCAGCCCTTCCTGACGCAGCGACGCGAAAAAGCCAGGCCCGAGCTGCAGGCCGATCGTGAAGACAAAAAGAATCAGCCCGAATTCCCGCACGAACTCCAGGATCGCGGGATCGATCTCGAAACCGAAATGGCCGAAAGCGATCCCGGCAAAAAGCACCCCGGCGGTGCCCAGCCCGATTCCGCGGATGCGCAAACTGCCCACGGCCAGCCCGGCGACGGCGATGAGGCTGAGGACGAGGACCGCGAAGGCGACCGGCTGAGAAGTGGAAAGTGTTGGAAGCCCTGACATACCCCTGTGGCGTGCATCCTGCCCGGCCGAATGCGGGGCAGCAATGCGCAAGGCTGACCGCTGCTTGTGAATCTTTTCACATAATCCGCTTGCGAGCCCCGGCGGGGCAAACCTACCGTCGCGGCACACGCCATGGCCGTTACCACGACTGAACTCGAACTGCCCGACACGCTCGCTAAAAGTCAGGCTGCCACGGATCTCGCCGGCCAGCAGCAGGATCTTCTCGGTGAAAAACTGATCCTCAATATGGGTCCGTCACACCCGGCGACGCACGGCGTGCTCCGCCTCATCCTCGAGATGGATGGCGAACTGATCACCAAGGCCACGCCGGACATTGGATTCCTGCATCGCGGCGACGAGAAAATCGCCGAGAACATGCACTACAACCAGTTCATCCCGTACACGGATCGGCTGGATTACCTCGCGCCCATCGCGAACAACGTCGCTTACGCGCTGGCCGTGGAGAAACTCATGGGCTGGACGCTCCCGCCGCGCGGGCAGGCCATCCGCGTCATTTGCTGCGAGATCGCGCGCATCTCTTCGCATCTTCTGGGTGTCGGGACTTTTGCCATGGATTGCGGTGCGATGACCGTCTTCCTGCACACCTTCACTGAGCGGGAAAAGGTCTATAACCTCGTCGAACTGCTCACCGGCGCGCGCTTTACCACCAGCTACACGCGCATCGGCGGTCAGACCCGCGATTTGCCGGATGCCTTCCTGCCGTTGCTCGAAAAATTCATGGTCGAGCTGCCGCCGGTCATCGACGAAGTGGACCGATTGCTTTCAAAGAACCGCATCTTCGTAGATCGTACGCAGGGCTTGGGAATCATTTCCAAGGAGGACGCGATCAGCTTCGGGATGAGCGGGCCGAATTTACGCGCTTCCGGCATCGATCACGATCTGCGGAAAAAACATCCGTATCTTGGCTACGAGCAATACGACTTCGACGTACCGATCGGGTCGACGGGTGATTGTTACGACCGATACCAGTGCCGGATGGAAGAGATGAAGCAGTCGCTGCGCATTCTCCGGCAGGTCATCGACACGCTGCCCGGCGGCCCGATCAACGTCACCGACGCGAAGAACTTTCCGCCGCCGAAGACCTCCGTTATGACGAAGATGGAGGAACTCATCCACCACTTCATCGTCCACACCGAGGGGATCGACGCTCCGGCGGGCGAAATCTATTTCGGCCACGAAAACCCGAAGGGGGAACTCGGCTTCTACATCTACTCGAAAGGCGGCGGCACTCCGCACCGCCTGAAGATCCGCAGCCCTTCGTTCTGCAATCTTTCGATTCTCTCGAAAATTCTGCCCGGCCACATGATGAGCGACGTCGTCGCCATCCTCGGTTCGCTCGATTTCGTGATGGGCGAGTGCGACCGGTAAGTCGCGGCCTGGCCGATCCGACCGCCCGCTAGGCGGGGACCTGTTCGGAACCCGAACCGGTGGCCTTCCGGGCCATTTTCACGCGATCAGCCAGCCAGCGCAGCCACGCCGGATGGAGTTGGAGCATCGCGCAGATTTCCTCGCGCTCCTGAGCGTCGCATTGGCCGGCGGCGAGACGCTCCAGCCTCGCTGCTTCTTCGGTCGTCGGGGGCATCAACCCGCGGCCCGTGACCTCGGGTCCGCAACGGTCAAGGAACTCCAGCAGCGTTTGAAAATCGGTGTTCATCCTGATGGTTAAACGCGCGAGTTTTCTTTTTTTCCAAACTTTCTCACAGCCGTCGCCCGGAGAATTGGGGGCCCACAAACTATTTCCGTTCGGATGCATATTTTTTGGAAAAAAGAAAAACCCACGCGTTTAACCCTCGGAGGCAGTGGTTGGTTGGGAGGGGCTTCTACGACAGATAAGCGCCGGGCGTGGGTTGCGGACCAGGAAGGAAACGGGGTTGGACGTGGGAAAAGGGATTGGTGGCGGTGTGGGTGGCGGGGTTGCGGGGCGGCCTGGTGCTTGTCTGTCGCGGTCTTCGGGTGAAAGGGGCGCGGCCAGCGGCGGATGGCCGCGCCCACTTTCCCGTTGAATTCCCTGGCGTCTCTTCCCACGATTGAAATCGTGCACGATCCCTTGCCGCATCCCGCGGATTTCAATCTCGCCGAGCAGTGTCTCCAGGGAAATCGTGATGCATTGGCCCGGTTGTCGGAAAAGCATCGCCTGCCTGTCACTTCCTTCATGATCGGCGCTGGCGCATCCCGCGAGGAGGCGGAGGAGGCGGTGGACAGCCTCTGGGCGGATTGCGTTGCCCCGCGGGGCGACCGCCCGGCCAAACTGCGTAACTACAATGGCAACTGCGCCCTCCAGACGTGGCTGAACCGCATCGCCCTCAACCAGTGGCTCAACTACAAACGCTGGCAGCAGCGCTGGAATACCCTCATCCCGGAGCGCATCGTGGGCGGCGGCGAGGACGATCGCCGGAGCCAGTGGGCGTCGGTCAGAAGCGCGGAACTGGCGACGGAGTCGTCTCTGCTGGAGATGATGCGCGAAGCGGTGCAGGCGGCGTTTACGCAGTGCCCGCCGGAGGATTTCGTCCTCCTGCAACTCCACCACGCCGACGACCTCCGCGTGGTCGAACTCGCTCGCATCTTCGACTGCGGCATCGGCACGATCAGCCGCCGGCTCAGGACCGCGGCGGACGGGATCTCCACCGCCACCATCGCGCACATCCGTCGGACCGATCCCTGGCTGGAACTGCAATGGGAAGACTTCCTCGAGCTCTGCCGCGAAGCCACCCCCGCCTGCTTCGGGCTGGATTGAGCGCCGCTACGGCGTGGCCAGCGGTTCTTCGATCTTCTGCGGCTCCTCCACCGGGGGCGCGGGTGCGGGCTGCGCGGCGAGCCGCTGCTGCAGATCGGTGACCAGCGCCTTCACCACCGCGCGCTCACTGCGGTCGAAGAGGAAGATATACTTTGGCTTCTTCTCCAGACTGTAGAGCACCACGTTCTCGCTCAGGAACTTCGGCTCATGCACCACCTTGTAGCGGTCGAGCGGGATTTCCACGGCCAGGGTGGACCACCGGCGCTTCGCCACGAAAGCGATCCCGTCCGGGTTATTCTCCGTCCCGACGATGTAGCCGAAAAGATTGCCGGGAATGCCGCGCGTCGAAGTGCTGATGCAGGGCACGGACCACGCGATGGGGCGGCGCTCGAGATTCACGCTGAAGAAGGCGATATCGAGTTCGTGCGGCAGCGTCCTGGGCAATTCGCTGGCGAGCTGATCGGACGCGGGGGACGAGATCTTTTTCCACACCAGCCACCCCTGCACCTTGGCCATACGGAAGAGCTTCGGCCCGAAATAGGCGATGGCGAGGAGGAGCAGCCCGAAGACGATGAGCGCGAGCACCGGGTCCTGCTTGATCAGCAAAAGGCCGCCGATCACCGCCACATCCTCGCCGACACTCAGCGCGATATTCGAGAAAGGCTCCGGCGAATGATTAGCCACGAGCCGCGTCCCCGCCTTCACGCTGTGCACGGCGAAGGTCGCGCCGCCGGCGAGCAGGGCCACGATGACGTCGAAAATCGGATCGGGCGAACCGAGCACTTTGATAGCGAGGAAGGCCCCGCCGATCGGCCGGATGAAGGTATGCACCGCATCCCACAGCGAATCCACCCACGGCACCTTATCGGCGAAAAACTGCAGCACATACATCGTCCCCGAGATGGCGAGGATCGCCGGATGCGCCAGGATCGCCAGCTCCGGATACTGCTGGCTAACATCGATCCACTGCTGCTGGATGGCCAGCCCGGTGGTGAAGACCGTGAGATACAGATTCAGCCCGGCGAGCGACGCCAGGCCCAGGGCAACGCCCAGGATTTGGAGGGTTTCCATGCGCTGAATATGGGCCGGTCATTTGTTTCCACAAATGGAAAACGGGGCGCGGTATTCCCGTCAGATCTTGGGCTGGCCGGAACCCGCCCGGCAGCGGTTGGCCCGGTGCTCGGGATCCTCCTGCATCAGGCGGCGGGTCACGCCATTGCTCCAGCCGAAGCCGTCCTGCAGCGGGTATTCGCCGCCGGCGGCGCTCCGAGCCGAGGATCTCAGGTCGTATTTTTCCACCAGCTTGCTCTCCGCCTCGAAGACTTCGGCCACCAACTCCAGCCAGCGCTCCTCGATCTCCTCGGCGAGCTCGACATGGCCGTAGCGCTCCAGGCCCCGGATGCCCATCCACTGCAGCGGAGCCCAGCCGTTGGGCTGATCCCACTGCTCGCCGCTGTTGCCGATCTCGGTGGTGGCGAGCCCCCCGTGGGCGAGCAGGCGGGAGCGCACTGTCTTCGCCACCGCCTCGGCCTGCTCCGGCCGGGCGAGCTGAAGGAAGAGCGGCGTCACCGTGGCCGCGGTCAGGTTCTCCCGCTGCTGCGCGAGCTGCCAATCGTAGTCGAAATAGGCCCCAGCCGATTCGTTCCAAAGGTAGCGGTCGATCGCTTCGCGGCGGGAGCGAGCCCGCTTTTCGAATTCCCTGGCCCCGACTTGGTCTCCCTTGATCTCGCTGAGCCTGGCGATCTGCGTCTCCAGCCGATAGAGCAGGCTGTTCAGATCGACTGGAAGGATGCAGGTGGTGCGGATGGACGAGAGATCGTCGCTCGTGGCCAGCCAGCGCGAACTGAAGTCCCATCCCGACTCGGCGCCCGCCCGCAGGTCGCGGTAAACCTCGTGGCAAGGGCGATCGCTCTGGTTCGCCGTTTCAATGTCTTCCCAGTAGGACTCGTCGCGCGGCGTGTCGCGGTCGTCCCAGTAGCGATTGAGCACCACGCCATCGGCCAGCCGGACGCAGCGGCTGTGGGCCTCGCCCTCGCGCAAGCGCTCCTGACCCTCCATCCAGTAGGCGTATTCGCGATGGAGGTGCGGGAGGTAGTCGCTGGAGCGCCGAACGCCCTTCTCCTCGAAGAGCTCGGTCATCAGCACGAAGACCGGCGGCTGCGAGCGGCTCAGGTAATAGGTGCGGTTGCCGTTGGGCACATGGCCATAGGTTTCGATCAAATAGGCGAAATTGTCCGCCATGCAGCGCAGGTGCTCATGGCAGCCGCTCTCCTCCAGCCCCAGCATGATGAAGTAGGAATCCCAGTAATAGAGCTCGGTGAAACGGCCGCCCGGCACCACGTATTCGTGGGGCAGCGGCAGCAGCGAAGAACCCGCCGGATGCTCGCCGGGATGCCGAGTGAGGATCTTCCAAAGGTGGTCGATGTGCTCGGTCAGCGAGCGGTCCGGATCGGAAACGAACGCGGCCGTTTCCATCTCGTAGCGCTCGAAATGCTCGTCCACAAAGGCGGCCAGATCGAAGTCCGGTTCCCCGCGGCGGATCCGGTAAGCGGTGAGGATATCCTCCGGGTTCTTGCGCGGCACGCAGTCGGCGAAGGTTTTGCTGTCTTCGAAAACGCGGCTCAGTTGCACGTCGCGGAACAGCTCGGCGTAGCGGTCCGAAGGCGTCAAAGTGTCCGCCGCCGGAACGGAGCAGAGGGCGGGCTGATGGATGTTGAATGGATCGGTGTTCGCCATGGACAAAAGATTCAGGGAGTTGGCTCATTGACCGGACATTCGCCCGCTGGTGCCGAAGAGAAGGGTCAGCTTTAGAATCGAGAATGTCATTCTTAAGGGAGGGCGGCTTCTTCCAGCTTTCGGAGCAGCGCCGCCGGGGCGGCGCGCGCACGGGCACGAGATACACCGCCCCGGCAAATTCAACGCGCGCTTTGCGAGCCTTGACCGCCGTCGCACACCTCAAACGCGGGCGAGGACGCCAGATAAATTTCTCGTTTCTAAAGCTGCCCCCCTTCCGCACCCGCCCCACCGGAAGACCGGGGATAGAGGGGATTCGATTTTTGGACCGGCGGAGCCGGAACCAGAAAACCACCCCCAATATCTCCCGCCCAAAAACCCCGCAAGCCCGCCCTTTCACAACGCAAACCCGCAACGCACCCAAGCTTCCCGCCGAATCACCCACCCCTCTCCCTTCCCCCACTCAACAGGGTCTGATACCAAGCCTGATTCATCGAAACCAGGATCCCCAATCCTCATTCCCGCCCCCTTTTCATTCACCATCCCTCCTACCCCCGGCGACCACACCCCACCTGAGTCTGAGTCCTTGGCAGCGATGGAGTGAAACCGCAAAGGCCTTCTCCTCAGCCGCAACTCCCCCACCACCGAGACCGCTGGAGGCCCGAAGAAGAGAAGTCGAAGCCGGAACGAAACTGGGAAAAGAAGTTGCGTG